>JAFTVD010000002.1 GCA_017465945.1 Alphaproteobacteria bacterium | reverse complement strand
TAAACCCTTCAACGCCAATGGTACTTCGTCTTAAGGCGCGGGAGAGTAGGTAGCTGCCAGTTCTTCTAATTACTGTTTGTTAATTACCCTTTCTCCTCCTCCTTAAAACACTCTATCTTTAGAGTGTTTTTTTGTATTTACTTTTTTATTTTTTGTTCTATATTCCGTAACGGTGATTAAAATGAAAGGCGTATTATGTATTACAGTTTATCAGAAATATTTGCTATAGGAATAGGTCCATCCAGCTCACATACAGTTGGTCCAATGAAAGCCGCCAACAGATTTGTGTGTAATTTAAAAAATAATATTAATAATGTAGAAAAAGTAAACGTATTTTTATATGGCTCATTGGCCTTAACAGGCGTTGGTCACGGAACATTAAATGCAGTTGTATATGGATTGCTAGGATATGAAGCAGATAAATTAGATTTAAGCAAAAACCATATAGAAAATCTACAACAAACCAACCAACTTCTACTAGGTGGTAAAAAGCAAATATCTTTTAATATGGATACAAATTTTATACTAGAAAAGAAAATATTCCTCAAAGAACACTCCAACGGCATGAAGTTCATTGCCTATGACATAAATGACAATATAATTTTAGAGGAAACATATTTTTCAGTAGGTGGCGGCAGTATCGCACGTCAAGATGAAATCGACCAAAGAATAGAAAGACAGCCACTAAATGTTCCATATCAATTTTCAAGCTTTGCTGAATTGCGCAACATATGTAAAACAAATAATTTAACCATATCAGACGTTGTTCTTGCAAATGAATATGCCTTACAATCAAAAGATGAAACAATTGATTATATAAAAAAGATAGTTAAAATCATGCAAGACAATATAGACAAAGGCATGATAACAGAAGGAATGCTTCCAGGAAATATAAAGCTTCACCGCAAAGCACCATCAATGTATAAAAGCCTACAACAACGTTTTGAAAACAATTTTGATGATGCTTTATATATACTTGATTGGGTAAATTTATGGGCGTTTGCAGTCGCAGAAGAAAATGCAGCTGGTAGCAAAATTATTACAGCCCCCACAATGGGCTCAGCAGGAATTCTCCCCGCTGTAATTCGTTATTATCAACGGTTTGCTCACAAAAAAGCACACTATGATTTAGATGCAGATATCGTATTTATTACAACAGCCGCCGCAATTTGCTGTTTATACAGAACTAATGCCTCAATTTCTGGCGCTGAAGTTGGTTGTCAAGGAGAAGTAGGAGTAGCATGTTCTATGGCTGCCGCAGGACTAACAGCTGTAATGGGTGGAAATATAAACCAAATAGAAAATGCAGCAGAAATAGGAATGGAACACAACCTCGGTCTAACATGTGACCCAATAAAAGGTTTAGTGCAAATTCCTTGTATAGAAAGAAACGCCATGGCAGCCATAAAAGCTGTTAATGCTAGTCGTTTAGCAGTTCGTGGTAGCGGACAATATAAAGTAAGTTTAGATAGTATCATAAAAACTATGTATGAGACAGGTCTTCACCTAAATAGTGACTACAAAGAAACCTCTCTAGGAGGCTTGGCAAAGAATGTTGTTTGCTAAAATTAATCACTCGAAAGAGTGATTTTTTTTATATTTTTTATTATATAAAATCAAAAAAACGTCAAAAATGGCGGATTTCCTACATTTTTTAGCCTTTTTCTTGTTTATAACATTGTTTTTTGTTTGAAATTAAATAAAAAATCTCCTCAAATTTAAGTGTGAACAAAGTTCGCATGGTATTAATTTTTTATGAGGAGTCCTCCAGTGAACAAAAATGAACTCATTTCTAGCATTGCTAGTGAAGCTGGTCTTACAAAAGCTGATGCAGGTAAGGCTTTAGACGCATTTATTTCTTCAATCACAACAGCTCTTAAGGGCGGTGATGAAGTTCGTCTTGTTGGTTTCGGTACATTTGCTGTTACAAAACGTGCAGCTACAACAGGCCGTAACCCACGTACAGGCGAAACAATCAAAATCAAAGCTCGTAAACAGCCTAAATTCAAAGCTGGTAAAACTCTTCAAGATGCAGTAAACTAATTCTTACAGAGTTTAAATAGCAATAAAGCAGGCTCTCTGCCGGGGGAGCCTGCTATTTTTTGTTATATTATGTATTACCCCATTGGTAACCACAATCATAACATTTTCCACCAAACCTTCCTCCAATATAATTAGAAGAACCGCAATGTGGACAAGTTTGCTTTTTGTCGTTTTTACTAGCCATAACAATACCGGAATATTTATAGAGAATTATTTGACCGGGTACTCTTGGTTTAAAATAATATAAAATCGAAAAGGATATAATAAAAACCACCTTTAAAGTCAATATGTTTTTTTACAAACAATTCTTGACAGATATAGCTTTTCGCAGTATAACTGACAGGAAATTTTTAATTTGGAGAACGTATATGTCATATAAAGAAACAAAGACTTTAGATAATCGTATAAACTTGCCTGAAATAGAAAATAATTGTAAGGCATATTGGAAAGAAACAAATGTTTATCGCTATGATAATACAAAATCAAGAGAAGAAACATTCATAGTCGATACACCTCCTCCAACAGTCTCTGGTTCTTTGCATATTGGTCATATCTTTAGTTACACACAAACAGACGTTGTAGCAAGATATCAACGTATGAGTGGTAAAACAGTGTTATATCCAATAGGTTGGGATGATAATGGTTTGCCAACAGAACGTCGTGTTCAAAACTACTATAACATTGCTTGTAATCCTGAGATTCCTTATGACCCAAATTTCAAATTAGAACATATAGAAAATGACAAATCTCCAAGAAAAGAAGTCTCTCGTAAAAACTTTATTGAAGCATGTGAAGTCTTAACAGCTTCAGATGAAGGTATTTTTGAAAATGTATTTAGAAACATCGGTCACTCATATGATTGGAATATTAGTTATTCAACAATTAGTCCAAAATCAATTCGAGTATCACAAGAAAGCTTTATCGATTTATATGAAAAAGGCTATGTAACATCAGTTGAATCACCAACAATGTGGGATGTAACATTCCAATCAGCCGTAGCTCAAGCAGAAATAGAAGATAAAGAAGTAGCAGGTTTCTTCCATGATATTAAATTCAAAGTAGAAGGAACTGACGATTATATTACTATTGCCACAACTCGTCCAGAGTTTTTACCAGCTTGTATTGCAATCGTTGCTCATCCAGATGATGAACGTTACCAAAAATACTTTGGTAAAAAAGCAATAGTTCCATTGTTTGAAACACCAGTAGAGATAGTTCCATCAGAACATGCCGAAAAAGATAAAGGAACAGGTATTATGATGGTATGTACCTTTGGTGATGCAGCCGACGTTGCATGGTGGAAACAATCAGGTTTACCATTAAAACAAATCATTGGTCAAAATGGTTGCCTAATGGATATAGAGTTTGGAAAAGGCGCCTTTGTATCTAACAATCCAGCAAAAGCAAATGAAGTATATAATGAGTTAAAAGGGCAAAAAGTAGTAAAGGCACGTGAAATTCTTGTTAATATGCTTCGTGATAATGGTATTTTAGCAAATGAACCTCGACCATTAACTCATATGGTTAAATTTTATGAAAAAGGTAATCAGCCAATAGAGTTTGTTACATCAAGACAATGGTTTATTAAACTACTTGATAAAAAAGATGCTATGATAGAAGCCGGTCGCCAAATCAAATGGAAACCATCATATATGCAACATCGCTACGAAGAATGGGTAAAAGGCTTAAATCAAGATTGGTGTATTTCTCGTCAACGTTTCTTTGGTGTTCCATTCCCAGTTTGGTATAAACTAGATGCGTATGGCAATCCTGATTATAATTCTCCAATCATAGCAGAACGCTCACAACTTCCTGTTGATCCAATGATTGATACACCTAATGGCTATACAGAAGATATGCGTGGAAAACCTAATGGATTTATTGGTGATAAAGACGTTATGGATACATGGGCAACATCAGCCTTAACACCACAAATAGCGTTAGATGTTGTAAAAAATGATGCTTTAGAAATTCCTTTTGATATTCGCCCACAAGCTCACGATATCATTAGAACATGGGCATTTTATACTATTGCAAAAGCTGTTATGCATAGTAAAACAATTCCATGGAAAGAAATTTTGATTAGTGGCTTTATTTTAGACCCTGATCGTAAAAAAATGTCAAAATCAAAAGGTAATGTAGTAACACCACAACACTTACTAGACAATTATGGTGCAGATTCTGTTCGCTACTGGGCATCTCGTGCAAGATTAGGCGTAGATACAGCTTTTGAAGAACAAATTATGGCTCAAGGCAAAAAGCTTGTTAATAAAATTTTCAATGCTAGTAAATTTGTATTTTCAATGGTTGAAAATAGCCCATTAAAAGGCGTTAGTGAATATGAAGCTCATATTACAAACCCCATGGATAAATCTTGGCTTTATAAGATGGATACAATGATGAAACAAGCTTCATCAAACTTTGTAACATACGATTATGCTTCAGCACTAGAGTTAATTGAAAAACGTTTTTGGGATTTCTGTGATTATTACTTAGAAATCGTTAAGAAACGTGCATATTCTAAAACAGATACATCTGCGGTAGCAAGTCTTATGAAAACAATAGATACTTTCTTAAAAGCATTTGCTCCATTCTGTCCTTTTATTACAGAAGAAGTATATCAGTGTAGACCATGGGGAGAAAACTCAAGTTCTATTCATGGCACCTCTTGGCCAAAATCAAATGAATTTGAGGGTATAATAGCTAAAAATGGTGATTTGTATGATAATGCTTCAATAATCACATCAGAGGTTAGAAAAGCTAAAACAACTGCAAATACATCACAAAGAACAGCTGTTTCAAAAATAACAATTTCAGCCTCCAAAGAAATGCAAGAAGTTCTAAAAGAAGGACTAGAAGATATTATCAACGTAGGAAACTTAAATCCAAATGCTTTAGAATTCAAAGTTGCAACAGAACTTTCTGTTGATGAAGTTGTATTAGATTTAGAAGCAGTTGCTTAAAAACCTAATATCTAAACAAAAAATCCCCGATTAATTCGGGGATTTTTTACTGTTTAGTTTTTTAGGACAAGTAAAGCTTAGCACAGATCTAATTTTATACTTTTTAAGCCATTTATGTCCTTCTTTAATCGCTTTATCAGCATCCCAATATTCTTCTCGTTGCCTTTTTAAAAGAGTATTATATGACTCTTCATATTCAGACTTAGAATATACAGGCAAAGATTTTACCGTAGCTCCGGCTTTAAGTGGTGAATTTTTATCACCTGTAATTAAAGGATGGTAACAAGGTAAATCTTTTCCTTCGTACAATAAGCGATAAGCACAAGTATCAGGTAAAAGTTCAATGTTATTTTCAAGAAGTTCTAAATCAACTTTAACACAAGAATCAGAAAGTCTAGTGCTATAACAAGAACATCTTCCGTTTTTTAAGTCAAAATGTTCACACATACGATTAGAAAAATGAATAACATTTCCAGAGCTGTATTTGAGCATACAGCATTTACCACATCGCATACAAATACTCTCCCATTCTTCATCCGAAAATTGGGACATTTTTTTAGTTTTATAAAAATTCTCCATAATAATTAAGTATATGATTAAGCATGATTATCACATCAAAGATAAAAAATCAATACTATTTTATAACCACAAAAAAGGTTACCTCTTAAAAAGAGATAACCTTTAATAAACTTACTTAAGAAGAGGAGCTATTAACAAAACTTAACAATAAAATTTTTTATACGTTTACTGCTACTTCTTTTATAAAGTATTTCCTCTACTTTTTGTTTGATGCTTCTATCAATCTTATGCCAAACCTTGTTGCTCAAATCATTTTTTTCAATAAGTCTATAAACATACTTAGGTTTAAGTGATTTCAAAACAAGTATTGCAACGTTTTTATTCGAACCAAGATTGTCAATAACGTCAAATACCACATCATCTAGCTCCAAGGCTATTGCTTTTTGAAAACTGGAAATGAATTTATTAAAGTTCTCAACTAACAATACATCATCAAGCACCACATCAAGAGTGTTATTGTTGATATAATCATCATTTTTTGGCTTTTCTTCAAACATTCCAGTCTCTTTCATGTCTCTTAAAGCCTGACGCTTAGCTTTTATCGCACCTCTAAATGTTTTTAAAAATTTTGCATTTTCCACATCAATCTCATCAAAACTAGAGAGATTTTCTCCAAAAGCATCTTCTATCCTCATAATTTTTATTTTTAAAGTAATTAACACAAATATATATTCACACACATAGCGTATATATCTTTTTTGTTTTTTTGTCAATATTTAAGATGGGTGAACTTTATGGCCTAATAATAAGCCTTTCTTTCACTTTTTTTATATCATGAGGTTGTGGAGTTTCAACAATTCCACCAAAAGGCATTTGAGCAATAAATTTCCAATTTTGATTAATTTGAAATTCCTTTTAAGCTTAACATTAGTAGGTATCTTCTTATCTAAAAGACACCTAACTAACTGCTCATCTAACTTTTCATTACTTTTATCAACCATTATATACTCACCTGTCAAACCATAAATCAATCATTTTATCAACTCCCTTTTTAACCGTTCTTTTAACTATATTAGCGTCTATATCACTATAAATTTTTTCGCCAATCTTTTGGGGTTTATATTTTAAATTTTCTAATTTATTTTCCAGACAATAAAAACTCATTCCAACTTTTTTAGGAGCTCCTTTTAATGAAGTAATGCCATTCCAACAACAATCAAATTTTCCTCCAACTTCCTTTGGTGCTCCCACTAAATTTTTAAGCTTATTCCAACAACAAACAAAATTTCCACCAACAACAATTTTAGAAAAATTGGGCAAATTTTCTAATCCTTTATGGGCTAAATCAACATCACACTCAAGTTCATATCCATCAGGTAAAACACTTAAAAACTTATTTATTTCATCAACACTTGCGTTCTTAAAAAATTCTTCTAAATTATCCTTTGTAGGTTTAATTTCCTTTCCCCCTTTTTCTTTTAGAAAACTAATGACTTCTTCATCCCCCATAATTTTAGCCAAACTCAATAGCGAATAACCTGTTTTGTGCTTTGTATCAACCAAAGCCCCAAGCCGAATAATGTAATCCATTTTTTTTAGCTTAATACTAGTAGGCATCTTGTCATCTAATAAACACCTTACCAACTGCTCATTTAGCTTTTTATTATTCTCACTCATGATTATCCCTCTATCTTCCTTTATTTGGCATAACCTTCATATTTAGCTTTGGTTTATCGTCTCCCTTAATTTCATCACAATAAAATGCTCCACCAATAACCTCAGGCTTACCATTCAAACTCTCCAACGGATTTTTTAAACAATAAAAATTTCCTTCAACTATACGAGGTCCCCCCTCTAAACTTGTAAGCTGATTATCGCTACAAATAAAACTTCTCCCAACCTCTCTTGGTGCTCCTTCTAAAGTTACAAGTTTATTACTACCACAGTCAAAAGTTTTGCCTACTTTAGTTGGTACTCCTCTAAAACTAACAAGTTGATTATAACTACAATTAAAACTACCTTCAACTTTACTTGGAGCTCCCTCTAAACTTTCAAGCTGATTATGAGAACAATCAAAATAACCACCAACTTTACTTGGCGCTCCTTTTAACGTAATAAGTTTATTATTATTGCATACAAAATCACCTTTTACACTTTTAGGCGCTCCACTTAAACTTATTATCTGATTATAACTACAATCAAAACCACCTACATTTTGAGGAGCTTCATCCAATGTTTTAAGCTCATTTGCCGCACAATTAAACAATCCACCAACTTCACTTGGAGCTCCATTCAAACTTTTAAGCCTATTAGCATTACACCTAAAATCTCCACTCACCTTCCAAGGAGCACCTTGTAAATTTTCAATATAATTATCTAAACAATTAAAATTACCATTTACAACCACTTTAGAAAAATCAGGTAATTCTGTTAATCTTCTATGTGACAAATCAACATCACATTCAAGCTCAATTCCTTCTGGTAACACATCCAAAACTTGATTTATTTCCTCAACACTTGCCGACTTAAAAAATTTTTCAGCATCATCTTTATTCGATAATTTTATCTCAGCTCCATTTTTTTCAAGCCATTCTATAACATCATTATCGCCCCTTATTTTTGCTAAAGTCAAAATTGAAAATCCATTTTCTTTTACACTAGCATTGATATCCGCCCCAAGCCGAATAATATAATCCATCTTTTTAAGCTTAATATTAGTAGGCATCTTGTCATCTAATAAACACCTAATCAACTGCTCATTTAGCTTTTTATTATTCTCATCATTCATAACTCTCTATTTCCTTAAAAGCTATAATATACCCATATAATACCACAAAAATCACCTTTATGCAACTAAAATATCCTCTACCATTTCCGCCCTTTAACCTATATTTTTCTTATGAGCACTCTAACTCATTATAGTAAATTGAAAGCTTTGTTCATATAAGAACAGAGGCAACATATCAATAAACAAAAAAAGCACCTAGATTTATTTCTAGGTGCTTTTTATCATGTTGAATTTTAGTAAATTTCAAAATCTTCTCTTTTTCTTACGAATACCAATAATCTTATGTTTGATATTTTTATCAATCATATCAAACAAATTCTCATTAATATAATCATCAGCGTTTTGTGATTCTTTCTTAATAAATCCACCATCCCGCATGTCTTTTAATGCTTGGCGCTTTGCTTTAGCTGCTCCTTTAAAAGATTTTAAGTACTTTGTGCCTCTTACATCAATCTCATCAAAACTAGAGAGATTTTCTCCAAAAGCATCTTCTATCCTCATAATTTTTATTTTTAAAGTAATTAACACAAATATATATTCACACACATAGTGTATATACCTTTTTTATTTTTTTTATCAATATTTAAGGTGGACATACTTTATGGCCTAATAATAAGCCTTTCTTCCACTTTTTTTATATCATGAGGCTGTGGAGTTTCAACAATTCCTCCAAAAGGCATTTGAGCAATAAATTTCCAATCTTTATTAATTTGAAATTCCTTCTTTATAATATTATCAATAAGAGGATTGTAATGTTGCAAACTTGCTCCAATATTTTTTTCAGCCAAACAACTCCAAATCATAAATTGTAACATTGCATTACTGTGTTCAGCCCATATGGGGAAATTTGGGGCATATTGGGGGTAATTTTTTTGAAGTTCTGAGGTGATATTGGGGTCAATAAAAAACAAAATTGTGCCATAAGCGAGGTAAAAAGAGGTGATTTTTTTCTCAATTTGAGTTTTTTTATCATCTTCAGATACTCTAAAAAGCTCCTTTTTTACTAACTCCCAAAAGTACTTGTGATGTTCTCCCATAAGCAAAATAAGTCTTGAATCTTGAGAGTTAAAAGAGCTTGGATATAAGTCTAAACAGCCATTTATTATATCTTCAATTTCGCTATCTGAAATATCTATCTTGTTGTTTATATTATAAAAACTATGTCTTTTAGCAAGTGTGCTTAATAAATTACAATTCATTTTCCTCTCCTTAAAATAAAAGCCGACACTTTATATCCAGTGCCGGCTAAAACTAACATTAAAACGATTATCTTCTGTCGCCAAATAGTCTCAATAATGCCATAAACATATTGATAAAGTCCAAATACAAAGACAACGCTCCCGCAATCGCCCCTCTATTTTCCCCATCTTCTGTAACATTATTTGCATAATATATTGACTTCAAATTTTGTGTATCATAAGCCGTTAATCCAGCAAAAATGAACACTGTTATATAAGAAATAGCATATCCCATAGCATGACTATTCATAAACATATTAACAATAGAAGCTATAACTATACCAATAACCCCCATAAACAAAAAGCCACCCCAAGCGGTTAAGTCTTTCTTTGTTGTATAGCCATAAATACTAAGAGCACCAAAGGTTGCGGCAGTTATCAAGAAAACTCTAGCAATGCTTGTTCCTGTATATATTAAAAAGATTGGTGCAAGAGATATTCCCATTAAAGCAGAATATCCCCAAAACATTGATTTTACTTGACTAACTGTTCCTCGTTGTAAAACCCAGCTAAAGGCAAATATTAAAACAAGAGGTGCAACCAAAGCTAAATATCCAAATCCTGTATAACCCATTTCATTAAAAAATAATCTAAAAATAGATGGATTTGTAATAACAAAATATGCAACCAAAGCTGTAGCAGTCAATCCTCCTGCCATATAATTATATATCTTTAACATATAATTTCTAAGACCTTGGTCTATAACCTCTGAATTACTATAACTAGCAAATTCTCTACTTTCAATCATGACTATATTTTCCCTTCTAAAGTTATCCTAAAATGTAATATAGTGAACAATTTTAAAAAAATCAATAATTCTTGAAATTTTTTAAGTATATAAATAAAAAAACAGACGCCATTACAGCGTCTGTTTTGGGGTTTAAAAAATTTTTTTTAAGCAACTTTTTTAGCTTTTTTAGATGCAAATTCATTCATCTTGCTAATTACATAGTTTTGAGCATCTTCTTCCAAATATGGATGCATTGGGATACTTAAAACTGTTTTAGATAATTTTTCACAAACAGGAAGGCTTCTTGTATTCCATTTTGCATATGCTGTTTGTGTATTAACAGGACGAGGATAATATGCACCGCAAGGTATATTATTTTCTCTTAAATAAGCCATTAATTCATCTCTGTCTTCACAATCAATAGTATATAAACCATACGCAGAGGTTGCATTATCTAAAATTCTTTGTTTTCCAAAGTATGCGTCAAGTTCATTATCATATTTTTTAGCAATTTTAGCTCTTTTAACTAATTCATCATCAAAAATTGTTAGTTTTTGTAAAACAACTGCACCTTGGAATGAATCTAAACGTCCTGTTACACCTAAGCGAACATTGTCATAATGATCTGTAGCGCTCATACCATGAACTCTGCAAGATTTTAATAATTCAAATTCTTCTTCAGAATTAGTGAAAGTAGCACCGCCGTCACCATAACAACCTAAAGGTTTAGTCGGGTAAAAAGATGTGGCAACCATATCAGCAACAGAGCCTGCTTTCTTACCGTTGTATGTTGAGCCATAAGCTTGAGCTGCATCTTCCAATACTTTCATACCATTATCATGAGCTATTTTCATAATCTTATCATAATCACAAGGAGAACCAAAAATATCTACAGCAATAACAGCTTTCAAGTTTAATTTTCCTTCTTTTTTAACTTCATCAATAGCTCTTTGTAAATCATTTGGATCCATATTATATGTATGTGGATCTGAATCGATAAATATTGGTGTAGCACCTAATAAAGCAACGCATTCAGCAGAAGCAACAAAAGTAAAAGATGAAACAAATACGGCATCACCTGGTTTTACATCCCAAGCCATAAGTGCAAGTGTTAAAGCATCGGTACCAGAAGCACATGTTGCACAGTACTTTGTGCCAGAATATTGTGCAAGTTTTTCTTCTAATTCCCTTGTTTCAGGACCTTGACAATAAGCACCATGATCTAACACTGTTTTAAGTGCATTTAAAAATTTATCTTGTCCAATTACCTTTTGTGCTGTAGCGCAATCAAAAAGATTTATTTTACCTGTATATGTATTTGTCATTTATATCTACCCCTATTAAATTAACACATAAACGCATATTATCACTTAATTTATGATTTGCAAAACACAAAAAATTTCTAAATTGTAACATTTGAAATATTAAGCAGATTTTAACAAAAGATGTATAAATATACATACAAAACATAGAAATTATTTATTGATTTGTTCAATAAAATTGCTATATTGATAAAAAAATATATAGAGGGGTTAAATTGAATAACAAATATTTTTCATTGCTAATGGTTGCTTTTATTGGTCTATCTGGATGCGCATCGACAAGCTCATCTGATGATGGGGCTCTTGAGCATTATAATCGTGCAATGTTTAGTTTTAACAATAAATTAGATAAATTTGTTGTTCGACCAATCGCAAAAGGTTATAAAGCTGTTACTAATAAATATGTTCGTCAGCGTGTTTCTAATTTCTTTAATAATATAGAAGAGCCTGTTTCTGCTGTAAATCATATCTTGCAAGGAGAGTTTTCTTCAACAGGTAATGATGTTGGACGATTTGTTATAAATACAACATTGGGAGTTGCAGGATTGTATGATGTTGCAACAAAGTTAGGATTAGAGCGTGATAAAACGGGTTTTGATGAAACGATGTCGTCATGGTGTGTTCCGGATGGTCCTTTCGTTGTGCTTCCGATAATTGGTCCAAGTACTCCTAGGTCTGCTTTAGGATTTGCTGTTGATGGCTATTCTTCACCATCTTATTGGGTTGCTCATGAATCAGGTGATGATGATGCTATGACAATTTATTATTCTTCTGTTGGCTTAAAGTATGTGAATTTAATGGCTGAAAATTTAGCTTTGCTTGAAAGCTTAGAAGAAGATTCTGTTGATTACTACGAGGCGGTTAAATCAGCATATATGCAAAATCGTTCAAAGTATAAAAAATGCGGAGGTGAGGTAACTTCTTCATTTAATTATGATTTTGATATGGATGATATGGAATATTAATTTTTTTTACGAAGGAACTTAAAATGAAAAAAATTTATTTATGGGTTTTGTTTTTTCTAGGTGTGGCAACAATTGCTAATGCAGCTATAGATAAAGAAAAAGCTTTATCTATGGTGGAAAATTTAACAAAAAAAGGGATTGAAGAAATTGTTAATTCAGATGCTTCTGTGAGTGAGAAAAATGAAGTATTTCGTAAATTGTTTGATGAAAATTTAGATATAGATTTTATTAGTCGCTATGTTTTAGGTAGGTATTGGCGTAAGGCAAGTGTTGCTCAACGTGTTGAATTTGTCTTTTTGTATAAAGAGTACAATGTTAAAACGTGGTCAAAACGTTTTGATGAATTTAAGGGAAAAAAATTTATATTTAAGGATGTTATTATAGGAAGTAATCCTAATCAAGCGTTTGTAAAAACGGAGGTTCCTATGGATGATGGAAAACCAGCTACGGTTAGGTGGCGTGTAAGTGACAAAGATGGAGTGCTTAAAATTATTGATATTATAATTGAAAATGTAAGTTTGGTACAGACGGCTCGCAATGAGTACACATCGTTTATCGCAAAATCACCTAAGGGAGTAGATAGTTTGCTTGAAAATTTACGTGAAAAAATAAAATAAATTATCCCCAAATTAATTCTTTTTTTACGATTCGCATATATAAAATAGTTGACATTTACTAAAAAACGTGCTATCTTCACAAAGATATTATTTTATTTAAAGTGGGTATGTGATGACTAAAAGATTGGCGGTAATAACAGCGGCTATGCTTGGGATACTATGGGTTGGGGTGTCCGAAGCTAAGGTTTGCAGAATCGGAGAACCTGGGTGTGAAACTAATGGTTTCTATGGAGTCGGTGAGGGCCAATGTGATAGCTCATATATAGATTGTCCAGATCCAGCAGCGGGTGCCACATATTGTTACGGTAGACCTGCAGATGATCCCACAGGTGAAGCTAGAGCTTTATATAAGAAAGAAGATTGTTGTAGTGCGTTAACTTCTGCTCCATATAATTACAAAACATGTCCTATTAGCCAAGGGTTGGCTGGTTATGGTGATTCGTGTCATGGTGCAGCAAGTAATATTACATATTATCAATATTGCGGTTGTTCTTATGGTTTTGTTGAGGTTAATAGTGATGGTACACCTGAAGGTGGTGAGATTGAAGATATTTATGGTAATATTGTAAAATATGGTGAAAGATGTCACTATGCTGAATGGGGCGTAGGTAATCAATGTCGATTTGGTGAATGCGATAAATCAAGAAGGTTCTTCCATACAAATTCAGGACTTCAAGGTGGAAGAAATCATTGTAAGTACAGACTAGAAACACGTTGCGGTGGCTTTGGTTGTATGCAATTATATGATTGCAATCATGACGAAATAAGTACCGGAAAAGAATACTATCGTAATGAAAACGAGCTTTTGAGTGATAATGTTGTTAACTTCCTTCCTTACCTTGATTCCGATCGTGTGGCAAATGAGAGGAAATCTGATGGTTCTGTTGCTCTTATAACGACATTAATTGAAGCTGATTTGAATGAAGATAGTTATGAGGATTATAATGTTGTAAACAGGTATGTTTGTTCTTATGAATTAGAGGATGGATCAAAGACAACTGGAGATATAGAAGATGAGGGAAAAGGTTTTGACTGTAATGCAGTTCAAAACTATTGCTATTTATGGGATGGCTGTAATAAGGATAGACACTGGTATAATAGTGGGATAAACGCGCATCCTGAAGATGCAGGTATTGTTTACAGATTGCCTGAAATGCATGCTAAATGGATGCAAATAGTAGAAAAGGATTCAAATTATAATTCTTATGGATACGAATTGAATAATCATGGTGTTGAAAATCCATTCCATTTGAATTTTTATGCAGAGGTTAATCCAGGTTATGGTGTTTACACGAGGCCGGAAAATGCTATAGATGCAATTAATGGATCTACAGCATGCTCTAACAGGTATTGTGAAATGGTCAGTGTTGATGATGGTTGTACTTACATTATAGGTGATTGCCATCAAGATGGAGATACTTATCCTGATCACCGTTGTTGGAAAAAGATTTCATGTACTGAAGAAAATCGTTTCTATGCATCGTTTATAAATGCTGCTCCAATTGATGCAAATGGAAATGCAAACACATTGTACGAAAGTTCAATACAACTTCCTTACTGGGATATATATTACCACGATGAAGATTCTGATAATATGCTTTTGGAAGAAAATGAAATATATCCTGCGTGTGTGTATGAGATAAATGCATGTAATGATGATTCAGGGTGTTATCGTAAATTATATAAAGACGGAAGAAGTGGTTGCGTTGAAGGTTTCGAGGATATAAGGGACCATGAGTATATAGAAATAGACTGGGAGCCTTGGTTTAGAGATTTAAGACCAATATGTAATGATAGTACACGTTGTTATAAAGCGACAGCGTGTGAAATTACGTTAGGTGCGTATTCTTCTGTTCCAAATACAAGTTTCTTTGTAACAATTCATTCAACAGCGACAGGATTGACATGTTATAAAGGTATTGATTGTGATTTTGAGATAGGTGTGTATTCATCTGTGCCAAATACATCATTTTTTGACGCTATATCATCCCATGCAACGGGGTCTATTTGTTACAGAGGTCAAGGTTGTGCTTTTTATGCGGGTAGTTATAGTTCATCTCCTAATACAAGTTTCTTTGCGATTGTTTCATCAATAGCATCTGGTTCAACTTGCTATCGTGGTGTTGAATGCTTGCACTTAGATGCAGGTGTGTATACATCTTCACCAAATACATCTTTCTTTAGTGTAATATACTCTGCAGCATCAAGTTCTGTATGTTATCGTGGACAAGAATGTTTCGCTGAAGGCGGTAGCTATACATCTGCACCAAATACATCTTTCTTTAAGATAATAAATTCGATTGCTTCTGGTTCAACTTGCTATCGTGGTCAAGAGTGTTTCTTTGAAGATGGTGTATATTCATCATCTCCAAATACCTCATTCTTTACTGTAATATATTCTGCGGCATCAAGTTCTGTGTGCTATCGTGGACAAGAATGTTATACTGGTGTTGGTAGTTATACATCATCTCCAAACACCTCATTCTTTATAGTGATAGATTCTATTGCTACAGGTTCTATTTGTTATCGTGGTCAAGAATGCTATACAGATATTGGTGTATATACATCTGCGCCAAATACATCATTCTTTACAATAATAGATTCTATTGCTACAGGTTCTATTTGTTATCGTGGTCAAGAATGTTATACAGATGTTGGTAGCTACACATCTGCGCCAAACACATCATTTTTTATGGTAATAAATTCTATTGCAACAGGTTCTACGTGTTATCGTGGACAAGAGTGTGCTTTTTATGCTGGTGCATATACATCTGTACCAAATACATCATTCTTTGCAATAGTTGTATCAACAGCAACCGGTTCTACGTGTTATAGAGGTATAGAATGTCATGGTTTAAATAATGGTTCATACACATCTAGTCCTAGTACAATATTTTTTGATGTAATAAGTTCATCAGCATCTGGTTCTAATTGTTATCGTGGACAAACTTGTAGTATATTAAAAGGTTCATATACATCTAGTCCTAGTACATCTTTCTTTGTCGTAATAAGCTCTTCAGCATCTGGATCTAGTTGTTACCGTGCTTCTGCTTGTTATACAGAAGCTGGAGCATATAGTACAGCACCGAATACATCATTCTTTATAACAATAGAATCAACAGCAACTGGTTTAACTTGTTATCGTGGTCAAAATTGTCATATAGCATCAGGTAGCTATACATCCACACCAAATACATCATTCTTTGATGTAATAAGCTCTCTTGCATCAGGTTCTACTGCGTATAGAGCTCAAGGATATGGAGAATATCAAGGTGCATATACATCAGCGCCAAATACATCGTTCTTCTATGTAATAAGCTCTCTTGCATCAGGTTCTACTGCATATCGTGGTCAAAATGCACACCTTACAGCTGGTAGCTATAGTTCAACACCAAATACTTCATTCTTTGTAGTAATAAACTCACTTGCATCAGGTTCTACTGCATATAGAGGTCAAGGGCATGGAGAGTACCAAGGAGCGTATACATCAGCGCCAAATACATCATTCTTCCATATAATAAGCTCTCTTGCATCAGGAAGTACTGCATATCGTGGTGAAAGTGCTCGTCAAGTTGCAGGTAGTTATACCTCAACACCAAATACAAGCTTCTTTACTGTAATAAGCTCTCTAGCATCAGGAAGTACAGCATATCGTGGTCAAAATGCTCATATTGTAGCTGGTAGTTATAGCTCTACACCAAATACTTTCTTCTTTAATGTAGTACAATCATACGCATCAGGAAGTATCGCTTATCGTGTAGAAAGTGCTGCTGGTTTAGATAGAGGCGCATATACATCCGAACCAAATACCTCATTCTTTATAACAATAAGTTCATATGGTTCAGGTTCTGCAGCATACAGAGCAGAAAGTGCACGTTTAATTGGTGGTAGCTATACATCCACTCCG
>JAFTVD010000025.1 GCA_017465945.1 Alphaproteobacteria bacterium | reverse complement strand
TGTACTTATTTTTATGAGTACAGTTTCGTTTGCAAATGAGCAAGCAAGTATTGTTGTAAGAGGAACCGGACAGGTTTTTCAAGATAATGGAGTTTATTACGCAGATATTGGTGGCACCCACTACAGGCTTGATAAGCGTACTAATTTGCTAGGTCAAAATCCTGAATATTACTATGATGATTTAGTATGCAACAAATTTGGTCATAATTGGACAAAAGTTTATTCAGGTATCAATGTGACTTGTTTTGGAGTTAGCGATCTTCCTGCATCTGTTTATGACTTTGTTTTGGATGAAGCAAGCCCAAGCAAAAAAGACATCGCAAAACTCATTGAACGCAATATGAAAGATAGCAAAGATGGTGACAATGGGGGACTTCTTGAAGGGATTTTAATTGTCTTTGGCTGTTGTGTTATAATATTTCTTTTCTTTGCGCTATTACCGTGGGAATAAAAACAAAAAAACTCCAATACAAAAAAACACCGAAGTCATTAGACCTCGGTGTTTTTTTATCAACAATTCTTAAAGGGAGTAAGCATTCCTTTTTTGACGCAACAGACAATTTGTCTTAATGAGTTCTTATTGTTATTAAATCCCTCATCATCCAAGTTTATTGTTCGTCGCAAAATTTCAACTCCCTCATCTTCGCTACCTTTTACAAGCATATTCATCAGTACAGGGTTTCTAGAAATTAGCTCACAACAGAGGTTAAAAGTTTCAATAGACTTTACCATCTTAAAGTTTTGCATTTCTATTGCCTTTTTTTCATTACGAGAAGCTCTATCAAGTTTTTGTAATTCTTCAATATGCTCACGTTGGGTTTCAACCATTTTATCATTGCAAAACACAGCAGTTCTCGCCAAATCCTTATAAACTGCCATTTCATACTTTAGTTGAGGATTATCGGTTGAAAGTTTTGTGAATTTTAATTTTGGAGCTTTTTCTCTAACTGCATCACGTATAGAATCGAATACCAAAACAGCTATAACCCAAATAGCAACAACGCCCAAAACAGCTAATATAATCCAATCTAGCATAACATATTCAAATTAAAATTGTAATTTCTATAAGAAAAGGCAAGCTAAAACTTACCTTTTCTTACTTTTTTATCCCACTATTTCATAGCTTGTTCCATTTGCTTCAATCGTCTGTATCTTTTCAACTTCAAGACCATTACGTTTATATGCCGTAATAATTTTGATAGTTTTACCTGTTGCAAATTCTTCAGGAAGCATTGTAATATTAAAAGGCTTCAAAAGATAACTTTTGTTACCAGCAACAATCACAATCTGATACAAACCATTTATATTTGTTGGAAAAATTGTAGATTTGCTGATAGCAACCTCAATAGTTTCCCCATTTGGAACAACTTTGTCTTGTATATCTCTTGTTATGCTTTGTGTCTTTTTATAGACATCATTCACAGCTTTTTTAACTTTTTCTTCGCCAAAATACCAAAAAATAGCACCAGCGACTACAAAGCCAAACAAAAATCTCCAGCTACCAAAGATAGCAAGTAACAAAACAATAGCTACTATTACGTAATAGAATTTTTTTGTATCCATAATTTTAATTTTTTTAGTGTGAATAATTAAGCTGTTAATTGGTTAGAGGTAATAGCAAGAGAGTCTGCATACTGTTGCAATCCACCTTTGAGAACAAGTAGTTGAGAATTACGATTTTTTCCAAAATTGTCATCAATAAGACCAAATGACATCAAAAGATCGTTCTTCTTAACAAGTGAATCAATTTGCAAGGCAACAGAATAAAGATAAGACTTTTGCTCTTCAAGCATCAGCTTGCCCATAGCCACATTGTACTGCTTCGTGTTGACGGTTTCTAAATCAAGATGTTCAATTTTTTCATCATGACTTGTCATACCAGAGTTTAGCTCGTTGAGCTTAAGATCAAGTTCTTGTTGCCTTTGTTGATAGTTGGCTTCATTTAATAGATTCTTTTTATAGAATTTATAAAACAAAAATCCACCAACAGCACAAATTATGCCCAAGAACACACACACTGCAGTCAATGTAATAACTGCATTTTCAACATTTAGATTTACCATAATTGTAAGTTAAATAATTTAGGTTAGTAAAATAATTAGATTTCGCCAAAAATTTAACTCGTTTTTTCTTTTTGTCAATATATTTTTTTGTGTCAATTTTAATCTTTGTATATAATTCTTATAAAACAAGGAGATATTTTGCATTGTTAATTCTGTTTGTAAGAAAATAAACAAAAATTTTAAAAGACAAATCATAAAAAAATACCCTAATCTTACGACTCGGGTACTTTTGTAACTTATATAATTAAAAAAATTAGTTAGCTTCAGGAGCTACTTCTTTAGCAACTTCTTCTGCGCTATAAGCTTTAGCTTGTTTTTTAGCTTCATCAGCAGATCTTGCAACATTTACCAAGATAGTTTGAGAAACTTCTGGGTGCAAGCTAAGTTTAACTGGATACATACCTAAATATTTAATAGGTTTATCAAGTGCTACAAATCTACGTTCTAAAGAAAAACCAGCTTCGTTAATAGCAGAAGCAATATCACGAATGCTAACAGAACCATATAATTGACCAGTTTCTGCAGCTTGACGAATAAGAACAGCAGCAAAACCTTTCAATTCTTCAGCTTTTTTAGTAGCTTCGTCAAACAAAGCTTTGTTGCGAGCTTCTAATTCTGCTTTTTGTTTTTCAAAGTAAGCAACGTTAGCTTCTGTTGCACGAAGAGCTTTGTTTTGAGGCAATAAATAGTTACGAGCATAACCACTCTTAACATTAACTCTATCACCCATTTTACCTAATTTTTCAATATGTTCTAATAAAATTATTTCCATGAGCCTTACTCCTTAATTAGCTACATAAGGTAACAAAGCAACATAGCGAGCACGTTTAATAGCGCGAGCTATTTCTCTTTGTGTCTTAGCAGAAACATTAGTTATACGGCTAGGCATAATTTTGCCTTTTTCAGAAATATAACGTGAAAGAAATTTTACATCTTTGTAATCAATCTTAAAATCCTGATTGTCACCAAGGTTCTTTCTCTTAAAAAATGCTTTATTTGCCATCTTAAAAATACTCCTAGTTAGCTTCAGCTTCTGAAGATGTTTCTTCGTTATTATTACCGAATTCTTCAACTTTAACTGTCATATAACGAATAATATCTTCGTTAAGTCTAGCCAAACGCTCATATTCAAAAATAGCATTTGCAGGAGCAGAAATGTTTAAAACAACATAGTAACCTTTGCGGTTCTTTTTGATGCGATAAGCAAGGTTTTTCAAACCCCAGTTATCAACACTAACAACCTCGCCACCTTCTTTTTTAATAGCATCTGACAATGAAGCCACGATGTCATTAACTTGAGATTGACCAAGGTCTTGACGAGCAATTAACATACTCTCATATTTAGTCATATAAATTCTCCTTATGGATTCTCAACAAAATTAATGTATAGCTGTAAAAGAATAAACCTTTACAGCAAGGACACGCAAAATATACCTATATTTTTTTAAAAAGCAAGCTTTTTCTTAAATTTTCTTTCTAATCATTATATCAAATATCTCAATAAATTTATTAGCAACCATTTGCGAATTCCATTTTTGAGAAACATCATATATATCATTTCTAATTTTTTCTAAATTATTATTTTTGCTCAAGCCATTTAATTTGCTATAAAAATCTTCTTCATTATAATACATCGGAATAGTCTCACCAAACATTTTTTCAATACCAGGATTATATCTAACAAAAGGAATTGCTCCATTGTTTAACACTCTAATAATCTTATCATTTACAATATATTGCTGGACTTCATCATCTGTTTGGTCAACAAGTACAAAAGAATATTTAGAAAAAACATCTCTATCAACATCTTCTGATATAACGTTATTGCTATGTCTAGAGTGTTTCCAACCTTTTCCATAAATATCAATTTTTCTGTTCTGCATTAAATAAAGCACAAGCGATAATTCATCATTATCACCATAATACATAAACTTATTATTATCTTTGTTAGATGTTTTTCTTATATCAATAGCATCAGGTATATATGCAGTCCTTACATTAATTGCTTTAAGATGATTATAAGATGATATCGTTTTAACAACCACAACATCAAAATCTCTAATCTTTTCAAAATTATCATCTGATGCAACAGAATTTAGCCAAACCAAATTAATTGCGTTCTTATCAATGACATTGGGTAAATTAAAACTACTATCTGTAATATAAAAATTTATATTCCCACTCTTGTGGTTGCCTTTAGTATTCATTTGGGTTTTAACACCTTCTTTTTGCAAATACTTATTCAAAGTTTGAGCTCGTTCATAAATAATACTATCCTCATCACTATTAACATTTATGAATAATTTATTTTTAAGAGGGTTTTCCTTAAATAAGCTAGAAACTCTAAAATCAACACTAGGCATTTTTACATTAAAAGAAATGCTGTCCTTAAACAACATGAACAAAACAATGATAATAGCTAAACTTAAACCTATAATAGCAAAAACATAATTTTTTTTCATTGTTTATCCTTTCTTATATCTTTAAATAATTTGATAAATTCGTTTGCAATCACTTTGTTAGTGTGTTTTTTTAATGTAATTTCTTGTGCTTTTTTAGCCTTTTTTTCTCTCTCAATAGGGTTGTTTAAATAAAAATCAATAAGATAACCTAACTCCTCTTTGTTTTTAAACATGGGAATACTATCTCCAAAAATTTCCTCAATATATGGACTATATTCAGATATAACCATAACACCTATTGCTGAAACATCATATAATCTATTAATAACAAGTCCAATACCTTCTAAATCTTCAGCATGGTCGCTTAAAACAATTTTTGCAGAACTATAATATTTATGAAGTTCATTATTGTCTATGTATTCTCCTTTGATGAATTTATCATCAATTTTACCCTTCCAGTTAAGGCCATATACATCTACATTATATCCTAGTTCTAATGCGTATTTTACGCTTTCTCTTTCATACCAAGTAGAGCCAACAAACAGTAAATCAGTTTTCAGCTCTTCATTAAAACTATAATTAAACTTATTCGGATTTGTAAATTGGGTTACAAATTTTGCATTATATCCTTTGTTTTTTAGTGTTTTATATGTTTTTTTAGCAGGTGTAGTGATTATATCAAAATCTTCTAAATAATTACCAAGAAAAGCATCAGTATTATACTTGAATTCATCATTAGTATCCTTAAATTTTCCACGCTCAGGAATAAAAGTCGGAAAATATAAATACATTATTTTATTCTTGCTTTCATCTTCTTTTTCTAAATGATTTATCTTAAATTGTAAGTATAATAAATTTTTTGCCTCATCATAAAATTCATCTCTATTGTACCCATCATTATAAAAATATTCTTTTACATCAGCCCCGTTTTCCTTAAATCCATCCAATAAATCAAGTCCAAGCCAATAGTCGCCAATATTTAATGCTCTGTCGGAATAGGGGAATTTTATGATAAACTTATCATCATCAAACTTTTTTTCTTTTCTAAAAGCATTAATAATATTTCTTGCCACAACCTCATTTGTGAAATTTTTTAATGTAATTTCTTGAGCTCGTTTTGCTTTTTTAGCTCTTTCTTCAGGATGCGCTAAATAATAATCTAATAATTGTTTTAGTTCTTCTTTAGTCTTAAACATAGGAATGCTATCGCCATAAAAATGCTCAATTTCTTCCATATAATCAGAAATTAAAAAACCGCCACTTGCAGTAACATCAAAAACACGATTGCTAATAAAACCATCTTTTTTCATATCTTCTCTAGTATCATTAAGCACAATCTTGGCAGAACTATAATATTTATGAAGTTCGTTATTATCTATATAATCCCCCATAAATAGTTCAGGCGCAATATGTTTCCAACCACTACCATACAAAGCAACATTAAACCCACTCTCAATAGCCCATTTCGCACTAATTCTTTCGTATCCAGGACGTCCTACAAACAATATATCATGAGCTTTTGTTTCATCGTATTCATAAAAGAATTTATCACTATTCGTAAATTGCGGGGTAAATATTGTTTTTATGCCAAGTTTATCAATTTGTTTTTGATATTTAGGTGATGCCACAGCAATTAAATCATAATCCCATAGTTCTGTTTGTAGCGAATACCATTGAGGTTCAGTTACATCTTTTAAATTTTTATATTTATGAGTTTGTGCAGTTTCTAAAGGGTAATATAAATACATTACATTTTTTTTATTATTTGCATTATAAGGCGGATTAAAAGGAACAAATCCATGCATATAAACATCAATATCCGTATTCATACTTTCTTTAGGATAAAAGTTACCAATATAAGAGGGGATAACATTGTGCCCTTGCTTTTCAAACCCTTTTTTTAAATCTTGTCCTAAAATATAATCACCCCAAGTTAGCCAATTTTCTTCAGCTGATATCTTTAAACCAACATCTAGGGCAAAAGCCCTAGATGCAAGACTTAAAAAAACTATTAGCTTAAGAATAAAACGCATACATTTTAGTCCTTTTCGTCACTAACATTCATAAGAGAATGTTCAGCATTTACGTTGTATTTATAAATTTTGTAAATGAAATATATGCCAACAGGTATAAAGACAATCGCATAAATCCAAAAGATATCTATAACCCTAACCCCAACAACTCCACCTTCATTTTTTAATAAAAATTTAGGTGCCATAAGCATTAGCGAAGTTAATAATCTACCAGTCATCATATTAACAGAAGATGATAACGATCTGATTTTAGGATTAATAAGTCTATGAAGTCTACTAATATGAGATATTGTAAACATTAATTGCAAGCCAATACATACACACAAGAATATAATAAACAACAAGCAATTAAGAGGACTTATATGTCCCATTTTCATCAAAATAAATGATAATCCGCAACCAATAATCTCCATAACAAAAGAAATGTTACCAAGTTTAAACAATGAAACTTTTTTGGCAACACTTGCAGCAAAGTAACTAAATGACGAGCGTATAACATTATTAATAAAGATAACAACACCCATAACCTTAATGTAGTCAAGCCAATTAAGACTAATTAAATAGTTCCAAGTTGCTTCTCCAAATACTCTTGCATCCCACCCAATTGTATCAGCAAGGTCTGTCAAAGAAACAGATGGGTTAATTCCAGAGCTTTTCATCAACGGTTGGAAACTCCAAAAGAAAAAGTGAGAAACACCAACCATAAAACCAGAGAATAATACTAAATAACAATATTTGCGAGATTTTAAAATATATCTAACTGCAACCCAAAATTTCTTTAGACGTTCTTTTATGTCTACAACATTTTCTTTAATAGGTCTATGTGCATTAGGTAGCATAGACAACAACAAAATTGCAGTAGAATAAATAACAAATTCAGCAATAAGTAAAACATGAGAACCTAATTTCTCATATAATCCAGCTCCCAATAGAGCTGCAATTCCAGTTCCAATATACATAGCTGCATTAAAGTTAGAATAAGCCTTAACCATCTTTGCTTCTTCATTATTTTTCTTTAATATGTCATATATAAACGAAGATGAAACCGAATCAAAACAAGCTTTCGAGCAAGCATATAAAAATTCACCAATTAAAATAATTTCAAATCCTCTAAAGAAAATCCATAAAAAGAGCCTTCCTAAAAACAAAGCATAAGCGGTAATCAAAATGTATTTTCTAGGAAAAATATCGCCTAAATACCCAGCAGGTATTTCAAATAAAAAGGCAAAAAATACGATTAAGCCTTGAATTAAATAAAAATCACCAACAGAAAGTCCATTTTCTTGATAAAAGAAAAGTAAAACAGGTAGCAAAAATAACTGTGAGCGCAAAAATGCCGCTATATTATACATGCTAAGTGGCACAAACGATAAAAATTTACTCATTTCAATATTCCTAAATTAAAACATAAAATTACCATAGAATAACTAAAGGTATTTGTCTTGTATTATTTTTTAGTTATTGTAGTATAAAAATAAATTATTAAAAACACTTTAAAAGGACGAAGATGCAAAAAGGTACATATTCTAAAGAAGATAAAGAGTTTATGGAGTTAACAGATAAATCTCGTTCGTCTTCTCGCATTAGTGAACTTATAAATTTTATATCCTTAAATAACTATAAAAAAATAGGTATAGCCTCATGTTTTAGCGTTTATAATTTAGCCGAACAATTAAAATGTTTGCTTGAAAAAGAAGGTTTTGAAACAATTATTGTTCATTGTAAAGAATCAAAATTAGAAGCCTCAGAAATATCAAGTAATCTTAAAGGTATATCTTGCGATCCTATTTCTCAAGCAGAGTACTTAAATCAACAACAAACAGATTTTAATATTAATTTTGGTCTTTGTTTGGGGCATGGTTTATTGTTTCAAAAATATTCTAAAGCTCCCGTTACAACCATACTTGTTAAAGATGCCTGTCATAAACACAATATTATGGAGAATTTTTCTTGAAAGAATATGTAAAAAAATATCTTATAATTGCATTTTTATTAGTGATTATTTTTATAGGAGCTGTTGTTCATCATACAATACTTGTAAAATCTCCATATTATTTAAGTATAGCTGCAATTATGAAAAATGAAAAACCATACTTAAAAGAATGGATAGAGTATCATCTTTTACAAGGTGTTGAGCACTTTTATCTCTGTGATAATGATAGTATTGATGGAACAAAAGAATACCTAAAACCTTATATTGATAAAGGTATAATAACATATATTCCAAAACCAGGTACAAATCAACAATTACGTTGCTATGAGCAAATTGTAAAAGATTATAAAGATGAAACATATTGGCTAGCAATTATTGATTTAGATGAATATCTAGTGCCAATAGAAAAATCGACGATAAAATCATTTTTAAAAGATTTTGAAGACGTTTCAGAAGTAAGTCTTCAATGGATGAACTATGGCGATTCTAACTTATTTAAAAGAGATGATGGCTTAATAACAGAAACTTTCACCTCTCATGCTTTTAAATTAAATCATACCGTAAAATCAATCGTAAAACCAAATAAAGTAATTGATTTCAACCTGTTTGGAGCAAATCATTATACAAAAGTTGAAGGTTTAAGTGTTAACGAATATCATAAACCTGTAAGCTTCATGTTAAGTTTTAATATCTCTGCAGATAAGGCAAGAGTAAATCATTATATATTAAAATCATTTGAGGAGTTTATGTATAAAAAGAAAAGAGGGCATCCAGAAGGTACATCTATTGATTACGAATACTATTTCTTTCATAACGATAATAGTATAAAAGATGATAAAATAATGAAAAGGTTTATCAAAAAACTAAAAAAGCGTATGACAAAAAGTCCTTTGCAAGATATTCCACATCCTCGCCAAAATTTGAATGCAACAAGTTTTGATAATCTTTATTTTACACCAAATGAAGCATCTCAAGTATTAAATAGAGAAATTAAAACCCCAATGAGCTTTTATGAGTTAGAAAAATTATATAAAAATAATCACCCTCAATATAAGAGTAATTAAATGATAAAAATAGACAATATCACTCTACAAATAGCATCAAAGTTTTTGCTAGAAAACTCATCAGCTCAGATTGATGATGGGGCAAAAGTGGGGATTCTTGGGGCAAATGGATGTGGTAAAACAACACTATTTAAAACACTAAAAGGTGAGCATGACGTAAATAGTGGTGAGATATTTATTCCAACTCGTCAAATAAAAGCCTTTGCAGAGCAAGAAATTAAAGAAGAAGACTTGAATAAAAGCATATTAAACTATGTTTTAAGTAAAGACAAACGGTTAGTCGAGTTAAAAGAGAAAGAAAAGAACGCATCAGTTTCTGAAATTGCAGAAATTATGGAAGAATTAAGAATCATCGGAGCAGATTCAGCAGAAGCAAGAACAGCAGAAATATTAAAAGGATTAGGGTTTAATCAAGAAGATTTAACAAGAAAAGTAAAAGATTTTTCAGGTGGTTGGCAAATGAGGCTAAATCTAGCCGGAGCATTATTTCAATATTCAGATATTCTGTTTCTAGATGAACCAACCAATCATCTTGATATCGAGGCAATAGTGTGGCTAGAAAATTATCTTAAACACTATACCAAAACATTATTAGTTATTAGCCATGATATAGACTTTTTAAATAATGTATGTAATGCAATCATTCATTTTGAAGGAAAGAAGCTTGTTACATATAAAGGAAATTATGATAATTTTTTAAGACAATACAATCAAAAAATAGAATTTACATCTAAAGCAATAGAAAAACAAAATCAAAAAAGGGCCCATCTTCAATCTTATGTTGATAGATTTAGGTATAAAGCCACAAAAGCAAAACAGGCTCAAAGCAGACTGAAAATGCTAGAGAAAATGGCTGAAATTGTTGAAGTCGAGCAAGAAAAAGAAGAAAATTTCACTTTTCCTGAAATTAATACATTACCATCTCCTCTAATCAAAACAGAAGATGCGACTGTTGGTTATGGTGATAAAGTTGTTTTAAGAAAATTAAATTTATACTTAAATCAAGATGATAGAATTGCGCTTCTTGGTAAAAATGGTAATGGTAAATCAACACTTGTAAAAATGTTGTCAGGGCGTTTAGATTTGTTTGGAGGAAGTATTGCTAAATCCAAAAAATTAAAAATAGGCTATTTTCACCAAAATCAAACAGAAGTGTTACCAATGGAGCAAACACCAACAGAATATATTTTAAGCCTAATGCCAAATACTCTTGAAAAGAATGCTCGTTCACATCTTGCACGTTTTGGTTTAGAGCAAGAAAAGGCTATTACTAAAATAAAGGAGTTATCAGGAGGGGAGAAAACAAGACTGTTATTTGCAACAATGTCTATTGATGCTCCAGAATTATTAATATTTGATGAGCCAACAAACCACCTAGATATAAAAGGAAGAAGAGCTTTAGCAGATGCTATCAACGCATATAATGGAGCAATAATTCTTATTTCGCATGATTTTTATCTATTAAAATTAGTAGCAGATACATTATGGTTGGTCGATAATAATACATGTTCGCCATATGATGGAAGCTTAGATGATTATCGAGATTTTTTATTAAATAAAGATAATATAAATGCTGAAAAATCAAAACAAAAATCAAATAAAACTATAATTAAACACTCTAAAAATGATAGAAAAGAGCGCGTAAAACTTCGTGAAATTGAAAAAAATATAAAACAAAAAGAAGAGCGTAAGTCAAAGATATTAGAAGAATTTACAACCAAGATTGATAAAGATATTATAATATCGCTTCAAAAAGAACTAAAAGTTTTAGAAGAAGAAATTAAAGACCTAGAGTGGGAGTGGTTTAAGCTCCAAGATGATGATTAAAAATAAAAAGGCCTAACATTTGTTAGACCTTTTATCAAAATAGCTAAAATAAAATTAAGCTGTTTGACCAAGTTGAGCAGCAACTTCAGCAGCAAAATCTTCTTCTTTCTTTTGAAGACCTTCACCAAGCTTAAAGCATACAAAACCGTTCAATTTAACATTTGCATTGTTTTCTTTTGCAAATTCTTCAACAACAGTCTTAACTTTCTTATCAGGATCCATAATGAAGTTTTGTTCTTCAAGAACAACTTCTTCATAGAATTTACGGATACGACCTTCAACCATTTTCTCAACGATATTAGCTGGTTTTCCACTTGCTAATGCTTGTTCAGAAAAGATTGCTTTTTCACGAGCAACAGCTTCAGCTGGAACTTCAGCAATATTTAATGAAATAGGATTTGTTGCAGCAATGTGCATAGCAATATGTTTACCTAATTCTTGCATCTTAGCTTTATCAGCATCACCTTCAACAGCAACTAATACACCAATCTTACCTAAATTAGCACGTGCTGCATTGTGCATATAAGAAGCAACAACACCATTTTCAACAGATAAATATTGAGCTCTTCTGATGTTCATATTTTCACCAATTTTAGCAATCATATCTGTTAAAATTGTACCCATATCTTTTCCGCTAACTGGGCAAACAAAAGCCTTCAAAGCTTCAACGTCGCCTTTAACAGCCAAAGCAGCTTTAGCAGAATTTTCTACATATTCTTGGAAAATATCATTTTTAGCAACAAAGTCTGTTTCAGAGTTAACTTCAACAACAGCACCTTGGTTTCCATCAACATAAACAGAAACTAAACCTTCAGCAGCGATACGACTAGCTTTTTTTGCTGCAGAAGCTAAACCTTTCTTACGTAACCAGTCAATAGCATCTTCCATGTTACCATTAGTTTCAACCAATGCTTTTTTGCAATCAAGCATACCAGCACCAGATGTCTCTCTTAAACTTTTTACCATACTAGCGGTAATTTCAGCCATTATCATTCCCCTTGTATTATCAAAAAACAAAAACAGGCGACGACAAAAAATCGTCGCCATTAATGCTTAAAATTAAGCGTTTTCTACGTTTTCAACGAAAGCTTCACCGCTTTTAGCTTCTAAAGCTGTATCTTCAACTTTAACGCCTTGAGCAGCAATTTCAGCTTGCATACCGTCTAAAACAGCAGAAGAAATTAAATCACAATAAAGCTGAATAGCTCTAATTGCATCATCATTACCAGGAACTGGATAATCAACATCATAAGGATTAGCGTTTGTATCTGTAATACCAATTACAGGAATACCCAATTTTTTAGCTTCTTTAATAGCCAAAGATTCTTTTGGAGTATCAATAACAAACAATAAATCAGGTTGACCACCCATGTTTTTAATACCATCTAAAGATAGAGCAAGTTTACCTTGTTCTTTTTTAATGTTTAGCATTTCTTTTTTGGTATAACCCTCATAAGCGTTCTTTTCTTCCATTTCGTTTAATTTAACGAGACGGTTAATAGACTTGTTAACAGTTTTCCAGTTAGTGAGCATTCCACCTAACCAACGATAGTTAACATAGTATTGTCCACATCTTTCAGCGCTTTCTTTAACAATTTCTTGTGCTTGTCTTTTAGTTGCAACAAAAAGAACTTTACCGCCTTTAGCAGCAACATCACGAGCAACAGCCAAAGCTGTATAAAGCATTGGATATGTTTTTTGTAAATCAATGATGTGAACGTTATCTTTTTTTCCATAGATGTATGGAGCCATTTGTGGATTCCAACGACGAGCGTGGTGTCCAAAGTGTACGCCAGCTTCAACAAGTTGACGTAAAGTAAAAGTAGGAAGACTCATTTTTATTTCCTTTGTTTTCCGGTTAAACCTCCGCAAGCTCATAAGTTTCATTAAAGTAAAACCTTAAGAAACACCGGAACGTAAAGTTTTATTTTTTTACCATAAAACTCACCGTTTCCGCTTGCGTGTGAATTAATTAAACACTTGGCACCATGCCAAGCTTAGGCATTTATACATTAAAATATTTAAATTGCAAGCTTTTTTTTATCTATAAAATAAAAAACGATACTTTCCTTTGATAAAGAAAGTATCGTTAAAAAGATTAAACCTTGCGTTCGTACGAACTGATGAAATCATGAACATCTTTAGGCTTTTCTCCATGTGTAATAGCCATTGCTGTAATTTGGAACAAATCTCTCTTGTGAGGGTTTTCGATGTCAGCACCATTTGCCTTGAGGTTTACTAGCAAATCAGCGATTTGTACAGGAATAAAAGCATCGTTAATTGTTTGTTTTCGAACTTTTTCATCAACAGAGCAAATCGTTTCATAGTCATCTAAGCATACTCTATCGCTCAAGACTTCGTACAATGTACAAGGATGCATAGAAAATAACGCATCTAAAGCTTCAACATCTTGAGTTGTATTCAATATGTCTATAGCTTTTTGGGCCAATTTTTTACGATTTCTGTAGTACCTAGATAAGTTAAACAAGATTTCAATAATTCCTGGAAGCTTATCAAGTTGAAGAATTTGTTCACCTTTTCGTATCCAATACCAACTTTTAAGAACAGGAAAAAGCCCATGAGACGATACAGAGTAAAACTCTTTGTAAATAACAACAACAATGTTCTTGCTTCTATCATCCTCATTAACAGAACTATCTTTTTCCTCAAGATAATAAACAATACAATCTCCAATGTTAATTACCTCAATATTTGCATTGTCGCTAATAAAGATAACATCATCTAGACACGTACTATCAGATTTGACAGTTAATTTGTGATAACTATCAACATGCGTGATATTAATCACACTTGCTCTAAAAGGTCCTTTACTCATAAAAATTACAGATTAAAAAATTATACAGATAAAAATTATTAAACTAAAAACGAGCTATCACAAAAATTATCTAAATGCAAGTTTTTTGTTGGATATTGCGAATATTTTTCTTGTCTTAAGGGTTTTAATCTTATATATTACACGAAAAATTTATAAGAAACAGAGGAAGAAATGAGTGATTTATTTGAAGGTTCTGCAGTTGTAGCTAAAGAGACATATTCCGCAAGTGATATTGAGGTTTTAGAAGGTTTAGAGCCAGTACGCCATCGTCCTGGTATGTATATTGGTGGTACAGATGAACAAGCTCTTCATCATCTAGTTGCAGAAATTTTAGATAACTCAATGGATGAGGCGGTTGCAGGTTATGCTAGCCGTATTGAAATTAGTGTAAATGAAGATTTATCAGTAACTATAACCGATAATGGGCGAGGAATTCCTGTTGATGCTCACCCAAAATATCCAAATAAATCCGCTTTAGAGGTTATTTTAACTACACTTCATTCAGGTGGTAAGTTTGGAGGTGGTGCTTATAAAGTATCAGGTGGTCTTCATGGTGTTGGTTCCTCTGTTGTAAACGCCTTATCCAAAAAACTAATTGTTGAAGTAGCTCGAGATAAAAAATTATATCGCCAAGAATATTCATGCGGTAAACCTATAACCTCATTAGAAATGATAGGAAACGCTCCTAATCGTCGTGGAACAAGTATTACATTTTTACCAGATGAAGAAATTTTTGGTTCAGATAATAAATTTGTACCATTAAAAATTTATCGTATGGCTCGCTCTAAAGCTTTTTTATTTAAAGGTATAAAAATTATGTGGAAATGTGCGCCTTCATTAATCAAAGATGGCGACAATATCCCAGAAACAACAGAATTTAATTTTCCAAATGGTCTATTAGATTTCTTAAATTATCAAATAGGAACTCGTTTGACTATAAATCGTCAGCCTTTTTCAGGAGAAGCAGAATTGCAAGGTGATGAGGGGAAAGTTGAATGGGCGATAACATGGACAGATGATGAAAGAGGTTTTTGTAATTCATATTGTAATACAGTGATAACACCTCTTGGTGGAACACATGAGCAAGGCTTTAGAACAGCTCTATTAAAAAGTTTAAAAGAATATGCTGATATGGCAAATATCAAAAAAGTAGCAAGCGTTACAGGTGAAGACTTTTTAAGTGATGCATCTATTATGTTATCAGTATTTATAAGAGATCCACAATTTCAAGGACAAACTAAAGACAAATTAACTTCGTCAAAAGCTGTAAATTTAGTTGAAAAAGCTGTAAAAGATTCTTTTGATCATTGGTTATCATCCGACAAAGAAAATGCTCAAGCTTTAATAGATTACGTTGTAGGAAGAGCAGAGCTTCGTAAAAAGAAAAAAGAAGAAAAAGTTCAAAATCGAAAATCTCCAACTAAAAAACTCCGTCTACCAGGAAAACTTGCTGATTGTTCAAAATCAGCAGCCGAAGATACAGAGATATTTATTGTCGAGGGAGATTCTGCGGGAGGTTCTGCAAAGCAAGGTCGTGATCGTATGACACAAGCAATTTTACCTCTTCGTGGTAAAATATTAAACGTTGCAAGTGCGAGCTTAGATAAAATTACACAAAACCAAGAAATAAAAGATATGATTGAAGCTCTAGGTTGCGGTACAAAGGATAATTATAAAGAAGAAAATCTTCGCTATGAAAAAATCATTATCATGACTGATGCTGATGTGGATGGAGCTCACATTACATCTCTTTTAATGACATTCTTTTATCAATATATGCCAAAGTTGATAGAAAACGGTCATTTATTCATAGCAACTCCGCCACTTTATAAAATAGTGTTTGGTGGTAAAAACTACTATGCCCTAGATGATGAAGAAAAAGATAAAATTTTAGCTAAAGCAAAAGCAAATCAAAAACCAGATATTAGCCGATTCAAAGGTTTGGGTGAAATGAGTGCTGTTCAATTAAAAGAAACCACAATGGATAAAAATAATCGTGTATTATTGCGAGTAACAATACCAACAGCAAATACTGAAGAATCACGAGATGAAGCTTTTGAAACCAAACGTCAAGTAGAACGCTTGATGGGTAAAGATCCAGAACAACGATTTAAGTTTATTATCGAACGAGCTAAATTTGCCGAGGATTTAGATATATAAGTAAAAAAATGCCCCATATGGGGCATTTTTTTTTGTATATATAATATAAAAATGATGTATTTGTTTTTTTTGTCTATTTTGTGTTGCAAATATAAAATTTTTATGATACCATCACTCTATATTTAAACAATTTAAGGGAAAAATATGTCCGATAAAATGTATTTAGAGCCTAAAAATGGTGAATTTATAGCTAATGATGTTGTCAAATTTTTTGATAATGTTTGTGATAAAGATGGTGTTAAATTATCAAAATCTCAAAAACGTTCTCGTATTTTAGAATTAATGAAAAAACTTAATTTAGATAAAGAAGATAATATCTGCATCCTTGAAGATGGAAGGATAGTTCCAATCATAGTTGAAAGAAAATATGAAGGGCGTCCTGTTTATTGCTATTTTAATACAGCCAATGCTCCTCAAGATGAAATATTAAAGGCTTTTGCAAAAAAATTTAACATTGAATATATAAAAGAAAAACCAGAACCTAAAAAAGAAGGTGAACTTATAGCACAAGAAGTATTGCATTTATTTGACGAAGTAAAAGTAAAAGAGAAAAAAGTAGCAGGAGACAAAAAAAGAGCTACAATGATTTTGCTATTTCAAAAATTATATAAAGATAAAGAGAAAAATACTTGCATTCTTTCAAATGGAAATGAAATTCCAATAATAGTGAAAAGAACAGGGGAAAATGGACATATAGCATATTATTTAAATGCATCTATATATAGAAAAGAAGTTCTGTCTGCATTTGCTAAAAAAACAGATTGTTTTTACCTTGATTTTAAAGAGAATATGGAAAAACCTATATGTAAGCAAGAAGGTGAGTTAACATCTCGTGAATGTGCAAAAATATTCCATAGCGTTGGAGAGTGCTATAATAAAAAGGAAAATAAAGAAAAGATATTACAATGGTTTCATCACATATATGAACACCCATCTCTAAATAAAGTAATATTACCAGATGGTTGTAAAGCTTATTTAGTTGTAAGAAGATTGAGTCATTCTCAAGATTGTCTTTGCTTGAATACAGCAGATGCAAGCATTAAGCCATTTGTTTTAAAAAGAGTTGCCGAAATAAGTAATTCAACATTATGTTTAGATAATATAGATTTAAGTAAAGATGATAAAGGACAATTGTATTTATCTTTAAGACAGTTAGCAATAGCATCAGATAAAACCACCTCAGATGATGCTAAAGAGTATTATTTAGCATATGCTCAAAAAGCCTTTTTAGCAGCAAAAATAAAAACTAAATGTTATACTGTAACAGATTATTTTGAAAGCTTAGCAAAGAAAAAAAGGTAGTCTAAAAGGCTACCTTTTTAATTTCATTAAGAACCGTACGGCGTTCCATAAGTCTCTCCATCTGCAGTTCTTCCTTCACCATAGGGATTACTATTGTAGTCATCCGATGATGAATTTTTGTTAGGAACATGTTCTAAAATTTTGGCAGAGCCCCACAATGCTGCGGCTGAACCAAGGTAATAAATAAAAATAGACGTCAACACAATAATTAATTTTAAAGTTAGACATCATAATAAATTAACTATCGTTAAGCTATTATAATAAAATTCAAAAGTCAATATTCTAACATATTTATTTTAAAATAAAAAAAGCTCCGCTTACGGAGCTAAATCAATAAAATTATTTGCATTAAAAAACTTGTTCCCTTGTTGTTTTTAATTCAACATCAGGAAAATCTTCTTTTGCTTTATTTAAATGCCAAGCATTGCGTGCCAAAAATACTGTTTCACCATCATGATCTTTAGCGATATTTGCTTGGTTGGTATCAATAAATTTATTAAGTAAAACATTATCTTTTGCTTTCAGCCAACGTGCTGTATAATATTGTGTTGGTTCAAAAACAACAGGTATGTTAAATTCTGTTCTAATTCTGTCAGCCATAACTTCAAATTGTAATACGCCAACAACACCAACTATCCACTCAGAACCTATAACAGGCTTAAATACACTAGCACCACCTTCTTCAGCAATTTGTTGAAGAGCATTTCCTAGGTGTTTTGATTTAAGAGGGTCTAAAGCTCTAACAGATTTTAACAACTCAGGAGCAAAACTTGGAATACCTGTAAAATGGATTTTTTCACCCTCTGTTAAAGTATCGCCAATACGAAGCTGACCGTGGTTTGGAATACCGATGATATCTCCAGCATACGCATCTTCGGCAAGTTCTCTTTCTTGTGCTAAAAACATAACTGGAGTAGGGACTTTAATTGGTTTTCCTGTCCTAATTTGGTTTAAGGTCATTCCTCGCTTAAAGTGACCAGAGCAGATTCTCATAAATGCAATTCTATCTCTATGCTTTGGATCCATATTAGCTTGTATTTTAAAGATAAAACCTGTAACTTTCTTTTCATCAGCTATCACTTCTCTTTCAGCACTTGGTTGTGGGCGAGGAGTTGGAGCTAGTTTATGAAGACCTCCTAAAACTTCTTTAACTCCAAAATTGTTAATAGCACTACCAAAGAATACCGGTGTTAATGCACCTGCCAAATATAGCTCTAAATCAAATTCAGGGCAAAGCTCTCTAACCATCATCACATCTTCACGAAGTTTTTCTGCTAGATGTTTGGGTAATATCTCATCAAGTTTAGGGTCATCAAGTCCGCTAATAGTTTCAATAATATCGTTAACCTGCCCCTTGTTGCCTGTTTTATTCATTAATATCAATTGGTCATTTAATAAGTCATAACAACCAAGAAATTCTTTTCCACTTCCAATAGGCCAACTAGCAGGACAAACATCAAGAGCTAAAGTTTTTTCAATATCGTCTAATAACAAAAATGGATCTTGTCCTTCTCTATCCATTTTATTGATAAAAGTAAGAATAGGGATATTGCGAAGTCGACAAACTTCAAACAATTTTTTAGTTTGTGTTTCAATACCTTTTGCTGAGTCAATAACCATAACAGCCGAGTCAACTGCCGTTAAAACACGATAAGTATCTTCAGAAAAGTCCTCGTGGCCAGGAGTATCAAGTAAATTAAAAGTGATATTTTCATATTCAAAAGTCATCACAGATGATGCAACAGAAATACCTCTTTCTTGCTCAACTTTCATCCAGTCAGAGTGTGCACGTCTATTTTCGCCTCTAGCTTTAACAGCTCCTGCTTGTTGAATTGCACCACCAAATAATAACAACTTTTCAGTTAAAGTTGTCTTACCAGCGTCAGGGTGCGAAATAATCGCAAATGTCTTTCTTTTATTAACTATATTTTCAGGCATAACTAAATCCAATTTGATTGTATGTTATTAAAATTAACCGCATACTATCAAACAAAATTATTTTTTCAAGATAAATTTAATTATCAATCCTCTGCCATAGCTCGGTTTCATTGAAACTTTCTACGAATTGATAGTTCTCTTGTATGAAATTCATATCAACATTCCAATAATCGTAAACTATTTCGGTGATTTTTTCAAGATATGATAAATTGCCTTTAGATGCCTTTTTTAAGATTAAAGAATTACGCCAATGTAACCAATTTGAATTTTTTAGGGCTGTTTTATCAAAGAGATTATTATTGATAAAAATAAACTTAGGTTTAGAGGTTTTTATTTCTTCATTATAATTAAAACTTGAATCTGTAAATAAATCGTTGATGATTACTATATTATGAAATCCAAACCAATAAAAATTAGTATCAAAATTAAATATATTATATGGATAATGAGAATTCAATAATTTATCTTCTTTTGCTGAATTTTCTACGATATACTCTATTATATTTAAATGAGAATGTAGTCTATTTCCTCTTTCGTAAAGTCTATTAAAAGATGATAATAACAAGAAAAATATAACTAAAACAAAAAACATAAATTGTTTTATAAATAATTTTTTTAAACAAGGTGAAAGTAATAACATAGTTAATATAAAATAAAAGAAATAGTAATGCGAATGAGGAGCAAAATAAACAATTCCCCAAAAAGCCATTATCCAAGTTGCAAATAAAATATTTCCTTTATCAGTTGGTTTATAATAACGAATAATTAACATTGCAAGTAGGCACATTGTTGAATTTATATAGTAACCGCTTTTATAATATCCTACTAAATAATTATTAAATGTAAAATTATAGTAGAACCAATCATATAAAATTTGTTCTTTGCTGAGAATTAAAATTAAAATTCCAATTAAAAATAAAGGTACTAAAATTGCATACAAAACATCTTTTATGTATATTTTTCTTTTATAAATTAAAATAACATTAGCAACAACAAAGCCAAAGCCATACAAAATAGTTTTTTGCAAAAATAAAAAAGCAATCAACAAGGAAAAATACGATAGACATAAATATTCTGTTTTATGATTATCTAAATAATCAAATATATAATTTAACGACATTAATATAAATACATACATAAATATATCAGGACGTAAATTTTGCACTTCATACCAAATAACAGGATATGACATACAAAGCAACACACTTACTTTTGCAAGATTTTTATCGTTCGTATATTTTACAGTTACTTTATATAGTAAAAATAATGTGTATATATATCCTAAAATAGCTATAATTCTTGATATGTAAACAATTTCTATTGGTTGGCGACCAAAAAATTTAACAATGGGGGCAAATATATACCATAACAAAGGATTATGATGTTCAAAAAAATCACGATAGGGTGTAAAGCCTTCGCTAATTAGCCAAGAAGCATGGATGTGCTCAAGGTTATCCATGAATAAACCCGAAGAATAAAGAAATCGTCTACCACAAATAAAGCAAAACAATATAATAGCTGCATAAAACAACATATTAAATATAGTTTTGTTTGTTACTTTTTGTGTCAAAAATCTTTTAAAAACCATTTTAATCATTAAACTTTACAGATCAATACATACTATACGAATATACTTTATCTATATATGGTATCCAATAAAACGATTAATTTATCCCCAAAAATATTAATGAAATAAAAATGTATATACAAATAAAATAACAATATTAATATCACAAAAAAAGAGAGGGTAGAATGTTGAGAAAAGTACTATTAAATAATATATTTATGGCATTTTTTTTTGTTATATTGGGCGGAATAGTTTGTGGTTATACAAGATTTGAAAATAGTTGGGATTTTGCAAATTATCATTTTTATAATGCTTTTTCATTTTTAAATAATCGCTATGAGAAAGATATAGCTGTTGCATATATCCATAGTTTCTTTAATCCTTTAATTGAAGTTCCTTTGTATTTATATATAAAATATTTTAACGATTATCCATATATAGTTTCAGGACTACAAGGTATATGGTATGGCTTGTTGCTATTTGCTTTTTCAAAGTTTTCACAAATATTCTTTCCTTTATCCGAAAAGAAAAACGTATTACCTTATTTACTAACAATCTTAATATCAGCAACGGGGACAGCTGTATATTTTCAAGCAGGAACATCTTGCAATGAGCATCCAATTGCAATATTGATATTTTTTTCTATATATTTTCTATTTAAGCAGATTTACGATAAAAATACTCAAAAAGCAAAAATATTTTTATTGATAGGTATAATAATGGGGATGGCGTTGGGGTTGAAGCCAACGGTAGTATATTTGTGTATAAGTGCTGGGCTAAGTGTTATTTTGTGTTATAATAAACTAAAAAGGCCGGTTTTGTATATTTTTCTATTTGCATTAGGTGGTATATTGGGCTATCTAATCACAAATGGATGGTGGATGTACAAAATGTATGATTTATACCAAAATCCATTTTTTCCTTTTGCAAATAAAATATTTAAATCGCCATATTATGCAGTTTCAAATTTTTCAGACAGACGTTTTATTCCAGAAATCGATAAAATGATTATATATCCATATTTATGGATGTTTACAAGAATTCGTCCAACAGAAACTATATTTAGTGATTTGCGAGCCCCTGTTTATTATACAATGGGGATTGTTGGAACGATATGGTATATTTTTAAGCACCATACTATAAATATAACTCAACAAGAAAAGAATCTTTGGTCATTTTATATCGTGTTTATTGTATTGTCATATATTTTATGGATGCTTATATTCTCAATTCATAGATATTTAGTTGTTATAGAAATGATGTGTAGTATAGCATTTGTAAAAATATTGTTTTCATTGAAATATAAAAAAGAGATAACAAAAATATTGCATTTAACAATATCAAATATAATTATTGGTATATTTATACTTAACGTCCAAACGGGGCAACCTTGGCCGTTTGGACATAAGGAAGATAAGTTTATATATATAGAGAATATAAAAATACCTTCAAATACGTTAATAAAATTATATAACTTACCTACAGCAGGTGTACTTCCTATGATATGGCAAAATAATGAAAATGATTTTTTGAGTATTAGTAAATTGGGGTACGAATATTTTGGTACAGAAGCTAATTTAACTGCTTTTGGTAAATTTAAAGAATTAAATGATGAAATAGAAAAAAAGCATATTGGACCAGAAATTCTTATAGTTAGAGCATATGGTGATTTTATGAAATTATATAAATATGGTATTGATGATGATATAATGCACGTACATGAAGATTTACAAATGGAATTTAAGGATAAATATTGTAGACAATTGAGAACTAATATATATAAAAATTTATATATATGTGTGCCTAAAGAATTGAAAGATGAAATTTTAGTAGATGGAGGTAATGATGAGTGATATTGCAGTCTTAATACCTTGTTATAATGAAGAAAAAACAATATCTCAAGTAATTGATGATTGTAAGAACTATCTACCAAATGCAAACATTTATGTGTATGATAATAACTCAAATGATAAAACAGTCGAATATGCAATAAAACAAGGGGCTATAGTTCGTTATGAAAATCGTCAAGGAAAAGGAAATGTTGTGCGTAGAATGTTTGCTGATATTGATGCAGATATATACGTTATGATAGATGGAGATGCAACATATGACGTATCATCTATCCCAAATCTAATAAAAATATTGGAAGATGAAAATCTTGATATGGTTGTGGGTGTTCGTCAAGAGATAGAGCAAAGCTGCTATAGAGTAGGACATCGAAGCGGTAATAAGGTATTAACCAAAATTGTAGAAATATTTTTAAATTATAAATTAAAAGATATGCTATCAGGGTTAAGAGTTTTTTCTAAAAGATATGTTAAAACATTTCCGGCTGAAAGTAAAGGTTTTGAAATAGAAACAGAGTTGACAATATATGCTCTATCACGCCGTTTACCAATAAAGGAAGTAGAAACTAAGTACTTTTCTCGTCCTGAAGGTTCTTTTTCAAAACTATCAACTTATAAAGATGGGGGAAGAATATTAAAAACAATCGCACTATTAATAAAAGAAGAGCGTCCATTATTGTTTTTTTCTCTAGTTGCTTTTGTTATATTTGTCGTAGGGTTATCTATTTCTGTGCCTATTTTTATAGAATTTAAGCAAACAGGATTGGTTCCAAGATTTCCGACTGCTATTTTAGCAAGTGGGTTAATGGTGTGTTCCTTTGTTAGCTTTTTTATAGGTATTGTGCTAGATACGGTAGTGAAAGCTAAAAAAGAAATTAGCCGTATAAATTATTTGAAATATAAAAACAACAAAAAATAGGAGGAAGAAGGTGGAATATAGTGGTGAAGATAATTTAACAGTAATGAAATTAGCACATAGATACAATAAGTATTTAATAGACATAGTATCCAAAGAGGTTGATAGTAAAATAGGTAGAATATTAGATTTTGGATCAGGTGATGGATATTTTGCAAAAAATATATCAAAAAATATAAATAAACCAATTATATGTTTAGAGCCGGCAGATAATTTACAAAAATATTATAAAGGAAAAAATATTAAATCACTAAGTCAAATAGATGATGAAATGATAGACTTTATATATTCATTTAATGTGTTAGAGCATATAGATGATGATAAAAATATTGTAGAAGAGTTTTACAGAATTTTATCTCCAAATGGAGAAGTTCTGTTATATTTGCCAGCGTTTGAGTGTCTTTTTTCATCAATGGATAAATTGGTTGGACATTATAGAAGATACACAAGGAAAGATGTAAATAGGTTGTTTGATGCTGATAAATGGACTATTGAAAAAGTTCAGTATGCAGATTTTGCTGGATTTTTTATTAGTATTCTATTTAAAGTTATAGGTAACAAACAGGGGAAAGTGTCACCTTTATCAATAAAAATATACGATAAATTTTTATTTCCGATAAGTCTATTTTTTGATAAAATAACTAATGGTAATTTTTTAGGTAAAAATATTATCATCAAAGTATCAAAAAAATAATCAAAAAACACTTGACTCTTATTAATTTATACCTATTATAACCTCAAGTTTTGATAACAAAATAACACTCTACGGAGTGCCGTCAGTCAGCGAGGGTTCGCACACTGGCGCAAATTTTTTTTATCAAATGGGTGTAATTTAACAAAGGAAGTTTAATGTTTGATAGTTTAACAAATAAGTTAAGCGATGTGTTTAAGAAGCTAGGCTCTCGAGGTATTATTACCGAAAAAGATATAGAGGATGGCTTAAGAGAAATACGTCTCGCTCTTTTAGAGGCAGATGTATCACTTCCTGTTGTTAAAGATTTTATGGCTAGTGTTAAAGAAAAAGCCTTAGGTGAAAAAGTTATAAAATCAATTCGTCCCGACCAACAATTAGTAAAAATTGTTTATGATGAGCTTGTAAATTTATTAGGTTCAGAAGATGACACATCTCTAAATTTCAAAGCAGTACCTCCTGCCGTAATTTTAATGGTAGGTCTTCAAGGCTCTGGTAAAACAACAACTTCAGCTAAAATAGCTCTAAAATTAAAAAAGAAGAAAAGAGTTCTTTTGGCATCGCTTGACGTATACCGTCCTGCAGCTCAGGAGCAATTATCACAACTAGGTTCTCAAATTGCTGTTGATGTTTTGCCTATCATTAAAAACGAGAAACCATTAGAGATTACAAAACGTGCACTAGAAGTTGGTCAAAAAGGTTTGTATGATGTTTTGATATTAGATACAGCTGGTCGCTTGCAGATTGATGAAACTTTGATGCAAGAAGTTCAAGATGTAAAAAAACTATCAAATCCAACAGAAACCTTATTAGTTGCAGATGCGTTAATTGGTCAAGAAGCTTGTAATGTTGCTAAAGAGTTTAATGAAAAAGTTGGTATTACAGGTCTTGTTCTAACTCGTATAGATGGTTCTTCACGTGCCGGTGCTGCTCTATCAATGAAAATGGTATCCAATGCACCATTAAAGTTTTTAGGAACAGGTGAAAAACTAGAAGATATAGAAGAGTTCCATGCTGACCGTTTAGCAGGTCGTATATTGGATAAAGGTGATGTTGTAAGCTTGGTTGAAAAAGCTGTTGAAAATATAGACAGAGCAGAAGCTGAGGCACAAGCTAAAAAGATGTTAAAAGGCAAGTTTGATTTAGAAGATATGTTAAATCAAATGCGTCAAATGCAAAAGTTAGGCTCAATGTCAAGCATAATGGGAATGCTCCCAGGACTTGCAAAGTACAAAGAGCAAATAGAAGCCGTAGATGCCGATTCTATAATGAAGAAACAAGAAGCAATAATTTTATCAATGACAAAGAAAGAACGTCGTAATCCGGATATAATTAAAGCTTCACGCAAAAAAAGAATAGCCTCTGGGGCTGGAGTAGAAGTTCATGAAGTTAACAAGTTGCTTAAATCCTATGAGCAAATGTCAACTATGATGAAAAAAATGGGAAAGCTAGGCGGAATGTCCGGTCTTGCATCTCATTTTATGAAAAAAAATCCACTTGGTGGAAATCCTTTCGGAGGTAATCCGTTTGGTGGGTTTAATAACAAGTTTCCGTTTTAAGCGGAATTAACAAAATAACTATAAAAACTGGAAAGGAAAAAAATGTCAGTTCGTATTAGACTTTCTCGCGGTGGATCAAAGAAACACCCATTCTACCGTATCGTAGCAGCAGATCAAAGAGCTCCACGTGATGGTAGATTTATTGAGCGCTTGGGTTCATACAATCCATTATTGCCTCAAGATCATCAAGATAGACTAGTTCTTGATACAGAAAAAGTAAAAGCATGGTTAGCAAAAGGTGCAGAACCAACAGAAAGATTGCAAAAATTATTTGCAAATCTTGGTATTTGTGATGCTCCAAAAATTGCAAACCAACCAAAGAAATCAGCTCCAAAAGCAAAAGCTTTAGAGAGAATTAAAGAAAAAGAAGAAAAAGCACGTGCAGCAGCAGAAGCAGCAGCGGCAGCAGAAGCTGAAGCAGCAACCGCTTCAGAAGAAGCTCCAGTAGAAGCTTAATTCTTTTTTTTAGGTACAATAGATTATGTTGCAATAGGTAACTTTAATGAGTAATAAAAGAGTTTGTTTAGGTAAAATAGTTGGTGTTCACGGTATCAAAGGTGAGTTTAAGGTTAAGAGCTTTACTGCGGTTGATAGTGATATAGCAAGCTATGGTCCGCTTGAGGATAAAAATGCTAAACAACAATTTGAGTTAAAAGTTACCGGTCATTCCAAAGATTTACTTCGTATCAAAATCAAAGGGATTGATGATAGAACATTAGCAGAAACCATGATAGGGACAGAATTATATGCTCCACGTGGGGTTTTGCCAGAACTAAAAGAGCAAGAAGTTTACTATGAAGCTGATTTAGTTAATCTAAAAGTCTACAATGAAGATAAAGAAGTTGTTGCAAAAGTAACAGGTTTTTATAATTTCGGTGCAGGAGACATTTTAGAGATTAAGCTATTATCAGGTCGTTCAGAGATGCTTCCGTTCAACAAGTCATATGTTCCAGAAATAAATATTGAGGAAGGATATATTATTGTTGCGTCAACAGCCATGGTATTTTTAGAAGACGAAGAGGATTCTATCAAATGCTAAAGGTCAATGTTTTGACGATTTTTCCAGAGTTATTTCCTGGCTTTTTAGGAAGTTCATTAACAGGAAAAGCATTGGAAGAACACAAATTTGAGCTAAATGCCATCAACATAAGAGATTATGCTTTAGATAAACATAAATCTGTTGATGACACACCATGTGGTGGTGGAGCCGGGATGATAATGAAGCCAGACGTATTAGGTCGAGCAATAAAAGAAAATCATTCTAGCGGGCGAATAATATATATGTCGCCAAGAGGTTTACCACTCAACCAATCAAAGGTAAAAGAGCTCTCAAAAGAAACAGAGTTGACAATTATCTGCGGACGTTTTGAAGGTATAGATGAGCGAGTAATAGAAGCTTATAATATCGAAGAAATAAGTATCGGAGATTATATCTTAACCGGTGGTGAGCAAGCAGCGTTAGTAATGCTAGATGCTGTTGTAAGACTACTTCCAGGAGTTTTAGGCAATGAGGAGTCAATAAAAGAGGAAAGTTTTGAAGACTATCTTTTAGAGCATCCTCAATATACCAGACCCATAGATTGGGAAGGTAGAATGGTTCCGGAAGTTTTATTATCTGGTCATCATCAAAAGATAGAAGTATGGCGTAAACAAAAAAGAGAGATTGCAACCAAGGATAAACGGCCTGACTTATATAAGATTTATCTTGAATCTAAAAAAAGTTAGGTATATAAAGAAACCAAATTTGATATAAAAAAGGTAAAACGATGAACATTTTAGAAAATATTGAAAAAGAGCAAGTAGCGAAGTTAACAGAAGGAAAGAACATTCCTAACTTCAAAGCTGGTGATACATTAAAAGTTCACACCAAAGTAAAAGAGGGTGATAGAGAACGTATCCAAATTTATGAAGGTGTATGTATAGCTCGTAAAAACGACGGTTTGAATTCTTCATTCACAGTACGTAAGATTTCTTTTGGTGAAGGCGTAGAAAGAGTATTCCCATTATATTCTCCAAACGTAGCTAAAATTGAAGTTACCCGTATTGGTAAAGTAAGAAGAGCAAAATTGTATTTCTTGCGTGCATTACGTGGTCGTTCAGCTCGTATTGCTGATGACTTAGCAGCACAAGCAAAAGCTAAAAACAACTAGTTCTTTGCTCATAGGAAATAAAAAAACCTCGGCTGTTATCACCGAGGTTTTTTTTGTTTTATATAGAAAATATCTAATTTTTTAAGTATCTTTTTATTATTAACATTTTTTGTACATCAATGTTTGCAACATTATTATGAAAATGAAGCCTATTAGGTAATTGCATATAATCACCAAAAACCATAGTTAAATATATATCTTCATCATTTACACAAGGAAAATCAATGCCTTCAAAATTAATAGATTTTAAAGGAAAAATAGTATCCCAATCAAAACAATTAAAAGTAGGTTCTTTGTGATAAAATTCTAATCCATAAAATAATGAAGGTTTAGCGTTATCATTAGGTATAATTTCTTTAATATTTTCGTTTCTAAGCTTTATAAAACTCTCTCTATAATCATCTTGCGATGTATAATTTTTAAATAATTTAATATGCGTCGAAGATAACTTTTTAAGTCTTTCACTAAAAATAATTTTTTCTTCATCATCCATTTGTTTATAACAATAATCAACAGGAAATATATCAACAAATACTAAATTAGGAATATCCGTATGCACAACTTTTATAAGAATTTCACCAATGTGATCTTTAAAAAATATTGCTTTTAAATTTGTATCTGTATTATTTTTATTAAAAATTTCAACAAAACGCTCATAATCATCTCTTATCATACAAATATCAATATCATCATCCCAAGGAATAAATCCTTTATGTCTAACAGCACCGATTAGAGTTCCATAATCAATCCAATAAGTTAATTTATGTTCTTTACAAACTTTATCTATTTCTTTAAGTATTTTTAGTGAAGAAAGTTGAATATCCCTTAAAATCCCTCTTGCAGGCTTTAAATCTTTAGGGTCTAGAGATGCATAAACTATTCCTCTTAATCCATCAAATTCTTTTAATAGATTTTCAATAAGTTTGCTAGTTTTTATACCAAAATGAAATATCTTTTTACCAAATAAATAAAAAGATGTTCCCTTATTACTTTTTTTCTTAAATAAGCATTTCATTGTCGACACCTCAATAAATAAAAACAACTAAAATACAAAACAAAAGAAACTCTACTTTTCAAAATAATTATTTATTTGCCTTATTACCATTTCTGGAGTTAATTGTTGCATACACGTTTTTTGTTTATTAGCTATACACTTATTACGCCAATTATTAGTTAACCATTCACAAGAAAAAGGACATGGACGAGCAGATAAATTCAAATTTTCTTTATAACCATATAGTTTTTCATTAGTTGGTCCAAAAATAACAACAGAAGGTTTTTTGTTTATAAAATGTCTCAAATGTACCATTCCACATTCTCCATCTATATGCAATTCGCTATTACCCAAAATCACAAGCATCTCTTCAAAACTTGTTTTTCCACATAAATTAAAATCACAACCATTGATAAAGGTACAATCAGGAGCTCCTATTTGAACAATTTTATACAAGGGATAATATTTTTTTAGTAAGCATATAAGATTTTCATAATGTTCTATTGGCCAAACTCTAGTAGACTTATTTGAATCCATATTGTCAGCTCTTCCAATACCTCTTTGCAATGTTATATAAGGTTCATTTAATGAGAATTTAGATAAAATTTTAGCACAGTCGCTTTCAATGTGTATTTTAAAATTATCTTTTACATCAATAAATCCACAAATATCTCCTTCTTGAAGTCTAGTTCTATTTTGAATTAGTGAGTATTTTTCTAAAAGAAAATCACTTACAGTTCCAGGATTTAACATTTCTTTATGTTCTAAATTAAAATTTATAATTGTATTTAACCAATTATATAAATTTGAATTTAGTTTTAAAATTTTTGTTTTATCAGCAAATTTTATAACAGGGCAACGTACAAATTCAACAACAAGGTCGGCATTACTTCTTTCTTTATGTGTATATATTTGGGATATTTTATAATGCATTCGTAATAAAATTTTAACTTCATTATAAAAATAAGAAGGCACCATTATAGATATATCTGTATTGTCTAGTTTATCCTTAAACTGTTCTATATAATTTAGAGCAATAATAATATCTCCTAATCCACCATAAAGCTTAAAAAGCACCTTAACAATATTATTATCTTTTCCTCTATAATGGGGCTTTCCTATATTTTTTATATATTCTTTAACCAATTTAAATATTATTTTTATTATTGCAATAAAATAAAAATTTTTTTCAAAATACTTATCGATTTTTCTATGTATTAATTCAATAAAGTCATTGTTTCCATAAATTTCTATTTTTTCAATGAAAAATAATAATTTTTTGTTAGTATAATTATACTCAAAAAATTTTTTAAACATATACACTGGGTACTCAAAACAAATTCCTTTTTTTATATTTTTATACTTATTAATGGTGAAATGATACTTTTTTGTAAGAGGGATTGTGAAACTTTTTTTTAATTTCCAAGCATCAACCCAAGACCCCTCAAAATGATGAACTGCATAACTGTTTGAATTATCTACACAAAAGTAAGTGTAAGGGAATAATGTACTATTCTTTGTAATTTTAATACAGCTTGATGATTTATACATATCATCTGTTATTCCATAATTTTTCATTATCTCATTTAGCAGTATCGGATTTGCCGTCATATCATAGCTCTTGTCTTCTTTTACAAAAACTCTTTTATTATAAATAGATAGCATTTCTTTTATTATTTGATTTCCTTTTTGTGCACCAATAACAGCTGTACCAAGATTAAACGATTTGCCTAAATTTTCTGCACCAATAAAAAAATCTAAATCTAAAAAATCATTAAAGCTCTTTCGTACTTCAACATCAGTATCAAGATATATTCCACCTTCAGTATAAAGAGCATAAAGTCTAAAAACATCTGATACAAAAGCATATTTTTTAGCATTATATGCTTGTTTTACATAAACACAATCTTCTAATTTTTCTAAATCTTTTTCTGACCATTCCCTAAATTCATAATCAGGAAGAATTTTTTTCCATGTTTCCATACAAAATTTTATTTTATCACTTTTTTCATTATTTCCAACCCAAACATAGTGAATAATTTTAGGTATCATTTTTCACTCCTAACATTATTAATCAATTCTTCCCATGTGTTTATAATTTTATCAATAGAATATTCATCACTAATCTTACAAGCCTCAATTCCCATAGAAGAACGTAAGTTTTCATTACTCATTAGCAAATCTAATTTCTCAGCAAATTCATCTACATCTTTTACTAAATATCCATTTTTATTATTTTTTATTAACTCATTCACCCCACTACAATAATCAAAACCAATAACAGGTAAACCACAAGCCATTGCTTCTGTTTGAGCTAAACTAAATCCCTCATATTGTGATGGAAAAGCGCATATTTTGGATTTTAATAAAGCTTTATGAGGCTCATTGGTTGTTCCTTTGAATATAACATTGTCTTGTAATTTATATTTTTCTATTAAATCAAGGCAATATTGGTATTGTTTTTTGTCGCCAACCGCTCCATAAAATAAAACATTCCATTCAGGGTGTTTGCTAGATATCTTGTTAAACGCCTCAATTAATAAATGATGAGCTTTTCCCCTATCTATCCTCGCCAAATAAATTATTGTGTTTTCTCTTTCTTCATTATTTACAACGGATGGAACAGGATTTCCTATTGTAACTATTTTTCCTTTATAATTTTCAGGAATATATGCTTCATATGATTTCATTAACACTTGAACAGCACTTGCATTGTTTATATATTTTTTGTATAAAGCATTCCGTTTCTTTGTAAAATACGCATTAGGATGGCTGTGTAGCATTAAAATGATAGGAAAATTTCTCTCCCCATATGCACTAAAATCAATTAATTCTTGCATCCCTGCAACAATAACAACATCAGGCTTAAATTCATTACAAAATTCTAATAACATATCAGAAACCAAGAGTTCCCTATTAAAACTTGGAAAATATTTAATCAAACCAAGAAAACGTAGCCTATTACCAATAAAACGTCTTAATTTAGAAAATTTAAAATCAAAATGCTTAAATAAAACTTTCTTATCAAGAGGATAAAAAGGAAATCCGTTAACATTATCTCTTGTAACTAATGAAACATTATGTCCACGTCTAGCAAATGTATTTGAATACTCAACAATAATTCTTTCAGCTCCTCCAGATGATTCTATCAAGTGATTTTTCTTATAGATAAGAATATTTGCCATCAAAAGTATTCCCTGTGCAAATTAAACGTTCGTTTTTGTATGCCTACCATACTAAAAGCTAATATGCAAGATATATTTATGTTATCACCCGAAAATATTTTTTCACCATATCCACAGAAACGTTAAATAAAAACGAACGTTTAATTTGCACAGGGAATACTTTTGATGGC
>JAFTVD010000024.1 GCA_017465945.1 Alphaproteobacteria bacterium | reverse complement strand
TTTCATAATTGACCTCCAATTAGGTTTTTTGCGTCTTGGCAGACCGCAAAATTTTAACCTAATTGGAGCGCTTTGACAACCTCATCGCTATAAGCTTTACTGAACCACGCGTCTAACGCGTGGTTTTCTAGATACAAAAAAGGCGATTCTTTCTAGAACCGCCCTTTTCTCTTTTGAGGTTTTCCTATTTTTTTAGGAACATTCCATTTACGCTTTGGTTGTTTTTTAGATATTGGTTCAAATACAATTTTAACATCGTCCACATTTTCGCTCATCTGTTTTATAACCTCTTTAAAGTCAGGTGGCGGAACTTCCAATTTATAAAATGTTATCCCATACTCTTTTTCAAGCACATCTACAACTTTTGAAAGCTCATCATCTTGACAAACAACACCCATTGCAGCCAAAGCCATTTTTAATCGATTATTTATCATACATAAAAATTTTTAAATTATACAAAGAAAGCCATAACATATTATATTTAAAGCATATTGTCAAATTTTAATTATTATTCTCTTTTCTCTCTTTTTGTTTTTCTTTGCGAAGTTTATCAAAATAGTCGATTCTTTTTCTAATTTCTCTTTCAAACCCTCTATCAACTGGATGATAAAATCTTCTTCTTCCCATCTCTTCCGGAAAATAATTTTGCCCAGAAAATCCATCCTCTAAATCTTGGTCATAAATATACCCTTCTTTATATCCAAGCTCTTGCATCAATTTTGTTGGAGCATTCAAAATATGTTTTGGAGGCATCAAAGAGCCTGTTTTTCTAGCCACATCAAAAACACTGTGCATAGCTTTATAAACTGCCGCAGATTTTGGAGCAGTCGCTAAATATGCTGTTAACTGCATAATCGCTAAATCACCTTCAGGACTACCAAGTCGCTCATATGTATCCGAACAAGCAATCGCCTGCACTACAGCATTTGGGTCTGCCAAAGAAACATCTTCCACCGCAAACCGAACTAATCTTCTTAAAATATATCTAGGGTCTTCACCAGATACAATCATTCTCCCAACCCAATAAAGAGCCGCATCAACATCAGATCCTCTTAATGATTTATGAACAGCAGATATCAGATTATAATGTCCGTCCCTTCCTTTATCATAAACAGGCGAGCGAGAACGAATAATCTTCATCAGTTTATCTTTACCAAAAACCTCACCTTCTTTAGCATAAGCCCACACGCTTTCTGCTAAATTAAGAATATACCTACCATCACCATCAGCAATAGTTTTTAATAGCTCTCTTGCCTCATCATCAATAGGAAGCTTCATTCCCTCTTCTTTTTCAGCTCTTTGCAAGAGTTCTTCAAAATTTTCTTCCGTCAGTCTATTTAAAACAAAAACCTGACACCTAGACAATAGCGCTGCATTTAACTCAAAAGATGGATTCTCTGTTGTTGCTCCGACTAAAATAACTGTCCCATCTTCCACATAAGGCAAAAAACCATCTTGTTGAGATTTATTAAATCTATGAATTTCATCTACAAAAAGAAGTGTCCCTTTTCCTTGAGTAATCTTTCTATCATGCGCATATTGAAACACTCTTTTCAAATCTGCTACACCAGAAAAAACCGCCGAAATCTGTTCAAAATACAAATTAGTATGCTCTGCAATAAGCCTTGCTATTGTTGTTTTTCCACATCCAGGAGGTCCCCAAAGTATAAACGAAGAAACTCTTCCCGTAACAAGCATTCTACCCAAAGGTGAATCTTCTCCTAAAACTTGTTCTTGTCCGACAACATCTTGGAGTTTCTTTGGGCGCAATCTGTCTGCGAGTGGGCGTTTAACCCTATTTGAAAATAACGTTTCAACCATCTTTTTTCTTTTATTATTTCTAAATATACCGCCTTATATCACAAACTTTTCATTCATACAACTAGATTTTTCATCATTTTTCACATACTACTTGACACTTCCTAATAAAGTTATAGTATTTATACACATTAATAACAATCATTTAAGGAAAAAAGATGAGTTTTAAAGATTTAGGATTAAACGAACATACAATCCACGCCATTGAAGATTTAGGCTATAAAGAGCCAACCACAGTACAAAAAGATGTTATCCCCTCAGTTTTAGCTGGTAAAGATATTTTTATTATAGCCCCCTCTGCTTGTGGCAAAACTTGCTCATATATTTTCCCTTTAATTGATATTATTTCTAAAAAACAAGGTCAAAATATACTAATCATTACCGCAGACGATAAAGAAGCTGTAAATGTTTCAGATAAACTTTCAATTTTTAACAAATATCACGAACTAAAAGAAACAGAAACAGAAGCAAATGTAATTATCGGTGCCCCAAGTTTATTGTTAGAAAATATTGCAGAAGAACAAATAGACGTATCAAACACTAATATATTAGTTGTAGACGATATAAATTTAATCAAAAAAAATCGCCAATTAAAAAAATTGGATAAAATTTTAGAACTATTACCAACAGATAAACAAAATATCGTTTTCACAACACGTCGCTCCAAAGAAACACAAGATACATTAAACAAAATTCTCAAAACTCCTGCAGAAATAAAAATAGATAAAAACAAAGAAAGCGAAGTAAAAGACGTTCAAAACGAACCAACTCTTCCTCAAGAAGAACCAAAAGCAAAAAAGAAAATCAAAGATAAAACACCTCTTGATAAAAAAGCTATAGAATTAGCAAAAAAGAATAAAGCTTTCGGTTTCAATCCTCCTCATTTCTTATTAACAGAATGTAAGCTTATGGAAGGCGAAGAATAATAAAAAACACTTGCACTATTAAGATGTAAGTTTTATAAAAGTAAAAAAATATTAACCTATAAATGGAGATACAAATGGCTGGACACTCCCAATTTAAAAACATTATGTACCGCAAAGGTGCGCAAGATGCAAAAAAAGCTAGAGTTTTTGCAAAACTAGCTCGTGAAATTACTGTTGCTGCAAAATCAGGTCTACCTGAGCCAGATAAAAACCCTCGTTTAAGACTTGCAATCCAAGCAGCTCGTGCAGAAAGTATGCCAAAAGATAACATAGAACGTGCTATTGCAAAGGCTACACAAACAGCTGGCGGAGCAGATTTTACAACTATGCGCTATGAAGGTTTTTCAGCAAGCAAAGTTGCTGTTATTGTAGAAGCCCTAACAGATAATAAAAATCGTACAGCAAGTAACGTTCGCTCAATTTTCGGTAAACGTGGTGGCGCAATGGGTGAAACAGGTTCTGTAACATTCAACTTTGAGCGCATTGGTTATATTGAATATCCACTATCTGTTGCAGATGGAGATACAATGTTTGAAGAAGCATTAAACGCAGGCGCAAACGAAGTTATCACCGAAGATGAAATTCACACAATCGAAACTCTTCCTGATGACCTATCTTCTGTAACAGAAGCTCTAGAGCAAAAATTTGGCACACCATCTGCTTCTCGTCTAGATTGGAAACCAACTGTTAAGTCAGAAATAACAGACCTAGAAACTGCTAAAAAATTCTTAGAATTTATTGATGCTCTTGAAGAAGATGAAGATGTACAACATGTATATCACAATGCAGAAATTTCAGATTCTGTAATGGCAGAACTAGAGGCAGAATAAATGCGAATATTAGGCCTAGACCCAAGTATATCATCAACAGGTTGGGGCATAATAGATGTTGAAGGGAGCCGTTTGTCTTATAAGGCAGACGGCTTTATTCCAACCTCTAACAAATTACCTCTATCAGAGCGCCTACACATTATCCATAATGAACTACAAAAAATTATCGAACAGTATAAACCTGATGAAGCCTCAATAGAAATAACTTTCTTAAACTCCAACCCCGAAACATCATTAAAATTAAGCATGGCAAGAGGTGTTGTTTTCTTAATGCCATCACTTTACAACATCCCGCTTTATGAATACGAACCCAATAAGGTAAAAAAAGCTCTAACAGGTGTAGGACGTGCAGATAAATCTCAAGTAGAAACAATGGTAAAAATCCTTCTCCCTGGGTGCAAACCTCAAAACAATGACTCATCAGACGCCCTTGCAATCGCCATTACCCACGCAAACCTAAGAAATTCTTTCAATTCAAAAATAGCTTAAAAAAGGAGGCTTCTCGCCCCCTCTTTTTCTTAAATCAAATCTTTATTACATATCAGCAATAACTTCCATGCTTACAATCACATCAGGATCATAAACCATACCATTATAACCACCGCCTTTTTTGATATTGTCAACATATTCCATACCGCTAACAACTTGTCCCCAAACAGTATATTGACCATTTAGGTGTGGAGCATCACCAAAACAAATAAAGAATTGACTATCTGCAGAGTTAGGATCCATTGCTCTAGCCATAGAAACAGTACCACGTGTATGAGGAATTCTATTAAATTCAGCTTTTAGTTTCTTACCACTACCACCTGTGCCATTTCCTAAAGGACATCCAGTTTGTGCCATAAATCCATCAATAACTCTATGAAATTTCAAACCATTGTAAAAACCATCTCTAACTAATTCTTTAATTCTCGCAACATGGTTTGGAGCCTCCTCTGGAAACATCTCAATTACCACTTCACCATCTTTTAACTTCAAAACTAAAGCATTTTCAGCATCTTTTACATTATAAGAATGTTTCATTTTCTTACCTCTCGTTTCACTTACTTCAAGTTTTTTTGTTTCTTCAACACCAATACTTTTTGTATCGCTTTTATCCAAAATCTTTGTATCACTTTTAGCTAACACATTTCCCATCATAAAACCCTTTACAATTAAAATAACAGTTAAAACTAAAACTATATTTAGGAATTTATTTCTCATAATTCAATACCCAATCAATACGTTGTTCTGCACTCAAATTTTGAGGATAAGTATCAATTTCTTTCAACCTATCTCTCAAACCCACTCCATTGGCAATCTGAATAGCAAGCCCCGGTCTTGCATTAATTTCAAGCATCATTGGACCTCTTTCTTTATCCAACACAATATCTGCTCCCAAATAACCAAGCCCCGTCATATCATAAGCCATGGCTCCTATTAATAAATGCTCTCTCCAAAATGGAACTTTTAATTCCATAAGGTTAGCGCCTGTATCTGGATGAATAACAACCGGTTTATTATGCATAACAGCATTTAATGTCCGACCACTTCTCACATCCAAACCAACCCCAACAGCTCCTTGATGAAGATTTGCCCTTCCTCCCGATTCTTTAGTAGCTAATCTCATCATCACCATTGCAGGATATCCCTTATAAACAATCACTCTAACATCTGGCACACCATGATAACTAAAATCCTTAAAAACCTTGCTAAAATTAACAGTCTCTTCTATTAGTGCCACATCATATTTTCCACCAAGACTAAACAAACCACTTAATGTATTAGAAATATGTTGATACACATCATCAAAAGAAAGCACATCACCAGACGCATTAATAAATTCTTCTCCATTATGTTCTTTAATAACCAAAACACCTTTACCACCACTTCCATGAGCAGGTTTTATAACAAATGTTTTATGTCCTTTTACTATTTCCAATAAATTCTTAACTTCATATTGATGTTCAATAATTCCTATCATTTTAGGTGTATTAATACAAACTTTATTTGCTAGCTTTTTAGTTTTCACCTTATCATCAACCAAAGTATACAATGAGCGTTTATTATTTTTTGCAATAACCGCATAGTTACGCTCATTCATACCCAAAACGCCAAGTTTTTTTAATTTTTTTGCAATTTTAAACCACCCAAACATATAACTATTCCTTGTTATTAACAAGTGGAGCAAAACGCATCAATTCAGTTAAGCGATATCCAGTATAAGTACCAAGCAACATCACTATAAATAATATCACCAAATTAAATTCATTAAAAGCAAACATTATATGTCTTACATATTCACTACTAATAACCACATACGTAATTAACGCTGTTATTAATGTATTAAAAATCTCTTTTAATGTATTTCTAGCCCCTTCTTCTTCCCAAGTAATAGAAGCTCTTTCAATAATCCATGCAGTAATAATTATAGGAAAGAATATTGCAGAACTTATAATTTCATAATTAAGCCTATATCCCACAACTGTTAAAACCTGAATCAATAAAATCACAAAAATAACCACAAACGAAATTCTAGGTACTAACAATAAATTAAGCCTAGCAACCATAGCTCTCATCAAAAGTCCCAAGAAAATCATTACAGAAAAACATACCAATCCAGAAACTAACCCTGTTTTAACCAAAGCCATAGCAACAAGCATTGGAGTAAACGTTCCCATTGTTGAAACACCTATAACATTACGCATAATCACAACAACTAAAATAGCCAAAGGGAAAATCATTAACCATTTTAATGTATTTTGCTCTAAAATAGGCAACGAATATACACTATATTCATAAGGAACCACAAACTTATTATTTTTTGCTCTATATTCAGCCATTTTCAATGGTGTTGCCACAGATTTTAATACCGAAAACATAACTTTAGAATCTTCACCACCATGTACATCAAGCAAAGATACACCACCACGTTGAAAAACAATCCAATTTTTAGGCAACCCAATATTAGCAGTATTCAAATCATATAAAATCCATTTATTATCATAATAAGCCTCAAGCATAATATCTGGTTTTTCTGTTTTCTTACCTTCCTCAAGCTTTACAGCCCTAACAATACGAGATGGTATTCTTTTATATGCAAGAATTTGTATCATTTTTTCAGCATACTCTTTTGCCGTATGCTTCAAAGGTAAAACCAAACTCATTGATGGGTTAGCCATCTCTTGATTAACAGTCTTAATAGCTCGTTGTACTTTATCCCCTTTTTGCAATTCCGCTAATTCCCAAATTTTATTCATTTGAGCTTTTTCTTCTTCTGCTAAAATAGGTCTTTTTATTTTTTGAGGCTCTAAAACACCGCTAAATTCTTTCTGAAAATCATCATAAATATTCAATCTATAATATAGGTTTTGCTTTCCTTTTTTATTTTCGCCCTTAAATGTAACTTTGTTATTATTCTTATCATGAGAAACTGCATATCCATCAGCAATTATTTCTTCACTTAATATTTCAAAATTATCTTTATTTGTTGGAAGACTTAAATCTACAGATACATCACCTTTCAAAGCCTTAAACGAAATTTTAGCTTCAATCGTCCAAATATCTGTTACTTCTTTTGGTGAAGTGGTAAACCCCCAATATTTTATCTTATAATAACAACACCAACTAGCATACGCTATTGAAAGCAACAAGAAAAAACTTAACATTTTTCTAATTGTAAAAAATTTTCTCACACATAGTTTCATGTTTTTGTACCTTAGTTCAAATTATATGATGTTGACGTATCGACAATAAATCTACCTGTTAAAACATTACGTCCTATCAAACCCTGATAGTTAAAATCATCTCTATCAGCCAAAGAAAATACTGCACTAAAAACTTCATCACCCATCTTTACATCCATTTTTACAGCCTTTCTACGCTCATCATCTCCTGTTCTTCTTACTCTAAATGAGCGTTCAATTTTTTTCTCAAAAACATGTTCTTCTGCTGTTTTACGGTTTTTCAATTTAAAACTAACCCATTTTTCGCCATCCCTTTCAAAATACTCAACCTCACTACAATCAATAGACGATGTTGTAGCTCCTGTATCAATTCTCGCTAAAAAAGGACTCTTCATCGGTAAAAAATAAATAGGCTCAACTTCACCAATAATTGGTAAATGAGCCTTTTCAACAACAATCTCTTGTTTAGTTGTATTTACATTGTGCACAACCGCAGGCACAATAACTTGTTTTGCCTGACACGCAGATATAACCAACACTAGCAACAATATAAAAAATTTATGCATTAATTTTCCCTTTATTTTATGTTCGTAATAAGAGAAACATTATCATCTTATAATATAACAAACATCAATAAATTCAATTAATGCACAACGTTTTTACATATTATAGTTTTTTTATTATTTAACGGTGTATTTAAACAATGTATTTAAAAGAAAACAGTTGCTCTTAAACTTGTAGCAAAACCATAGTCAGACTTTTGATTTAACGCAGGATTAATATAAAGTTGAACATCTGGCGTTATTGTTAACATATCTCCAATACCCCAAGCCCAATATGCTTCAATAACCTGCTCTGCATCATGTTCTAAAACTTCACCCACTGCACTTTCATCTAACTTATTATACGCATACGCAACCCCTATTTGGTCTAAAGAATTTCTATTTAACGGATTATTGTAAACCCCTCCTAAAACCCATGATTGTCTTATTTCTTCCATATCACCACTAGTTTCATTAACTCTTGCAAATAAACTTAATTTTTCACCTATATCTTGCGATAAATTAAGAGACCACCCATTTGTCGTCTGAGGTTGTTCTGTTACCCCTGGTTGATTATATACCAAAATAGATATTTCTGCATCACCCAAATTTTTAATTGTTGGGGTATAAGCAACATATCCAAATGTCGTATAATGTTTTTCATCCAAATGATTAAATCTTATACTGGGCGCATCAACATTTGTCCCATCTTGTCCACCAAAAGCAATAGTCCATTTATTATTTGGACTAATTTGAGCATACATACCAAGTCCCGCTTGCGTATAAGAAGCAGAAGCATTTTGTGCCAAAGCCTCATTCAAAAAATTAACTTGTTGATTTGCATCATAATCTGTTCCATCAAAATTATAAATAGGAAATTGTCCCAAACCTAAAGTCAACCAATTATACTTTCCACCAAATTGATATGTATAATAAAGTTCATTAAATTCATTTTCATTATCAGGATAATCATTTATCGGAGTTACAAATCCTGAATTATTCGCTAAATCATTCGCATCATGATTTCCATACCTAATAACAGTGTATGCAAAATTTAATATCCCTGTTCCGTTTTCATTATCCATCATTGTCCAAGAAAAAGATGGATACAAATAACCCTGTACAGCATTGTTTTCTCCATTTGGGCTACTCCTTTGCTCTAACACAGACAAATCAATACTATAATCAAACCCATATTTTTTATTCAAACCATTCTTGAAACTTTGATATTCCGAAGAAAAACTCTGAGCATTTGCAGTATTATAGCAAAAACACCCTATTAACCCTAACCATAATATTTTATCTATCTTCATTTTATATCCTTTGATTTAGTTAAACACCTTTCGTATATAACCATTAAAAATATTAAAAAAAGGGGGTATAGAAAAAAATAACTTGAATACAAACACAATTCAATCTAAACTACAAAAAAACAAAAGGAAAACAAATGATAGCTAAATTAAAAGGAATTATTGATAATATTGGCGAAGATTGTTGTATAATTGATGTTAACGGAGTTGGTTACCTTGTTAACATGTCCTCTCGCTCATTATCAAAATTAAAACAAGGAGAGTTCTCTTCACTTCTTATCGAAACTGTAATAAAAGAAGACAGTATAACACTGTTTGGCTTCCAATCACCATGGGAAAAAGAATGGTTTAACACTCTAACCAAAATCCAAGGAGTTGGCGGAAAAGTTTGTTTAAGTATTTTAAGTGCACTATCTCCTGCCCAATTATCGCAAGCTGTTTCAGCCCAAGATAAAAGTTCTTTTTTACGAGCATCAGGTGTTGGACCCAAATTAGCAGCTCGCCTTATCACAGAACTAAAAGATAAAATAGTAACCATTCCTGTAGAATATCTATCAAATGCTGATTTAAATAATATAACAGAAGAAACACCAAAAGAAAAACAGCAAATATCAGCGCCTACCTCGGAAGAACAAGATACAACATATCAAAAAACAGAAGATGTAACATCTGCACTAACAAACTTAGGATACCAAAAAATAGATGCTTATCGTGTTGCATCAGAAGTTTGTTTAAAAAATCCAGATGCCGATTTAGGAACACTTATTCGCTTAGCATTAAAAGAGTTTAATCAATAGGAGATAATATGCCTGAAAATAAAGAAAGAATATTAAGCGCACAAAAGCTTTCAACAGATGAACAAAACTCCCCTATTGCAATAAATTTACGTCCAACAACTCTTGATGAATTTGTCGGGCAAGACAAGGTTTGCCAAAACTTAAAAGTATTCATACAATCAGCCAAACAAAGGGGAGAAGTTCTAGACCATGTTTTGCTATATGGCCCCCCAGGTCTTGGTAAAACAACATTATCAAATATAATCTCAAAAGAGCTAGGTGTTGGCTTTAAAGCAACCTCCGCCCCAATGATAACACGTTCTGGTGATTTAGCCGCAATACTTACAAATTTAGAAGCAAAAGATGTTTTATTTATTGATGAAATCCACCGCTTAAATCCAGCAATCGAAGAAGTCTTATATTCCGCAATGGAAGATTTTCAATTAGACATCATAATAGGTGAAGGCCCGTCAGCTCGTTCTGTAAAAATTGATTTACAACCATTTACACTTGTTGGTGCCACAACTCGCTCTGGTTTAGTATCAACCCCTTTACGTGAACGTTTTGGTATTCCCTTAAGAATGGATTTTTATAATCATGATGACTTACAAAAAATTGTTCAAAGAGGAGCCAACATATTAAATATGCCAATCTCAAAAGATGGCGCAATGGAAATAGCAAAACGCTCTCGTGGTACTCCTCGTATCGCAGGTCGTTTACTAAAAAGGGTTCGAGATTTTGGCGCTGTTGCGGGCAATGTTGAAATAGATTCGTCTATAGCTGACAAAGCTTTAAACCTATTAGATGTTGACCCGTATGGTTTAGATGAATTTGACCGTCGTTATCTTAATTGTATCGCTAAAAATTATGGTGGCGGACCTGTTGGTGCAGACACTCTTGCCGCAGCTCTATCCGAAGAAAGAGACACAATAGAAGAAGTTATTGAACCATATTTGTTAAAACTAGGCTTTTTACAAAGAACACCAAGAGGTCGTGTTCTTTCAGAACAAGGTTGTAAATACCTTGGTATTAATAAATTTAAAAACAACAACCAATTTAGTTTTATGGATGATTTAGGATTTTAAACTATGACATACGAAACACCAACCATCAAAGGACAATTATTTGAAGATAAAACTTTCTCATTTCCTATCCGTATATATTATGAAGACACAGATGCTGGAGGAATTGTTTATTACGCAAACTATCTAAAATATGCAGAACGTGCAAGAACAGAATTCTTGCGTCATCTTGGTATAAATCAAGAAAAAATGCTAAAAACATTAGGACAAGGTTTTGTTGTAAGAGATTGTCATATTAGCTACAAATCTCCCGCAAAATTAGATGATGCCCTAAATATAACTTGCAAAGTAACTGAATTAAAAGGCGTTTCCTTAAAAATGGAACAAAAACTATATCGAGGAGATACTATTCTTTCTGAAATAGAAATATCTCTAGTATTTTTAAGCCTTCCATCAATGCGTCCAACAAAAATACCTTCAGATATAATAAACCTACTTCAATAAAATAACATTTAACCATTAATCATCATTTCATAATAAGCTTTTTACCATGGAAAATGCTATCATTTACTAATCTTTTTCTTCTTGACAAGAATAGAAAATAAAAATAAATTTCTTATTAATTTCAATACTTACAAACGAGAGAGAAAAATGGTATATTCTATTAAAATTGATGAAAAGTGGCAAAAAAAATGGGCTAACGAAAATCTATACAAATTTGATGAAAATCAAAAAAACAAAAAACTCTACTGTCTAGAAATGTTTTCCTACCCTTCTGCCGCCAAATTACACTGTGGACACTGGTATAATTATGGCGTAACAGATACATGGGCTCGTTTCAAAAGAATGCAAGGATATAACGTTTTTCATCCTCAAGGTTTTGATGCTTTCGGTTTACCAGCTGAAAACTATGCAATAAAAACGGGAATTCATCCTAAAGATTCTACAAATAAATGTATAGAAAGTATGCTTGAGCAATATCAATGCATGGGTGGTAGCTATGATCAAAGCTATTTTCTTTCTACATGTGATGAAGAATACTATAAATGGACACAATGGATTTTTGAAAAATTATATGAAAAAGGTCTCGCATACCAAAAAGAAGCTCCTGTTAACTGGTGTCCTAGTTGCCAAACAGTTTTAGCAAACGAACAAGTTATAAATGGAGAATGTGAACGTTGTAAATCAGAAGTAATTCAACGCAAAATGAAACAATGGTTTTTCAAAATCACAGACTACGCAGAAGAATTATTAAAAGATATTGATGGTTTAGATTGGCCAGAAAAAACAAAGAAAATTCAAAAAAATTGGATTGGCAAATCAACAGGTTCGTTAATCACATTTGAAATAGATAATAATATTCAATTACAGGCATTCACTACTCGTGCAGATACATTATTCGGCTTAAGTTACGTTGTTATAGCACCAGAACATGAAGCTGTACCATCTTTAGTTCATCCAGAACAAAAAGAAGCTGTAGAAAAATACTTACAACAAACTTCAAAAATAAACGAAATTGAACGTATGTCTACAGAACGTGAAAGAACAGGTGTATTTACAGGTTCTTATGCAATCAACCCTATTAATGGTCAAAAAGTTCCTGTATGGATAGCAGATTATGTTATTGCAACCTATGGAACAGGTTTCGTTATGGCTGTACCTGCTCATGATGAACGTGATTACGATTTTGCAACAAAATATAATCTACCAATTAGTCGTGTTATTGTTGATAAAGATGGTAACGAGCAAGCACTTCCTTTCTGTGAACATGGTAAGTTGGTTAACAGCGAAGAATTTTCTGGTATGACAACACAAGAAGCAATTCCAGCGATTGTTGGCAAATTAGAAAAATCAGGCAAAGGTAAATTAACCAATATGTACAGATTACGTGATTGGTTAATTTCTAGACAACGCTACTGGGGAGCTCCAATTCCTGTTATTCATTGTCCAAAATGCGGAACAGTTTTAGTCCCAGAAAAAGATTTACCAGTAAAACTACCTTATAATGTTGAATTTAGACCAGATGGTGAATCACCACTTGCAAGATGTGAATCATTTATGAATGTAAAATGTCCAAAATGCGGAGCTGATGCTAAACGTGATCCTGATACAATGGATACATTCGTTGATTCATCTTGGTATTTCCTTCGTTTCCCAGATAACAGAAATGACAAAGAAGCATTTAACAGTGAAAAAATCAACCAAATGCTTCCTGTAGATAAATACGTTGGCGGACAAGAACATGCAACAATGCACCTACTATATGCACGTTTCTTTACTAAAGCATTAAGAGATATGGGCTACCTAAACTTTGATGAACCATTTAAGTCATTAGTACACCAAGGTATTATTTTAGGTCCTGATGGTCAAAAAATGTCTAAATCAAGAGGCAACACCATAACTCCAGATAAATACATAGAAAAGTTTGGTTCTGATGTTTTAAGATTATACCTAGAATTTGCCTTTTCATATACCGAAGGTGGTCCTTGGGATGATTCTGGTATTGAAGCAATGGGAAGATTTGTAAAACGTATAGAAACAACCTTTGATAAATACGAAGCATCAATCAATGAAGTAACCGATATTAACACAGAAGAGAAAAAACTTAATATCGCTCGTCATGCTTCAATCAAAGCCATAACACATGATGTTGATTTATTCCAATTCAACACATCTTTAGCTAGAATTATGGAATATATGAATGCAATCAACCAATATTTAACCGGTAAAGTTAATAAAACATTCCTAAAAGAGTGTTTAGATACTTTTGTTTTATTATTAGCACCTTTTGCTCCTCATTTTTCAGAAGAATTATGGGAAAGACTTGGTCATACTTCATCAATATTTAATGAAAATTGGCCATCTTTTGATGATAAAATATTACAAGCGGTTGATAAACTAATTGTAATTCAAGTAAACGGTAAAACAAGAGGCAAAATAGAAGTTGCCCCAGATATGGAACAAAAAGAAATTGAGCGTTTAGCAGTTGAAAAAGTTCAATCATACATTGCAGACAAAACAATTGTTAAAACAATTTATGTTCCAAACAAATTGGTTAGTATCGTAATAAAATAAACAATTTATTTACCTCCTACAAAAAATTAAAGGCACGGATAAACCGTGCCTTCAATTTAAATCGTTAAGCTGTTAGTTGTTGAATAAACCTTTCTCTATCAATGTGAGCTTTTACTTCGGGCAAATTGCTGTAGTTTTTTACAAAATACTTGTAAAAATTACTCTCTTTTTTCCCTTTTACCTTACCGAACAATGTAAACTGCCCGATAAAATCAGCCCCTTGATACACATGGCCAACATCAGCACCTTCTTTGGTTGCAATCTCGTGAAACTCAATAAGATCTCCTCTTTCGCAAGCATCCAAAAGGCGACGCTGGATTTCATACTTATTTTTGAGTTCCACGGCTTCTTCTTTTGTCATCTTACCGGCAACAATCTTCTTAAAGAAGTCCAAGGTCATCGGGCTCTGATGTTGCAACAAAAACTTTCTTTTTTCTTCTTCAATGAAGAATGGACCATCAAACCATCCTGTTTCATAGATGAAAGCTTCGTCACCATTAAGACGCCCATAGTCGCATTGATAGTCATGTATGCGTTCTAATGCACTAGGATAATTCCCATAACGCATATCCCTATAAATAGCATATAGACTATCGTTTCTACCATGTTTTACATCTTCAACTGATTTAACATCCAAGCAAGAGTTATTAGAAACTCCATTTTGTACATCAGCCCCATTCACTGACTTAATACCGAAAATACCTGCCAAAGCAGACAAAAAATCCTTTTTCATAATAAACAAAATTTTTTAATTAAACATATACATATATTCTTTCCTAAAAAGGAATATACCACATTTTTTTACCCAATGCAACACCTTTTTGTCTATTTTTTTAAATTATTCTTCTTTATGCAAATATACTGATATACTTATAGAAGAAACAATAATTGCCGGCACCCAAACAGCAAACCAAACAGGAATATACGAATTAATACCAAAGGCCGCTACTACTTGCGATGAAAAATATACAGTAAACCCTGTTGCAATACCAAAAACAATCATCCATAGTACACCGCCCTGTCTTTGACTGGCTTTAAGAGAAAATATCCCAGCCACCAAAACCATAGCCATCAATAAAAATGGTAACGCAATTAAACTTAAATATCTCATTTCATATCTCAACACAGAAAAACCAGACATTTCATAAAAACGAATAGTATCAGGTAAATTCCAAAAAGATATCGCTTCAGGGTCAACAAAATTATCCTTTATTCTTTGAATATTCATTTCAGTTGGATAAACAATACTATTAAGAATCTCCGCTTTCTGCCCCGCTTTATAAATCCTTACATCACGTAAATTCAAATTTCCATCTTCAAGAGTTGCAACAAAAGCCTCTATTCTTTTTTTAACTTGGGTTTTATCATCTATCTCTATAACACTAACATCATGCAACCACAAAACATCATCTTTTAGGTTTAACCTTTCTGCATTTATTATCGCAATAATATTTTCATCTTTACCTTCTCTTATCCATAACCCCTTATTAGAAAACAAAAAAGCATTAGGATTATTTGTAGAAAGACGATAAGACAAAGTCTCCTTTAATTCATACATTTTTGCAGAAAAAGGATTAACCATCATAACCCAAAAAACACCAATCAGAAAAACAGACAATAAAACAGGCGTCAAAACACCCCAAATAGAAACTCCTGCAGCTCTAATAATCACAAACTCATTACTTTTACTAATTTTCCAAAAAGAAATCATAGTAGATATCATGACAATAAAAGGAATAATTTTATCAACCGTTTCAGGAAGTTTTGCAATAACATATTGAACTAAAAAAAACACAGAAACTTCATGCCTACCTGAAGTTTTACGCAAAATTTCTATTGTATCAAACATCATAATGATAGCACAAACAACCCCTAATACACCTAAAAAACTAATTACAGATTGTTTAATTAAGTAAGAACCTAAAATAGAATTTGGCTTCATCATTACTAAATATCCTTAAAAATCCCCTGTTGACATATAACGTTCAATACTATCAGGCAAGATAACAATTACTCTTTTATTTGTAAACTCTTTTCTTTTTGCTATCTCAACAGCTCCAACAATATTAGCTCCTGCAGAAATTCCCACAGGCAAACCTTCTATTCGAGCAACGGCTTTTGCCATTTCAATAGCATCATCATCACTAATTTTTATCACTTCATCTACTAAACTATCATCATATAAGGGTGGAATAAAACCAGCCCCTATTCCTTGAATTTTATGCTTACCTTTAACCCCACCGCTTAAAACGGGGCTATTTTCTGGCTCAACTGCCACCACATACAAATCTTTATTATATGATTTTAAAACAGAGGCAATTCCTGTAATAGTTCCAGATGTACCAACACCAACAACTAAAACATCAAAATCACCTTCTGTATCTTCCAAAATTTCCATAGCCGTCCCCATACGATGAGCATTAGGGTTCGCATCATTTTCAAATTGATTTAATATAACAACATTACTATTACGTTCTTTTAAAATTCTAGCCTTATTAATAGAACCTTCCATTCCCTCTTCTGCTGGTGTCAAAATAACATCAGCTCCAAAATGTTTTATAATTTTTATTCTTTCTTTAGACATATTTTCAGGCATAACAATAATCAACTTATATCCTTTAGCAGCACAAATACCCGCCAAACCAATACCCGTATTTCCAGATGTAGCTTCCACTAAAATAGTATCTTCAGTTATTCCGATTTTCTCTTGTTTTTCAATTAAAGATTTTGCAACTCTATCTTTTACAGAAAACAAAGGATTATACATTTCACATTTAGCTAAAATTTCAGTATTTAAGCGAAGTCTAGTTGTTAGCCGTCCTAATCTTAACAAAGGTGTATTTCCAACAAGTTCTGTTATCGAATTATAAATTTTTACCATTATTTTACACCCAAAACTTTATTTATAAATTCATTTAAACCACATAAATTTTTGCACTCTAAACGTGTAGCCTCAATAATAGCTTTAACTTCCATAACAGCTCTATCCAAATCATCATTTATAACCACATAATCATAAAACTTTGCTTCTTTTATACGTTTTTCAGCCATACTCATTCTTTTTTCAATCACTTCCGCACTGTCAGTCCCTCTTCCTTCCAATCTTTCTCTTAAAATCTTAACAGAAGGAGGAATAAAAGAAATAGCTTTAACCCTATCACCTGCTAATTTTCTTAATTGCTGAACCCCTGGATAGTCCAAATCTAAAATAACATCTTTCCCCATACTTAAAAGTTCATCAACTTTGGCTTTAGGTGTTCCATATTTAGGACCAAAATCAGAATCAACATATTCATACAAAGCTTTGTTTTCTACAAGCTTTTTAAATTCTTCTTCAGAAATAAAATAATAATCCTTACCATCAACCTCACCAGCTCTCATTCCTCGAGTAGTAACCGATACAGAAAGCTCAATATCATCAATTTCTTTCAATATTTCCTTAATAACAGTGCTTTTTCCGCAACCACTAGGTGCAGAAAAAATAAACATAGTTCCTTGTCTTTGTATACGATTATTATTCATTCTAGTTATTCCCCATAAAAACTATTATCCTTTACAAACATTTTATCTTAATATATATCATAAAACATATAAATAAAGCATTATTTCAAGGATTACACCATGATTATTAAAAACATTTTAATTACAGGCGCATCTTCTGGCATAGGGGAAGCTCTTGCTTTATACTATGCCAAACAACCAACAACTGAAAACATCTTCATTTGTGGTAGAAATAAAGAACGTTTAGAAGCTGTAAAAAATGCTTGTGAAAAACTAGGCACTGCAAAAATACATGCTCAAATTTTAGACACCACCAACAAGCAAGCTGTAGAATATTGGATAAATGACGCTGAAAAAACAGCGTATTTAAACCTTGTTTTTGCAAATGCAGGTGTTGCAACCCTAGAAGAAACACCTAACAATATTTTCAACACATTCAACATCAATGTAATGGGTGTTATAAACACTGTTGTACCAACTATTGAAATTTATAAAAAACGTAAAGATACCAATAAAATTATAGCCATAACATCCTCTATTGCTGGTTATCATGGTTTACCATCATGCCCATCATATAGCGCTACAAAAGCATGTGTTAAAGCATATGGTGAAGCATTACGTTTGGACTTACTAAAATATAACATTCAAGTAAATACAATTTGTCCTGGATTCGTTCGTTCTCGCATTACAGATAAAAACAAATGTCCAATGCCATTTTTTATGGAAAAAGAACCTGCCGCAGAATTAATTGCTAAAAGAATAGAAAAAAACGTTGGTTTAATTGCATTTCCATGGCCTATGCGACTTGCAACATGGTTTTTAAGCATACTACCTAACCGTATTAGCGATTTCATATACAAACAACTCCCCCATAAAGTATAAAAATCGCAAAAAATCAAACCATTTAGCATATATTTTTCTTGACTTTTTAATATTTTAGGCTTAAAAACCTAACAATTCTTTTATGTGGTGCAACAAAAAGAAGTTTTTTAACTATGCACAAGTCCGCTTCAAAAGAAGGTCTGGCATTTTTTGAAAATAATATAATGGCAAATACTGCAGAAATTATAATTCCTGAAATGACTGAAAATTTTGCTGATTTGTTAAATGAACAATTCGGTGAAAAAGGTATCGTTGGTACAGTTATGAAAGGAACTGTTATCCGTGTAACTGATGACTTTGCAACTGTTGATGTTGGTTTAAAGTCTGAAGGTCGCATTCCTTTACGTGAATTCGGTAGAAACGACGAATTAAAAGTTGGTGATGTTGTAGAAGTTTTAGTAGATAGATACGAAGACAAAGATGGCAACATCGTATTATCACGTGAAAAAGCTCGCCGTGAAGAAGTATGGCAAGATCTTGAAAAATTAATGAACAACAACGAAAGAGTTAACGGTGTTATCTTCGGTCGTGTTAAAGGTGGCTTCACTGTTGACCTAAATGGTGCTATTGCATTCTTACCTGGTTCACAAATTGACATCCGTCCAATCAAAGATATCACACCACTTATGGGTATTTCTCAACCATTCCAAATCTTAAAAATGGATAAGGTTCGTGGTAATATCGTTGTTTCTCGCCGTGTAGTTTTAGAAGAAACACGTGCATCTGCTCGTGCAGAATTAATTGACACAATCAAAGAAGGTGCTGTTCTAGAAGGTATCGTTAAGAACTTAACAGAATACGGCGCATTCATTGATTTAGGTGGTGTTGACGGTTTATTACACGTAACAGATATTTCTTGGAAGAGAATTAATCACCCAGCAGAACTATTATCTTTAGGTCAAACAGTAAAAGTACAAGTTATCAAATTCAATGAAGATACACAACGTATCTCTTTGGGTATGAAACAACTTGAAAATGACCCATGGGCTGCTGTTGCAGATAAATTCCAAATTGGAGAAATCTACAAAGGTAAAGTTACAAACATTACAGATTACGGCGCATTCATTGAATTAGAAGATGGCATCGAAGGTTTAGTACACGTATCTGAAATGAGCTGGACACGTAAAAATGTTCACCCAGGAAAGATTGTTTCTACATCTCAAGAAGTTGATGTAAAAGTATTAGAAGTAGATGTTGACAAACGCCGTATCAGTCTTGGTATCAAACAATGTACACCAAATCCTTGGGCTGCTTATATTGAAGAACACCCAATGGGTTCTGTAATCGAAGGTAAAATCAAAAACATTACTGAATTCGGTTTATTCATCGGTTTATCTGACGAAATTGATGGTATGATTCACTTATCAGATATTTCTTGGGAAAAATCTGGCGAAGAAGCCGTAAAAGATTACACTAAAGGTCAAACAATCGAAGCTAAAATCATTGATGTTGATGTAGAAAAAGAACGCATCAGCCTTGGTATTAAGCAAATGTCTGAAAACAACATTGCAATGACATTAGAATCTTTGAAAAAAGGTGATATCGTAAAAGCTGTTGTTGTTAGCGCAGATGAAAAAGGTGTACAAGTTACAGTACAAGGCATCAATGCTACAATCAAAAAAGCAGATTTATCTAAAGAAAACAACGATCCATTAAGCTATCAAGAAGGTGATGTTTTAGAAGCAAAACTTACATCTGTTGATCGCAAAAACGTTAAATTAGGCGTTTCTGTTAAAGCTTATGAAATCGAAGAAGAAAAGAAAGCTATTGAAGAATATACAAACACTCAATCAGCTGGTTCTACTTTAGGTGAAGCTTTAGGTGAAGCTTTGAAAAACAAAGAATAATTAATTCTTCGTTTTAGCTAAAAAACCTCTATCAAATCTGATAGAGGTTTTTTTCTACACCGTATTTAAACATTGTATTTAAATCATTCACCACTTTCTGTTTCTTCCACCATCATACCTTCTTCAACCATAACAGGTTGAGCTGTACTAGACGTATCAAGTGGTGCAACTTCAACACCAGGGTCCTGAGGTAACGGTTGCATTTCATTATTTTCTTGCGGTGTAACAACAGAAGATGTTGTTGATGTAATAGTTTCAGTAATCATAACACCATTACCATTTGCCACATTATTTCCTCCAGCAATAGCTTGATTAACAAACAAACCTATTGCCACCAAAGATAAACAACCAATAAAAAATCTAAACATCGTATTTTCCTCCAAATTATAAAAAAAACAAAAAAGATATAATTACAATTTACTCATTTTCAACCCATAAAAAAAGGGTGGTAAAACCACCGCTTTTTTAGAAGTAAAATTTAACTCCTCCAGATACAACTGCCCCCCATTTATCATCACCTCTTCCTTTAACTGGAATGCTTTGATAACGGACCTCTCCGAAAATAGACATATTGTAAGAAACATCAATAGCTCCGCTTAAACCGAAACCAATATAATATCCCTCATGATATCTACAATCGTAATCGTAACAATCGTATCCACAACCATAACCGCAACCATAGTCATAATAACCATAATCACAGTAGTAATCATAACATCCGCCATGTCCTTTATACCAATCCTCTTGCAAAGAATAGCCATTATATAACATAGCAGCCAAATACCCTCGATGGCTCTGAATAAATTTGATACCAAGATTAAAACCAGCAGTCATAGTAGCCAAGTTTTTTTCTTCAACCTTATGACCAAACTCATTCCTACCACTCATTGATAAATAAGAAATTTCACCCTCACCTATCAACAACTCTGTTTCAACACCAAATCTTACTCCAAACATAGGAGAGTTTTGATTGTCCACTATAGTTGCACCACCATTTAAAGACAGATAACAACCAAGATTTTGAGCATTTGCGTTAACACCTACACAGCTGATAACTATCGCTACCAAAACTGTAAAAAAACATCCTTTCATATATATAAATAATTTAAATTCTAAAAGCATTATACCATATTTTTAGCATTAATGCAAATAAAAAAATCATCACCCTTTTACACATAAAAAAACAGAGAAAGCTGAAAGGAAAACCTCCCAATCTTTCTCTGTTTAATTTAAGTTAGTCCTACACCTATCTTGTTGGTATTTTATAAGATATTTTAACACAGGCACGAGGACCATGGTTAGAAATATCCTGTTTGCCAACAGAGTGTTCCACACTTGGTGTTAAAATCCAACCTGCCTCAACGGCCAAATTGAACCATCTGGCAATAGGTGTTGTCAATCTTACAGACGCGCCTCCGGCAAATCCATAATTGCCTGAACCAGAAACACCTTCATCATCCGTCTGATGCAGTCCATAGCCCACATGCAAGATTGCAGCTAGATTCGAGGTTCTACGACGATTTTGCCATACCTTGTATCCGCCATTCGCTGTGAATACAAAAGAATTGTAAAATCCGTCTTTTATAGCCTCGTCTGGATATCTCTGGCGAGTAAAACTCCCCTCAACACCCAAAATCCAATCGCAAGTCTGCCATTCAATAGCAGCCACAGCAGAAGGATTCAAATCGCCATCAATCAAGCTCGCTCCACCACCAAGGAAAACATGCAATCCGTGTAAATTTCTCCCCAGCAGGGAATGGTGCTCTTTGTCGTAAATCTTAACCTCATCGCTGAGGTTTTTCTGCAACTCCTGAACGCTCATATCCTTTGTGTTCCGTTTTCTGATATTAAATCGTCCAACAGTAACACCATTGTTTTTGTTAGAAACAACAAGCATCGTGTCGTTTCCTTCAAAAATAACGGATTCTTTCTGCTTTACTGAATCGTTAACTACCTGCGCATTCATTGCTACTGTCACAAAGCACACAACAGCCATTACGGCTAGTCTTTTAATCTTTTTCATAATCTTTTTTTGTTTTTTTATGTTAATACTTTTAAAATTTCACACAAAAAAACATGTTAAATTATTTCAAAGATACTATGTAACAAAGGCTATAAGACCAACTTTCCATAATAACTCTAAAATAATTAAACATGTTTTATATTTTAACATTCCAACTATAGCATGTTTTTTTTTATTTTACAAGCTTTTTTTGTCAAAACTTGCCAAATAGACTCGAAAAATCAAAATTTTAAACAAAATGCACTGTATTTAAAAATTAAATTTTCTTACGTAACAATATATAAAGAGCACCTTTCCCCCCTAAAGCTTCAGAAGGATTTTTATATGCCAAAATTAGACTCCCTATTTCATCACCAGATAACCATAAAGGAACAGATTTTCTTAAAACACCTTTCTGGCTAAATAAAGTATCATCAATGCCTTTTCCTGTTATAATTAAAACGCACCTTAATCCATTATTATAAGACATTTTTATAAAATCACATACCTTATCATATGCAATTTTTTCTATCACACCATGTAAATCAAGTGTAGCCTCAACTCTAAATTCTTCTCTTTTAAATCTTTTAGCAAGAGAACCATCCATCTGTGTAAAATCGTCTTTTTTAACAACTTTTCCTCTTTTTAATACATCAAAAGCAACAGTAATAACTTTATCTTTCTTTAGTTCAATTTCTTTAGGTTTTATATCTTCAACAAATCTATCATTTTTTAGAGGTTTAATACCTTTAATAACCTCATCCCAGCTATCATCGCTCATAGCATTTAACCTCAGTTTTTCTAGGTAAAACGATATAATATTTACCTTTTGCATTCATCTTACCAGCATATTTTAATGCTTCTTCTCCGTGTCCCCAAAAATAATCCCCTCTAATAGGTCCAACAATAGCACCACCAACATCTTCAGCCATAACTAGCTTATTAATGTTTCCCTTTGGGCCTTCAGTCTCCAGCCAAATAATAGACCCCAATGGAATATATTTTTTATCCACTGCCAAACTTCTTCCTGCAAACAAAGGAAGCCCCATTGCTCCTATTGGTCCTTCAGCATCTACAATTTTATGAAATATAAACCTATTATTTAACAACATATTTTCTTTAGCATCATCTCCATTATCTTCCAACCACTCTCTAATTTTATCCATAGATGCATCTTTAGGTTTTATAATTCCTTTCTCTAACAAAATAGACCCAATCCCTCTAAATTTATGCCCATTATTATCAGCGTATCCGATTCTAATTTTTTTACCATCAGGAAGAGTTGCAACCGCCGCTCCTTGAATTTGCATTAAATATATATCTACCAAATTATCTCCCCACAAAATAACCGGAGCATCTATATTATTTTCTTCTATTTCCTTACGAGTATAGTATTTAATTAATTTACCATCTTTTACCCGCCCCAACAATCTTTGGTTAGGTAAATTACTATCAAAATCTTTTAAATTAATCTCGATTAAATCTTTTGGTTTCCCATATATTGGATACTTATATTTACCACCTTTTACAAAACTACCCCTAATTTCCGCTTCATAATATGATGTAAACTTCCCCTTATCATCACCATTATACAAAACCTTATATGGTTCAAAATTTTCTTCTATATATTTTTTTAACTCTATTTTATCATCAATTTTTGCTATATTTTTGCAATGTTTTTTATATCTACTCAAAGAATATTCTATATGTTCACTTTTAAATTTATCAGCTTTACTGTTTATAACACTACTACAAACACTTTTAATTGTTTTATCAAACAAATATAAATCATCATCGCTCCAACCTTTTAATTGAGAAAAACTGGTTTTAGAGATTCTAAAACCAGACATATTTTCCTCAACACTTTTCTTTTCACTAGAACAAGATGTTAAAAATATAAATAAAACAAAAACTAGTCCAAACCTTAACATTTTCTCGTAGAACATAACATCCAATTATTCGTTTTAGGATTCAAACTTTTTTCAAACGTCCAAATATCAGAAATTGTTTGAACATAGTTCTCATCCCCTTCAATTACATCACCATCGGCATTTTTTAATAAGTTAACTTGTTCGCTAACAAATTTAACAACCACATTAACTTTATTATCATCCGTAAATTTAACCGATTCTACTTCTGTTTCAACAAAACCAATTAAATCTGTTTCAGAAGTAATACCTTGCTCTTTTCTTTCATCAATCACAGTATCAAATTTTGATAAAAGCTCTTTATTTACCAATCCTGATAATGTTTTTGAATCACCTTTACTAAAAGAAGTCAAAATTAATTCAAATGCCTTTTGTGCTCCTTTAATAAACATACTCTTATTAAAATTAGGAATTTTTGTTAATTCTCTATCAACAGCAGAAAGTTCTGATAAATCTTTATCATCAACCTTTTCTGCTTTTACATTGTTTTTCATCTCATTATATACTTTTTCAAATTGCTCTTTAGACATCATTATTACTTTAGCGTCTTCCCCACCTGTACCTAAAACGCTTTTCAATTTACTAAAAACAATAACAACTAAAACTAACAAAAATATAATATCTAAATATCCTGACATTTTTACACCTCTTTCATCTTTACAATAAATATAAGAGTAAATATCTTTATTATCAACTATTATATTTGACGTATAAAAATAAAACTCTATATTAATAATAAATCAAACATTAAAGAGAGGAAAAAATGACTGAAAAATCACAAAACATCGTAGCTATAAATTCTCAATATATAAAAGACTTATCACTAGAAGTTCCAAACGCACCACAAATATATACAAAACTCAACACTCAACCACAAATTGGTGTAGATTTAAATATTGATGTGCACAAAATGGAAAATAATCATTTTGAAGTAACATTAAATATCCGCATAAACGCAGATATAAATAATGAAAAACTCTTTATATTCGAATTAGCATACGCTTCAGTTTGTACAGTAGTTTTACCCGAAGAACAAATTGAACCAGTATTGTTTATAGAAATACCTAAAATGCTATTCCCATTTGCTCGTCAAATCATTGCATCAAACTTATCCGAAGCAAATATGCCACCATTATTATTAGCACCAGTAGATTTTGCCGCTATTTATATGAGCAAAAAAGACCAACTTGTAAAGCCAAACTAAAATGAGATTAGCATTATTCCAACCAGATATTCCTCAAAACACGGGGACACTCCTTCGTCTAGGTGCTTGTTTAGACTTACCTATTGATATTATAGAGCCTTGTGGTTTTATTTTTAATGAAAGAGCCATGAAACGTGCCGGAATGGATTATTTAAATCTAGCCAATTACCGCCGTCATAATTCATGGCAAGATTTTTTAGAATATCGCGAACAACACCCAGAAGAATATGGAAGACTTATCTTAATGACAACAAAAGCAAGCATTCCATATACTGATTTCAAATTCGAACCTAATGATATAATTTTAATGGGAAGAGAATCAGCTGGAGTCCCCGATTCTATACATCAAATGGTAGATTCGAGGCTTATTATACCAATGAACCAAAATGCACGCTCAATAAATGTAGCTGTTTCAGCTGTTATGGTTATAGGAGAAGCTTTAAGACAAACAAATTTATTTCCCAAATAAGAAAAATTTCAAAAATATTAAAAAAAAATTTAAAAATTTTTCATTTTAGGTCTAGATTTGTTTCAAAAAATATGATATAGTCACATTGTTTTCTAAAAATACACACATAACCAAAGGAGGTTATTTAACTATGAAAAAAAATTCTGTTGTCAGTTTTAACTCTGGCGAATACGTTGTTTACCCAACACATGGTGTTGGCAAAGTAACCAACATAGCCAAGCAAACTATAGCCGGCAGCGAATTGGAGCTTCTAGTTGTTAATTTCGATAAAGATAAAATGACTTTACGTGTACCAATGGCAAAATTAGGTCAAGTTGGTTTACGTAAAATTTCTGATGATTTAACAATGAAAGAGGCTTTAGCCACATTAAAGGGTAAACCTAGAATCAAAAAAATTATGTGGTCAAGACGTGCCCAAGAATACGAAAATAAAATTAACTCAGGCAACCCAATTGCAGTAGCAGAGGTTATTCGTGATTTACATCGTAGCGAAAACCTTGCAGAGCAATCATATAGCGAACGTCAAATTTACGAACAAGCTGTTGAACGTTTAGCTAGTGAAGTTGCTATATATGACAATACAACAGTTGAAGAAGCTAGCAAAAAATTATTAGATACTGTTGCTAGCAGAAATTTATAACACATAATTAAGACAATAAAAAAGAGGAGTAAAGCTCCTCTTTTTTTTATTATATTTACCCCCAACCTCTACTCCCTCCACCTTTGTTATTACCAAATATCTGACCAACTCTTTCAGCAAGATGTCCTAAACCGTGTATAGCTTCACCAATTCCACCTATAATTTCAACAACTCTATTAACTGTAGGATTGTCAGATATATAACCACTACCATGATAATGCTCAACTTTAGGACATGCACAATGTCCATTATAAGCATGGTCTAAATGATTATATGGACTATCTCCATCATTATTACCAACTCTTTGCAATCTTACTACATCTTTTAATTCATATTCTCTTATTGCATTAAAATCATCTCGCATATTATTAGGCAAAATCACAACTCTATTTGGATTATTTATATCTCTATAAGCACCAGCATATCCATCAAAACTAACACCATCGCCTACATGATTCAAACCTTTTGTCAAATCTAAATCCAATTCTAAATTTGATGCTCTTGCATACGCACCGGCACTTGCATATTCCCATGGATTTCTAACAACAAGACTGCTCATATTATGATGAGGATTATTATATTCATGCGCTCCGCTAACAGCATACTCACCTCTATTATCATATGTTTGAGGCTCCATCTGTTGAGGAGTATAGTTTGGTTGTTGATTTTGCACTTCTACACCATCAAACTTAAATCCACGTCCCTGCCCATCAGAACAAGCCCACTTATCATTAAGATCATCAACAAGTCGATTTCCTGTATCAGGAACATCAATTTTAGGAATATTACCAACTCTCTGTCTTACAGTTTCTTCAGCTTGTGCTTGCCTATTTTCAACCTGTTGTTCATTAACAGGATTTCTATTTTCAACCGTAGGCTTAGGTGTTTCTTTAACTGAATTTACCTCATTTTTTGAAGCATCTAATTCATTTTTAGCAACATTTGAAGCATTTTGCTCTATTTGCTCAAGAGCTTCTTGTTGTTGCGCAGATAGTGTTTCACCTATTTGATTATATATTTGGGCTTTATCAACTAAATTACCTACAACTTCATTATTTTCAGACTCTGTAACCACCATTATTTTATCAGGATTTTGTGGATCATTAAACACTCCAAGATATCCACTTCCTGCCAAGGCTTCAGATATATCTTTATTGTAAATAAGACTATTTTCGTTCGCATATTCAAGAACATAACCAGAAACTCCTTTATCCATATTATAAGAAGTTATTTGTTCTTTTGTCACCACATTTTCTTGGTCTGGTTGCCTGTATAACAATTCTCCTAACCGATTATATATATCAGCTTTATCTACAGAGTTAGCAATTACTTCATCATTTTTAGACTCCGTAATCACCATCATTTTATCAGGATTTTGAGGATCATTAAACACTCCAAGATACCCACTTTCTGATAAAGCTTCAGATACTTCTTTATTATACATAACACCATTTCTATTAGCACATTCAAGAACATCACCAGAAAGGCCATTATTCTCATTATATGAAGCTATTTGATTATTTACAATTTCTTCCACTTTATCTTGATAAATAGCTTCTTGTTCTCTTGCAATCCAATTATCAAGCATAACCTTATCTACAGGACTACTACTTATTTTTCCATTACTACTCTCTGCCACCACCACTACTTTATCTGGATTATCTGGATCATTAAATATACCAACATATCCTCTACTAGCTAAAGCTTCTGACATTTCTTTATTATACACAAAACCATTTTCAACTGTGTGCTTAAGAGCTTCACCTGATATACCATGTTCCGAATTATACATAGCTATTTGAGCTTCACTAGCCCCTGCTCCTGGAACAGGAAGCTCAATCGGCCCCATATCAATCGTTGGTCTATTTATTTCTTGTAAATCCAAACCCTGCATTTCTGGTAAAGACGCTTTTGGTGTCCTAATCAAATCATCATTATTATTTTCTATAACAGGATTCTTTTGATAATTCCAATCTGAGTAATTTTCAGTTCTAAATCTAGAACCTTCAAAGTTATCATTTAAAAACTTATCCAATGCTTGAGATTGTTCAGCTGTCAAAGGATTTTCAGCAATATGACTAAGCATATTATAAGATGTCGGTGTCTCCACCCCTTCAATACCCAGCACCTCCTGAAGAGCATATGGTGCCATTTTACAAGCAATAGTAACTTTATTTGCATCATCACCAAAACTTTCACATAATTTAGTAGCAAATTCTTCAGTATTCTCAATACGGCTATCAAAACTCAAATGAGCTTTTGTATCATCAAAAGTAGTCACTCCATTAATTCCGCTAGAATTTTCTGCTCTTGCCGCCTCTAGATTATTCTTTGCTATTTCTAGCATTTCAGTACTTTTAAATTCAGAAGAAGCATCTATACCATCTGCTGTCTTTGCAACTATAAAAGAATTCTGTCCATCACCATTTTGTGCTTCAAATTGAGCAAACATCTTTTGTACATCACCTGTAACTTCTTTTAATTGAGTAGAATCAACATCTAAAAATTTTTCCCCATTTGGTCCAACTAATTCAACCTTAATATTTGTAGAATCGCCAGCTTCTCTAGAAAAAGAAATTGTTGTACCGGCGTCTTTACCTTCTAATAAAGCATTAATTTTTTGCCCTATATCTTCTTGTTGCTGATTAATAGAATCATTAAACGCTTCATTACTCATTCTGCCAAAAGAATTATCAACACCTTGGTCTAAAAGCGAAGTTCTAGCATTCTCGCTTCCATCCATATCATTTTGCCAAACACTACCTTTCCAACCATTTTGTTCAGCCATAGCATTAACATTTTTTACAATATTTTCACCTTTTTCTATGGTATCATGAATAGCCTCATTTATAACAGGAGCTACAGCTTGAGCCACAAACATACCACCTACAATACTTGCAGTCTTAATTCCCATTTCTTTATAATTTGCTATTTTTTGAGCTTTTAATTCTTTCTGTTGTTTCAATAATTTTGCAACTTCTTCTTCTTTTCCATTTTTTGATGCTTTTTTAATTTTACGACTAACATTAAAAGATTTAACCGCCAAAGAACATGACTTTGTTATATTTGGTAATGCTGTTGTCGCAGTTATAACTCCCATTCTTGTATATTTACTCATATTTAACATAGCAGAACTTATAGCTTCAGGAGAACAAACAGCCCCTCCTAAAGACGCCACTTTACCTGTTATATCTGCTATACTATTACCAATTCCTCTCATTATTTGCCCTGCACCATCAAAACCAGCTTTAACAAGAGTATCAGCACCTTGCTCTAAACTTGCCGCCATACCAGTTGCTGATAACATTGTTGTAAAACCTGTTTTCATAACAGAACAAACTTTTTCCATTTTTGTTTTATCTTTATTTGTTAAATCATTATATGTATCTTTTATACTTTTACCAATATAATATCCCATTAAAACCGCAGTCCCTCCTGGAACAAGACCCGCAGCAGAAAACATAGCGACAGATTTTGCACCTCCAACAACTACTTTACCAACAAATCTAGTAGCTTTTTTAGCATATACATATTTTTTGCCAAACCTATCTGTTAAATCTTTATCTATCTTATCAACTTTGCTAGATACTTTTTTTACAATTTTAGCATTTTTAAACTTCTGTTCACAGCGTTTTTTAAAGTCTTCAATTCCTATATATTGATTTGCTATTGTTGAAGATAAAGTATCACTATCTACATTGTATTTACCATTTTTAACAACAGGACCGCTTGCTAAAAGAATTGTTTCTGCAGACTTTCTAATTTCCTCTTTAAGTTCTTCAGCTGTATAACTACCCCTAGCTGCTAATCTTTGAACAGCCATTTCTCTTGCTAAGTTTGAAACAGCATCTTTTTGCTCTTTTCCTTTCTTTGTATTACTAAATACTGTACCACTTAAATCCTTATTTGGATTATCATTTTTAGCAAAAGGATCTACTTTTGCAGCCTCTATTTGTAATTTCTCATAACTTTCCAATAAAGCAGCTGCATCTTTACCACCAAAATTTTCCTTATCGTATTTTATTAAAGCATCTGCAATAGTGGCAAGCACTTTATCACATAACTCTTGGTTTCCACAAGTTTTACACAAAGCAACATAAGCTGTAGCATTATCAGGTGTAATATTGCTAGGATTCAATAACAATGCTTCAAGTTGACCATTTATAACACTATCAAGTATTGCATTATATTTTTTATCTTTCGCAAAATATTTATTTGCAACTAATAAATCATCAACATTGCCAAGAGCTTCTTCTGGTTTATTACTTTCTAAAGCTTGTTTTAAACTTGCTTTAGACGCTTTAACTTCAATAAAATCAAGTTTATCGAAATCACCAACCATAACTGTTTGCAATACAACTTTTTGTTCTTTTGTTAACTCTACTTTTTCATGGTCTTTGTCTTCGTTGTTTTTTTCATCAATATTCTCATTTTGCTTATTTTCTTTTGTTTTTGGTTTATACTCCTTACCATCACGCAAAGCGAGCAATTCTTCTTTCTGCTCATCACTAAAACTAATCTTTTTACTCTTTCTTGCATTATTATTTATAACATTTAATTTATTAACAATAGACTTTCTTAAGCTATCATCATTAGGTAATTTTTCATAGGCTTCTCTAAACAACCCCATGATTTCATCGGCTGTAATACTATCATCTTTTAGCTTTCCTTTAATTTCTTCAGCTATTGTATAGGATGTTCTTTCTGCCATTTTATTTCCCCTCATCTACGTTAATTTTACCAAATTTATAACATAATACCATAATTTTAGACAAATATCAACACTTTTGCCAAATATTTTTATATAAAAAAAATAACTCCTTAAAACCTAAAGAGTTATTAATAAAACAAACTTTATTAAAATTATTCGTACTTAGCTTCTATTCCATTCTGATAAACATCTTGAGCTTCTTCAAAATTGTTTTTAAGCACCTTTCCCAACTTTGATGCTGATTCAGCAACATTTGATGCCGCTGTATCTTCAACGCTTTCATCTATACTTTCTTTAACATATTCTACTTGCTCATCAAGAGTTTCTCCTGTCTCTAACCACCAAAAGGCTGAAATAAAACCTAAAATAACAGCAATACCAACTATAAAATATAAAAACTTTTTCATATCCCGTCCCTTATTTTTTTATAATAAAACCCCAAAAACACATAGCATCATCACCTAACTCCTCTTCTATACGAATCAGTTGATTATACTTTGCCATCCTATCAGTTCTTGACATAGAGCCTGTTTTAATCTGTCCGCAATTCATTGCTACAACCAAATCAGCAATACTAACATCTTCAGTTTCACCAGACCTATGCGACATAATGGTAGCATATCCATGTTTTTTAGCAATGTCAACCGCATTAATAGTTTCTGTTAGTGTGCCAACTTGATTAGGTTTAATTAATATACAATTTGCAATTTTTTTCTCAATTCCTAATTTTAAACGCCTAGAATTAGTTACAAACAAATCATCACCAACTAATTGCACCTTATCACCCAATTCTTTAGTTAAAACACTCCAACCATCAAAATCATCTTCAGCCATACCATCTTCTATTGAAAAAATTGGATATTTCTTACACAAATCTTTATAAAACTCAACTAATCCTTTCGAATCTAAAGTTTTACCTTCACCTTTTAATTCATATCTACCATCTTTATAAAACTCCGAAGAAGCTACATCAATCGCTAAAACAACATCTTTACCAGCAATATATCCAGCATCTTTAATAGATTTTATAATAAAACTCAAAGCATCATCTGTTGTCTCTAAATTTGGAGCAAAACCGCCCTCGTCCCCAACATTTGTATTATATCCTTCTTTTTTTAAGTTATCTTTTAACTTATAAAATATTTCACTCCCCATACGAATAGCATCTTTTATAGATTTTGCAGATATAGGCATTATCATAAATTCTTGAAAATCAATATTATTATCCGCATGCCTACCGCCATTTAAAATATTCATCATTGGAATAGGCATTGTTTTAGCTAGCTCACCACCTATATATTTATACAAAGACACTCCTAATTCATTAGCTTTAGCTTTTGCCACCGCTAACGAAACAGCTAATATAGCATTTGCACCAAGTTTAGATTTATTTTCAGTACCATCTAATTCAATTAAAATATTATCAATATATTCTTGGCTATTAATACTTTTCCCAATTAAAGCTTTTTTTATTGTGGTATTAACGTTTGTAACAGCCTTTAAAACACCTTTACCACCAAACCTAGATTTATCACCATCTCTTAATTCAACTGCTTCATGAACACCTGTTGAAGCTCCAGAAGGTACAGATGCTCGTCCCATAACACCACATTCAAGAAAAACATCTACCTCAACGGTAGGATTACCCCTAGAATCAATAATTTCTCTAGCAATTATATTAGAAATAACACTCATTTTTCCTCCAAACAAAAAATAACCTTATCACAATATAATTAGTAATATAACAAAATCAAGTTTTTGATTTTATTACTAATAAATAATAAAAATCTTGTAAAAAAATAAAAACGAATATAAGATAAAACAAATCTTAACAATAAAAGGAACATAAATATGTTTACAATGAAATGGCACTATCGTTTTATGGAACTAGCAAAACTTATCTCAACATGGTCAAAAGATACCTCAACCAAAACAGGTGCTGTTATTGTTGGACCAGATAAAGAAATAAGAGCAACAGGATATAATGGCTTTGTTCGTGGAGTCGATGATGAAGTTTTTGAAAGATACGAACGCCCAACAAAATACGATTTTTTTGAACATGCAGAAAGAAATGCTGTCTATAATGCCTGCCTTTGTGGTACAAAGGTAAAAGGTTGTGTACTATATGCAACACATTTTCCATGTACTGATTGCACACGAGCAATCATCCAATCAGGCATAAAACTTGTTGTAACAAACCCTTTGGTTATAGATAAAAGCACACCACAAAACACTTGGAGAGATAAAATAACATATTCCGAACAAATGTTAAAAGAAGCTGGTGTTGAATTATTGATTTTACCTGACGAAAAAAAATAATAAACACTCTTTAAATCTTACAATCCGTACTTATATTGCAACTACATTTAGCTAACACCTTGTTTGTTGAGGAGAAATAAATGAAAGTTTTAATAACGGACGAACAATCACTATTTAGAGATGGTTTATCTTTAAGATTAAAAGAAATAAACCAAGATATAATAATTCTACAATCATCATCTATTGCAGAAATGCAAAAAATATTATCCAGAGAAACAGATACAGATTTTCTTATCTTAGATATTGATTTAGCAGAATTAAATGCCTCTGAGGTTATAAATAAAATAAAAGCAATAGCCCCAAATACAAAAATAATCACAACTTCCACATCAGAAGATATAAGAAATATCAAAAAAATATTATCTTTTGGCACAAAAGGGTATATTCCCAAAAAACTAGATAGCAATATATTAAGCGGAGCTCTAAAATTAATATTAGATGGAGGCACATACATTCCCCCTGTAATGCTAAATAATAATATAGATTATAGCGACTACAATTCCACAAAATCACTAAAGAAAAATCTAACCAATAGACAATCTCAAGTTTTAGATTTAATAGCACAAGGAAAATCAAATAAACAAATAGCTTACGATATGGGAGTATCAGAGGCCACAGTAAAACTACATATAAACGCCCTATTACGTTCACTAAAAGTAAATAACAGAACACAAGCAGTTATTACAGCACAAAAAATGGGACTCATCTAAAACTTAAAGATTATTTTACCTTTATCAACTAGTATAAAACAAAATATAATATTGGAGATATTAAATGTTTTATGCTGTACTTGGTTTTTTATTAGGTTTTTCAATACCTTATCTTGCTAGACGTTTTGCAAAATTTATGCCTGCAACTTTTGCATACGCATTATATCGTATATTTACCCCTAATAAAACAGTCTCTAAACAAAAACGCTTAAGCAATATAAAATACCTAAAACTTCGTAACCGTTATTTTATGCGCTCACTTGGTTGGGCTATAACCACATCTGCAATACTAACTCTAAATTCTTTAGTCCTATCAAACTCTGAAGCACCATGGATAGCTTTCTTTATTTTTCTTCTATTATTATTAATGGAAATAGACAACAGAATAATGTATCTACCAGATATATTAACATCTCCATTGCTAATAGGAGGATTCGCTTATGCAACTTTTGCAGGAAATCTTTTAGGTCAAGACATTCCCTCCTCAACAGCAAATAGCGCCTTAGGTGCAATATTTGGCTATCTAATACCTGTAATAGCATCATTATTAATGATAAAAAGACACCCAGATAATATGGGTGGAGGAGATATAAAAATATTATCAGCAATCGGCGCATGGTTTGGTTTAACTAACATACCTTTTGTTGTTTTATTATCTTGTCCAATTTTTGCTATTAGTTGCTACATAAACAAACAAAAACAAGGAGCTTTCGGTCCTTCAATAGTAATTGCAAGTTTAATAATGTTATTCCTACTTGAATATTAAAAAATCCCCCTATTTGGGGGATTTACTACATACGTTTAAAACTTAAACATCGCAACATTATGCTCAATAGGTGTAAATATCTTTCTATTTGCTCATCATCATAATCATTACTTTCAAGTTCTGATAATGCTTTTTCATAATATATGTAAAACAACATATTAATATGTTCTACACTAATTTTATTAAAAAAATAATGACAAGCGCCTATATCAATATTATTTTTCAACCCTTTATTATTTATAGCTTTTTCAAAAACACTTATTTCTATATTTATGATAATATTGAATACAATTATCTTAATAAAATCAAAAACAATAGAAACAATACGATAAATCAAAACAATAAAAAACAACGGTATCAAAATCAATATTCTAGGAAAAAGAATAATAAAACCACCTACAAATACACCCAAAAAAATTAAAAGAGGATGTACCTCATTTAAAAACATTATAATACTATCCATAACAAAATAATTTTAAATTATTCCAAGCTTATATAAATATTTTTTTCAAAAATCAAGAAATTATTTAAACAAAAAAAGGACTAGTCTCTTACTAGCCCTATAATTTTTAACCAAATAATTCTTATTTTACTTTTGGACCATAATTATTTTCTTTATTAACATCTTTAATTTTATCCATTTCTTTTTGAACATCTTTGGCAATATCTAATGTAATATTTTTTACATTATCAACATTTTTCAAATCATTTAATTCCATATTAACCTCCTAAAACAAGTTTATTATATTTTTAAATATATATTCTACCAAATCAAATAAAATAACCATGATATATACAAAAAAGCCTTATCATATATAGATAAGGCTTTTTATTCAATCTACTGCCACTTCTTTATGTCCACCGCATTTTGTACATATATACACTTTCCACCAAATACCATCTTTTAATATAGGTGTTGAAACATACGGCTCCCAATAATGTTTACAATTTGTTTTAACAAAAAATAAACGTGGTTGTCTTTTTAATATTTCAGATGGTCTCATAAAAATTAAACTATTAAATAATTAAACATCAAAATTAAAATCACTTTTATTATAATTATCAATACAAAATTTTCAATAAAAAAGACTCCACAAATTAGCGGAGTCTTCTTTTCAAAAACTTACTATCTAATTAGCAAGCTTCTTTGCAACAGCAACCATTTTTAGCTGCATCAACAGCTTTTGGTTGACCTTTTTGTTTAACAGCAGCTTGTGCAGCAGCCAAACGTGCAACTGGTACACGGAATGGAGAACAAGATACATAATCTAAACCGCAAGAATTGAAGAATTCAATAGATGCAGGATCACCACCATGTTCACCACAAACACCCAAGTGAATATCTGGGTTTGTCATACGACCATGAACACATGCACGTCTAACAAGTTTACCAACACCTTCAACATCAATAGAAGCAAATGGGTCAGCAACATAAACGCCTTTAGCTCTGTATTCATCCAAAATTGCACCTGTATCATCACGGCTCATACCCAAAGTTGTTTGAGTTAAGTCGTTTGTACCAAAACCAAAGAAACCAGCAGATTCAGCAATATATTCAGCTTGAAGAGCAGCTCTTGGCAATTCAATCATAGTACCAACAAGGTATTCAATCTTTTGACCTTTTTCTGCAAATACTTTTTCAGCAGTTGTGTTAATTACATTCTTAACAATATCCAATTCCTTTTTAGAACCAATCAATGGAACTTCAATTTCAGGAATTACTTTGATACCTTTAGAAGCACATTCTAAAGCAGCTTCCAAGATAGCACGAGCTTGCATTTCAGCAATTTCTGGATATGTAACAGCCAAACGACAACCACGGTGACCAAGCATTGGGTTTAATTCGTGTAATTGTTCAGCACGAGCTTTAACTTGAGCCAAAGTCATACCCATTTTATCAGCCAATTCTTGCATTTCAGCATCTGTATGAGGCAAGAATTCATGCAATGGTGGGTCTAACAAACGAACAGTAACTGGTAAACCATCCATAATTGTAAACAAGTCAACAAAGTCTTGTTTTTGGTATGGTAACAAGTTAGCCAAAGCTTTACGACGACCTTCAACTGTTGAAGATAAAATCATAGTTCTCATATCAGCAATTCTATTAGCATCAAAGAACATATGTTCTGTACGAGCCAAACCAATACCTTCAGCACCAAAGTTACGAGCTGTTTGAGCATCTTTTGGAGTTTCAGCGTTTGCACGAACTTTCATAGTTTTGATTTCATCAACCCAAGTCATCAATTTACCAAAGTTACCTGTCATTTCAACTTGAACTGTAGGAATTTTACCTTCAATAATTTGACCTTTAGCACCATCTAGAGATACCCAATCACCTTCGTTGATAACAACGCCAGATTTTGTAGTCATAGTTTTAGCTTTATAGTCAATAGTAATATCTGTAGAACCAGATACGCAAGGAGTACCCATACCACGAGCAACCACAGCAGCGTGAGATGTCATACCACCACGAGCAGTAATCACACCTTGAGAAGCGTGCATACCACCAATATCTTCAGGACTTGTTTCATTACGGATAAGAATAACTTTCTCACCTTTATTAGCCCAAGCTTCAGCATCATCTGCATTAAATACTGCACGACCTACAGCAGCACCAGGAGAAGCAGGAAGACCAGTAGCAATAACTTTCTTTTCAGCTTTAGGGTCTAACATTGGGTGCAACAATTGGTCTAATTGGTCAGCACCAACTCTCATAATAGCTTCTTCTTTTGTTAACATGCCTTCTTCGTACATTTCAACAGCCATTCTTACAGCAGCAGCAGCTGTTCTCTTACCATTACGGCATTGTAACATCCATAATTTACCATGTTCAATAGTAAATTCCATATCTTGCATGTCTTTATAGTGAGCTTCAAGGTTGTTACGAACATCTACTAATTCTTGATACAAGTGAGGCCATTTTTCTTCCAAAGAATTTCCATTACCAATAGAAGCCATTGGTTGAGGAGTTCTAATACCAGCCACAACGTCTTCACCTTGAGCATTTACTAAATATTCACCATAGTAAACATTTTCACCTGTTGCAGGGTCACGAGAGAAGCAAACACCAGTAGCACAATCATCACCAGCGTTACCAAACACCATAGTTTGAACGTTAACAGCTGTACCCCAGTCACCAGGAATGTTATTTAATTTACGATAAGTAATAGCGCGGTCTACCATCCAAGAACCAAACACAGCGCCAATACCTGCCCACAATTGATCCCAAGGATCTTGAGGAACTTCTTTACCTAATTTTTTACCGATTTCTTTATATTCTTTAACTAATTCTTTTAAATCATCAGCTGTCAAATCTGTATCAGAAGCATATCCTTTAGATTTTTTCATATTTTCCAAAGCTTCTTCATACAAATCGATATCAGCACCTAAAACCACGTCAGAGAACATTTGGATGAAACGACGATAAGAGTCATAAGCAAATCTTTCGCTACCAGAAGCTTTTGCTAAAGCTTTAACTGTTTCATCATTCAAACCTAAGTTCAACACTGTATCCATCATACCTGGCATAGATACTCTAGCACCAGAACGAACAGAGAATAACAAAGGATTTTCACTATCAGCAAATTTCTTACCCATAATACCTTCAACATATGCTACTGCTTGACGAACTTGGTCCTTCAAATCAGCAGGATATGTTTTATTATTATCGTAATAATATGTACAAACTTCAGTTGTTACAGTAAATCCTGGAGGAACAGGCATACCAACTTTGTTCATTTCTGCCAAGTTAGCACCTTTACCGCCAAGGAGATTACGCATACTAGCATCGCCTTCTGCGTTTCCATTACCAAATGTATATACCCATTTACTCATGGTTAATCAGCTCCTATTCAGCTTATATTAAGTTAAAAACAGCCACATATAACTCATTTATATGTAGCAGAACATAAATTCTGGCACAAATCTATAACAATTAATTAGAATTTTCAAGCAAAAAGTTATCTATTTTATTATTTTAAATTCAAATAGATAAACAACAAAAAAACACCAACTATTTTTCGTATAAAAAGCTATATTAAATATTAAAAAAGGGATTATAATATTTATCTAGTTCTTCTGTTTTTTCGCCAAATATCCAATAAGTATCTATATACCAACGAATTTTATTATTTACTAATTTAGATAATTTTATTTTTTTATTTTTATCCAGTGATAACGTTTGTATAATATCTAAAAGTCTATTATATAATAAAAAACCTTCCCAAAATTTTTTTTCATTTAGATTTATAGATTGTGTGATTCCTGTAGGATTGTGTCTATAAAAATATATTGTTTTATCAGTTATAGCTATTTTTTTAGCATATAAAGCAACCAAAGAACTAAACCATTCATCTTCGAACCAAACTCTTCTTTCATAACTTTTTATACCATATTTTTCAATAAAAGATTTTTTATAAATTTTATCCCACTGTTGTCCTAAATTTCCTATCATAAAATCAATACTATCTATCACCCTTTGTTGCACATAAGGCAACGCAAAAGTATAATAATTTTGTTTCTGTTCATCAGAAAATTTTATTGTATTAACAATAACTGCTACATCAGAATCATATTTTTTAGCAACTTTATATAGTTCATCAAAATAATTTATTGCAACATAATCATCGCTATCAACAAAACCTATATATTCACCTTTAGCTTGTAACATTCCAAAATTACGAGTTTTACCAACACCTTGATTATCTTGATTAAAAATTCTAAATCGTTTATCATTTTGTGCATATTTTTGCATAATTTGAAAAGACTTATCATTAGAGCCATCATTTATAACTATAAATTCAATATCTTTAAGTGTTTGATTTTTAAGACTTGTTAAACAATCGTCTAAATATTCTTCTGTATTATAAACAGGAACAATTACACTAACTTTTATATTATTAAATAAAAATAAATATATAAACACCCCAATTAACAATATAAAAATAACTATAAATTTTCTCATAATTTTACCACCACACTATGCCTGTATCCTGTTTTGTTTTCATACCTATAAGAATAAAACAATTTATCACCACAATTTGTGCAATACGGACACATATCAATATTAACCACTCCACACTCTACTAATTGTTGTTTGTTTATTCCTTTCAAATCAACAAAATATTTATCATTTAATGTCTTAAAAATATTATCATGTTTTTTAACTGTACTATAAAGCTTACTAAAAACATCTTCCCCAACTTCATAACAATCAAAACAAATAGCAGGGCCTATTATAACTTTTATATCTTTAGATTCGCACCCGTATTCCTCAACTAATTTTTTAACAGAAAATTTAGCCATGTTTTGAGCAGTTCCCCTCCACCCAGCATGAGATATTATAACTTTACTATCACAATAAAAAACAAGAGGAACACAATCACCAAAATTCATATACGCAGACATTCCTTTTTTTAATAAAAGCCCATCAACATCTTTATAAAAATATTTATCCCTTTCAACATCTACAATATCAACACCATGCACAGGATGATTCGTTGCTAATTTTTGCCCTATAAATTCCTCAACTTTTATCTTATTATAAGACATATCTTCATATTTAGAATGTATACAAATATCTCTAGTAGTAAAAAATACATCAGCCTCTTTTATTAAATCAGACCTTACTATTCTTTTACCATCAAGATAATCAACATAAAACATCTAATTACTCTCTTTATTTTCCTCAACTTCATCAGAAAGCCATATAGAATTTTTAATATTTTTCTCTAAAAACTCTCTGTGAGTTAAATTATCTTCTTCACTAAACAAAAATTTTCTTGGTTCTCTATAAACTCTTTTAATTTCACCACTCTTCACATTTTCGCTACTTTTTGTTTTATTAACAGAAGCCAAATCCATAGTTGGTTCAGCTCCCCCAAGTAGCTCCAAATAAACTTCAGCTAATAATTGAGCATCAAGAAGTGCTCCGTGAAATGTACGAGATGAATTATCAACACCAAACCTTTTACAAAGTGCATCAAGATTATTTCTCTGACCAGGAAATTTATTCTTTGCAATTTCCAAAGTATCAACAACTCTATCCCATTTATATTCTTCATAACCTAACTTTTGTAACTCATAATTAATAAACTTCATATCAAAAGTAGCATTATGAGCAACTAAAATTCCATCATCACCAATAAAATCAACCCATTCTTGTGCAACCTTATCAAAAAAAGGATAGTCTTTTAAAAATTCATTAGTTAAACCATGTACTTTAACTACTTCTTCAGGCACATCTCTATCAGGGTTTATATATTGATGGTAAGTTCTTCCTGTTGGCACATGATTAATTAATTCAACCGCACCAATTTCAACCAATCTATCCCCTGTTGCAGGGTCAAAACCTGTCGTTTCAGTATCAAAAACAATCTCTCTTATTGCTTGCATTCTTTAAGTTCCTTTATGAGTTTTTTTATTCTATTAACTAATTCTTCTTCACTACATCCGGTATTTATAACAAAATCAACTTTACCTATTTTATCATCTCTTTTCATTTGGATATTATTAATTTTATCAAAATCTTCTCCACTAATACCATCTCTTTTCATAACTCTTTGTTTTTGTGTTTCATAATCCACATCAGCCAACACAACTTTATCAAAATACTGATTCCATCCCATTTCATATAACAATGCAACATCAGTAAAAATAATATCACGTCCATTATATTCACTAGCACTATCAAGCAATCTTCTAGTTAAATAAGGATGTATAAGACTTTCCAAAAATTTTAATTTACTAACATCATTAAAAACCAAATTCCTTAAAGCTCTCTTATTAAAAACATCTCCATCAAACGTTTCTGGAAAGTTTTCTTTAATCACCTTCAAAAAATCATTTCTAAAATAAAGCTCTCTACACCAAGCATCTACATCATACACCAAAAATCCCATATCTCTTAAAATATTAGAAATAGTTGTCTTACCACATCCAATAGATCCTGTTATTGCTACAAATGCCATATCTTTAACCTTAAAAAATTATTTAAAATCCACAACTTGAAATCAACCTGTGCATAACTATATTGTATAGAAACTTTTTAACATTTAATCACCATAACCCCAAAATTTAAACACAACTTATTAACAAAAATTTTTCGATTTTCCACACTTGTTAATTCTGTTAATAACTACCAATTATCAACAAACTTTCCAAAACAACCAAAATTTTGTTTTAAAATCAAATTTTTGGAGTCCTCCACAACCTTTTAAACAGCCCTAAATTTTTCGTGCATAAATCTGTTTACAAAAAGTTATCAACAATACTCACAAGGATAAACAAATAACTAAAAATATTATTTAAAAATAATTGTTTGGAAAATTTCCCTGTTGATAAAAATCTCTTAAAATTCTTCCCTATACTTGCTCAAAAAATTTTTTAACTTAGCAAAGAGGATTTTCACTAATGTTTTAAATTGACATCTAAAAAAAAACATTATAAATAACTAACCAAATAAAACTTAAAAATTTCTTAACCTAAAAGGTTTTTTCCCATGCATTTAAAAGATTTAAAAGACAAATCACCTAAAGTCTTGCTTGAAAAAGCAGAAGAACTTGGTGTTGAAGATGCTTCATCACTTCGTGTACAAGACCTTATTTTTGCAATAATGAAAAAAGCTGCTGAAGATGATGAAACTACATACGGAGATGGTGTAATAGAGGTAATGCAAGATGGATTCGGTTTCTTGCGTTCTGCTCAATCAAACTATTTAGCATCTGCTGATGATATTTACGTATCTCCTCAACAAGTTAAAAAATATGGTCTTCGCACAGGTGATACAGTAGAAGGTGAAATTCGTGGACCAAAAGAAAATGAGCGTTACTTTGCTCTAACAAAAATCAATACAATTAACTATGATGATCCCGAAAAATCAAAACTTCGTGTAAATTTTGATAACTTAACACCTCTTTATCCAACAGAAAAATTAAATTTTGATATAATTTGTGGTGATAAAGATTATACAACACGTGTGATAGACTTAGTTTCCCCTCAAGGAAAAGGACAACGTGGTCTAATAGTAGCACCACCTCGTACAGGTAAAACTGTTATGCTTCAAAATATTGCCCATGCAATAGCAACAAATCATCCAGAAGTATATCTTATTGTTTTGCTTATAGATGAGCGTCCAGAAGAAGTGACCGATATGACACGTTCTGTTAGAGGTGAAGTTATATCATCAACATTTGATGAGCCTGCAGCTCGTCACGTTCAAGTAGCAGAAATGGTTATAGAAAAAGCAAAACGTTTAGTAGAAACTAAAAAAGACGTTGTTATTTTGCTAGATTCTATTACTCGTCTTGGTCGTGCATATAACACAGTTGTTCCATCATCTGGTAAGGTTTTAACTGGTGGTGTGGACGCAAATGCACTTCAACGTCCAAAACGTTTACTTGGTGCCGCTCGTAATGTTGAAGAAGGTGGTTCTTTAACTATCATCGCAACAGCACTTATAGATACTGGTTCAAGAATGGATGAAGTTATTTTTGAAGAGTTCAAAGGTACAGGTAACTCAGAAATTATCCTTGATAGAAAGCTAACAGATAAACGTTTATTCCCAACTATCGATATAACTCGTTCAGGAACACGTAAAGAGGAACTTTTGGTTGATAAATCTATTTTAACTAAAATGTGGGTTCTCCGTCGTGTATTGATGCAAATGGGTATGACAGATGGTATGGAATTCTTGCTTGAAAAATTAAAATTATCAAAAGATAACCAAGACTTCTTTGATAATATGAATTCTTAAAAATAATATTTTAATTCAAATAGTTAACCTCTCTTATAAAAGAGAGGTTTTTGTTTATGTTTTTTTAACGATATATGAATTACAATATGTATCAAGTAGATTTTATATCTACTAGCATCTTTGGTGGTGCGGGCTTTCAACGGCTTTTATCGTATACGGTGTTAGGGTATAACATCGTCAAATTGTGAGCTTTAATATTAAGCTTTCAATGAATATATCCCCGACTTCAAAAAAGGTCGGGGAGCTTTTAGCGTATGCAATAGAAGTTCTTTAAGACTTTAAAGGCTAAAAGAGTCATTTTATACGATGTGATTGTTGAACTCTCCGACCGCCTTATTAAAAAGGTGGTTTTTTATTTGAACTAGAATTAGGAGAAAAAGATGATAAAAAAAACAATTATATTGATTTTATTTAGTTTTATTACACATCATCAAGCTAATGCACAAACATATCAAAGAATATCAAGAGAACAAGCAAATAATTATGCAATAAACAAATCATCGTCTAATTATTTATCAAACTTTAATCCAAAATTTTACATTGGTTTTGATTATTCTAACAATAAATTAGAATATGGAGGTGATAGAGTGTTTAGATCTGATTTTTGTTTACCAGATTCTGGGTATGTGGTAAATTTATATACAGATGAATTTAAGGATAAAAGTAGTTCGTATGCTTTTATTTTAGGTAGTAAGCTTAATAATTATTTTGGTACAGAGATTTTTTATCAACAATCAAGCGATATAGAAAGTAGTTTAAATAGTGACTTTATGAATATTAATAATTCTAATTTAGAATATCAATCATATGGTATAGATTTTTTAGCATTTATGCCTTTGCATAGGTATTTAGATTATATAGTTAGTTTAGGTATAGCTAATTACGAAATAAAAGGAAAATATGAATTATCAAACAGTAATGCCGTTGGAAAAATTAGTGAAAATATTTCATCAAACACTTTTGGGTATAGATTGGGTACAGGATTTGGGATAAATATAACTAATGATTTATCATTAAGATTAATGGCAAAATTTATAAAAATGCAAAAATCAGATATTATTGATAGAATGTTTGAATACTCTCTTGGTTTTAGATATATACTTTAATTTTATTTTTTTAGGAGACTACAAATGAAAAAAATATTGTTTTTATGTTTATTTTTAACAGGATGTTATAGTCCTTTATATATGAATGATCCATATCAACCAACAAATCCTGATAATGTTATTATGAGGGGGAGATTTTGGTGGACAAATTCTGAAGCTAATGAAGATATTGGTTATGCGTGTCCAAATTCTGAACAAATAGCTTATATTGAAGATTGGAATATTAGACCTTTATGGTTTTTTGATCAACAAGATGTAATTGATAAAGCAAGAAATCAAACAGCTTCTTTAGGTGGGGATGCAGCATCTGTATATGGTTTAGGGAGTTTATGGTTTATATTATTCAATATAAGTGAAGCAGATTCTTTAGTTTACAAGTGTAATGTTAATAATAGAAGCCATCGCTCAACATATAATAAAACACAAAAACCTAAACAACAGATGCAAAAAACAACCAAACAAAATATACAACACATTCCAAGTACTTATATTTATTAAAAAAGGGGAGTTATCTCCCCTCTTCTTTTACTCTTTTAATAAAAACTCTTTCACATCCTTCATATCATAAAAAATATTTTTTATTCCTAAATCTTTTACTTTTTTCAAATATTTATCATTGCTGTATATTTCACTTCCTAAAAATGCAACCACTTCCATCCCAGCATTAAGTCCTGCTTGCATACCAACAATAGAGTCTTCAATTACCACACAATCTTCGGGTTTTTCTCCCATTTTTTCCGCAGCAAATAAAAATAAATCAGGTGCAGGTTTACCTTTTTCAACCATATCAACCGTAAACAAATTATCTTTATTAAAATATGTTCCCCACATTTTAATAGCTTCTATTTTTTTTAATGTTTTTTCAAAAACACCACCTGTTGCTACACAATATTTATTAATACTGTCAAAAATATCAGTAACACCTTCAAAAACATCAAGTCCTTTTTCTTCTATATGTTTTATATCAAGTGAAGTTGTATAACTCCAAAACTCATCATCAGTTTCAATACCAATACTATCCAAAACCTCCCTTTTAGATTTATCACTCATTCCACCAATATATTTATTTACAGTCTCAAAATCCCACCCAAGATTATATCTTTTATTTAATATATCTTGTCTATTTTTAAGCCAAATCTTTTCACTATCAGCAACCACACCATCAAAATCAAAAATAACTAACTTTTTTCTCATATTTACCTCTTTTGCTGTTTATATAACACAAAATAACACGCTCCCCTTAAAATAGCGTAAAAAACTAAAACATAATTATCTAGCTTTTTAAAATTTTTATGTTAAAACAATTACAATAATAAAAATATATATTTTCTACGTCATTGCGAGCCAAAGGCGTGGCAATCAATATATTATAAAAGAGGTAAAATGACTAAGAATACTATATATGCACTTTCAACTGTTTTTGGAAAATCTGGTGTTGCTGTAATAAGAATATCAGGTAATTCTGTTTTATCTGTAATATCAAAAATAACAAATATCGATATAAATACCATAAAACCACGTTATGCTTATTTTACAGATATAATAAATCCAAACACAAAAGAAATACTAGATAAATCTTTAGTTTTATACTTCAAAGCACCATGCTCTTTTACCGGTGAAGATATTTTAGAAATACAAACTCATGGCTCAAAAGCTGTTTTAAACAGTGTTTTAAATATCCTATCATCTATAGAAGATGTTCGTTTAGCAGAACCTGGAGAATTTTCAAAACGTGCTTTTTATAATAATAAAATGGATTTAACAGAAGCAGAAGGTTTAGCTGATCTTATAGATGCAGAAACATCAGAACAACAAAAATACGCTATTCGCCAATTAAGTGGAAATCTTAAAAATCTTTATTCATCTTGGCGAGAAGATTTGGTTAAAACCTTATCATATCTAGAGGCTTTTATAGATTTTCCAGAAGAAGATATTCCAGAAGATTTATATAATGATATTTTAAACACTATATTTAAAGTTAAAGAAAATATAACACTGCATTTAAAGGATAACTCGGTAAATGAGCGTCTTAAAAATGGTTTTCAAATTGTAATAGCCGGTGCTACAAATGCTGGTAAATCAAGCCTTATTAATACTCTAGCTAAACGTAATGCTGTAATAGTATCAGATATTGCAGGTACAACTCGTGATGCAATAGATATTAATTTAGATATAAAAGGTTACCCTGTTGTTATAACAGATACTGCTGGTATTAGAGAAACAGATAACCCAATCGAAAAACAAGGTATAGAAATTGCAAAAGAAAAGATAGAAACAGCAGATATAATAATAAATATCTATGATGTAACAAACTCATCTCATGACGATACTTTAGAAGTATCAAAAACAATATATGTTGCAAATAAAATAGATAAACTAACTAAAGAAGAATTAAATAAAATACCATCAAATCACCTAAAAATATCAGCAAAACAAAATATAGGTGTAGATAGTTTAGTTGATAAAATTATAGATATAATAAAGGATAATTTTGCTAATTCTTCAAATTATCTAATAACACGAGAGCGTTATCGTCTAGCTCTAGAAGAATGTTTAGAACACTTAAATACCTTTTCGCTTGATAAAGAGATAGAATTATCAGCAGAAGATATCCGTCTTGCATGTCGTTCTATTGGTAAAATAACAGGTCATGTAGAGATAGATGAAATATTAAACAACATCTTTGGAAGCTTTTGTATAGGCAAATAAACTTTAATTTTTTAGTTTTAATAATTGAAATCTTTTTGCTATTTTTTTGCTATTTTCTTTATTAAAACTAATATAGTTTATTATATCAATATCACACAAATCAGAATTTGAATATGTTAAATAATCAACAATATCACAATATTTATAAAAATTGTTATGTGTTAATTTTTCATCAGAGTTATTTATATTTTTTAATATATCTATGATTAACTGAAAAACATCTTTTCTATAAAAACTAAAAAAATGATCAACATGAAATAGTTTTATCAATAGTGAAAGCTCTTCGTTTTTTATTTCGATATTGTCATACATTCTGATTATTTTAAACACTGTATTTAAAAAGTGTTTTCTTACAAAACGATATGAAAATATATTATATTTTGTATCATAATAGATAATATATTCGCATAAATCTATGCAGAATATCTTATCTTTATTAGATTTTGAGGCTAAAACAGCGATAGAATCAAATAAATAATAAAAATCCTCCTTAGATGGATAATCTTTTGATAAAACAGAAACCGTTAAATCTATTAATTCATCTTGTGATAAATCCATTAATGTATATTTTTTTTCAATAGCTTTTTCTAAATCTGATTTAAAAGTTCTTAATTTTGTGTGTCCACTAAAATCTCTTTGTAAAAGTATATAATTAACAGAATTTAGTATTTTCCAATAAAGATATACGCTATGATTTGTTTTGTTAATTATCTTATTACATATAATCTGAAAATCAACAGGTGTAAATTCTTTATTTATAGTACCAATTAATACTCTATCGATCCAACAAAGAAAATTGGTTTCTCTTTCTTTTTTTTCAAACTCATAATTAAAATTAATAAGTTTTTTTGTAATAAAATCTCTTATTTTTTCAAAATCTTTCTTTTGAGAATTATTATTAAATGATAGTTTTTTTATAAAATTATCAGTAGTTTTTAATATGATAAAATCATAACTAAGTAATTTCGTTTCACGTGAAACAATATCAAACACATTTTTTAATTTAATAAATTTATCGCTTAAGAAGAGTTTATGTAATTTTTGTGCAGGAAGATAAGAAATTTCTAGTATTTCATAAATATTTTTTTTGTTTAGAAAATTAATGTTATTAGATACAAGTAAAAAATCACTAACTATTTTTTGTACATCTTTCTCTGTTATTAAAGTAGAATCGATATTAAATATATTTTCGTTTAATGTTAATTCGTGTGCATTGTAAAAGCGTTTTTTTATTAATAATTCATCCATATTATTATAAAACTTCTTATTTTTAATGGTGTTAATGGTGTTGTAAACTACATAATGCTTAGCATTAATTATTGCTTTTTCTTCTGTTATCATTAATATATTCCTTTTAGTTGTATTTATTTTAAAAATAAATCAAAAGTTTTATAAGTCAATAATATTTTTACTAAAATAAAACTCTAGTGATATATTTCTTGCAAAATTTAAATAATATAATAAAATCCGCCTAACGTTTATTAAGTGTAAGGAAATAAAATGAATAAATATGATGTAATAGTAGTGGGTGGTGGTCACGCAGGATGTGAAGCAGCAGCAGCATCTGCCAGAATGGGTGTAAAAACCGCGTTAATTACTCATAAAATAAATACAATAGGTGAAATGTCTTGTAATCCAGCAATAGGGGGATTGGGTAAAGGACATTTAGTACGAGAAATAGATGCACTTGATGGTTTGATGGCTCGTGTAATAGATAAAGCTGGTATCCAATTTAGAATGTTAAATTCATCTAAAGGTCCAGCTGTTCGTGGTCCAAGAGCTCAAGCTGATAGAGATTTGTATAAAAAATATATGCTAGAAGAATTACAAAAAGAAGATAATTTAACCATTATAGAAGGCGCAGTAGAAAAATTAGATATAAAAGATGGTGTAATTACAGGTGTTGTAACTGCAGATAATAAAGAATATTATGCAAAATCAATAGTGTTAACAGTTGGAACTTTCTTAAATGGTGTGATGTTTACAGGTCATGAAACAACTATTGGAGGTCGTGTAAATGATGTAAGTTGTACTGGTGTAACATCGTATTTAAAAGAAGCTGGATTAAAAGTTGGTAGGTTAAAGACGGGAACTCCTGCTAGATTAAATGGTGATACAATAAATTGGGATATACTAGAAAGCCAATCAGGTGATGTAAATCTAATACCATTTTCTTTTTTAACAAAAAATATAGAACAATCACAAATAAAATGTTATATAACATATACAAATGAAGAAACTCATAAAATTATTCGTGATAATTTTTCTAAATGTGCTTTATTTTCAGGTTTAATTACAGGAATAGGACCACGCTATTGCCCAAGTATTGAAGATAAACTTGTTAAATTTGCTGATAGAACTAGTCATCAAATATTCTTAGAACCAGAGGGTTATAATACAAATGTTGTATATCCAAATGGAATATCAACTTCACTTCCAGCTGATGTGCAAGATGCTTTTATTCATACAATAAAAGGTTTAGAAAATGTAGAAATTTTAAGACCTGCATATGCAATAGAATATGATTATGTTGATCCATTAGAATTAAATCACTCTTTAGGTGTTAAAAAAGTTAAAGGTTTGTATTTAGCTGGGCAAATTAACGGAACAACAGGATATGAAGAAGCTGGTGCTCAAGGTTTGTTAGCAGGTGTTAATGCAGCTTTATATGCGCAAGATAAAGAAAGTTTCTATATAGATAGAAGTGAAGCATATATTGGAGTAATGATAGATGATTTAATCACTAAAGGTGTTGATGAGCCATATAGGATGTTTACATCTCGTTCTGAATATCGTTTATATTTAAGAGCAGATAATGCTGACTTACGTTTAACAGAAAAAGGGTATAATGTTGGGTGTGTAAAAGAGAATAGATACAATGTATTTAAAAATAAAAAGAATGATTTAGATTATTATAGGGAATTATCTAAAACTGTGTATTTAAAGTCTTCTGATTATGATGAAAATGAATTACCTTTAAGAAAAGACGGTGGTAAAAAAACAATATTTACTCTTTTAGGGTGTGATAATGTTTCACGTGAAATAATTTGTAAAATAAATTCTGAATTTAATAATATATCAGATGATGTATATGAGCAAATTTGTATAGAATCTAAATATTCAGGTTATATGAAAAGACAAATAAATGATATTGAAATTTTCAAAAAGGATGAAAATATAAAAATAAGAAAAGATATTGATTATTCACAAATAGGTGGATTATCACGAGAAATGGTTGCAAAGCTAGAAAAATATCGTCCTGAAACTTTAGGTGAAGCTTCTCGAATATCAGGAGTTACACCAGCAGCAATAATAGCTATTTTAGGTTATATGAAAAATAATTAAATAACTTATTATTAAATAATAAAAAAATAGTTTTGATGTTTATAAGTCAAAAAAAATGTGTAATAATTTTTTATATAAAATAGTATCTAAGTTATGGAAGATTTAATGTTAAAATATAATGTTTCACGTGAAACAATCGAAAAATTAAAAACTTATGAAAAGCTTGTAATAGAGTGGAATAGTAAGTTTAACCTTATTAGTAAATCATCAGTGGAACATATATGGGAACGCCATATTTTAGATTCGTTACAGTTATGTAGTTTTATATCAAAAAATGATAAAAAATTATATGATTTTGGGTCTGGTGCAGGTTTTCCAGCTATTGTTATTGCAATAGTATCTCAAGAGCTATTTCCAAATTTAGAAATAAGTTTGATTGAGAGTATAGGAAAAAAAGCAACATTTCTTAATACGGTAAAAGAAGCTTTAGGTTTAAATATAAAAATATATAATGATAGAATAGAAAATATAAAATTAACCAAAGCAGATATTATATCATCAAGAGCTTTAGCTTCTTTAGTAAAATTACTAGAATATGCAAAACCATTTTGTAATAAAGATACTAGACTTATTTTTCCTAAAGGTGAAAAATGGCAAGAAGAAGTTTTAGAAGCAGAAAAGAAATGGGTTTTTGAATATAAAAAAGAACAAAGTTTGACAAACGAAAAAAGTTGTATTTTGCAAATAAAAAATATAAGGAGAAAATAAAGATGGTAAAAGTTATATCTATTGCAAACCGTAAAGGTGGAGTAGGTAAAACAACAACAGCTGTCAATATAGCAACAGCTATGGCAGCTATAGGTAAACGTGTTCTTATTTTAGATATGGACCCTCAAGGTAACGCCACCACATCTTTAGGTATAAATAAAAATAAATGCCTTTTTTCTACTTATGATTTAATGATAAATAGCTGTAAAATAGAAGATGCAATCGTTAAAACGGATATTAAAAAGTTTGATATTTTGCCTTCAGCCCCAGCACTTGCTGCAGCAGAAATAGAATTAATTGATGTCAACAAAAGAGAATATGTATTAAAAAATGCACTAAACTCATTAAATGGAAAATACGATTATGTGTTAATTGATTGCCCACCATCATTAAATCTTATTACAATAAATGCACTAGTTTCATCAGATTCTGTAATAGTTCCTCTTCAAAGCGAATTTCTTGCTTTAGAGGGCTTAACAGATTTAGTGAAAAATATAAATATAATAAAAAAGAATTTTAATCCAAAATTAGATTTACAAGGTATTGTTTTAACTATGTATGACAGACGAAATAATCTAAGTCAAATGGTTGAAAAAGATGTCCGTAAATATTTTGGAACCAAAGTTTATAACACAGTAATACCAAGAAGTGTTCGCATATCTGAAGCACCTTCACATGGTATGCCTGTTTTAATTTATGATTTTAAAAGCACAGGAGCTAAAGCATATTTAAGCTTGGCAAAAGAAGTATTAAAAAGAGAAAAGGAGATATAGATATGTCTGTAAACAAAAAGCATGGACTAGGTCGTGGGTTAGAAGCTCTATTAGGCGACGATGATTTAAGCTTTAGTTTAGATAATATTAACACATCAGATTTAACAGATAATGGCGTAAAAACTGTAAATATAAATGATTTATATGCAAGCAACTATCAACCTCGTAAAGAGTTTAATCAAGATGCTCTAGATGCTCTTGTTAATTCTATTAAAGAAAAAGGTGTACTTCAACCTTTGCTTGTTAGAAAAAAAGATAATAAATATGAAATTATAGCAGGAGAACGTCGCTGGCGTGCATCTAAAATAGCGGGTTTAACAGAAGTTCCTGTAATAGAAAAAGAATTAAATAATCAAGAAGTATTAGAAGTAGCGTTAGTAGAAAACCTTCTTCGTGAAGATTTATCTGCAATAGAAGAGGCTGAAGGTTATAGCCGTTTAATAACAGAATTTTCTCACACACATGATGCTTTATCACAAATTGTTGGAAAATCTCGTAGTTATATAACTAATACTCTTCGTTTGTTAAATTTACCACTCACAATTCAAGAAATGGTAAAAAACAATACATTATCAGCAGGTCATGCAAGGGTTTTGATTGGTTTAGATAATGCAGAAGAAATTGCTCAAAAAATAATATCAAAAGGATTAAGTGTTCGTCAAACAGAAGAATTTGTGAACAATATAAAAAATAATAATTTAGAAAAAATAAGTAGAGCAATAAAAAAAGATCCAAGCATAAAAGAGCTAGAAAAAGGTTTAAGTAAATCTATAGGATTAAAAGTAAAAATAAATGCTAAAAGTGATGATAAAGGAAAAGTTACTATAGAGTACAAAACACCTTCAGAATTAAATGCAATTTTAGAAATTCTAGATAAAAATAATAATTAGAATAGAGAAGGGGGAATATAATTTCCCTTTTTTTAATAAAATGCAATTTGAACCCGATTTTTTTGTGTTCTGTGGTTTTTTTATGTTTTTATGAACGATTGGTTAAAAATAATAAAAACAACAACTCTACGATTAAAAAATAGAGATTTGGTTAACATATTGATTTTAATAGAAAAATATATTTAAGCAAAAATTTCAATGTATTTTTGTATAAGTTCTTTTTTAGAAACATTACACCCACATTCAAACCATTCCTTTTTTAATACATCAATATACAATCCTATAAATTTTGTGTCTGCGCCAATTTTTATCAAATCTTTTCCATTAACAGGAAACACAGGTATCTTTATTGAATCCAGTGTATTTAAAATATTTTTTATATGTTCATTGTCTTTATTATCTAAGTTTAAAAACAACCAAACATCTTTACAAATATCCTTTCCATATCTATATACTGCTTTGTTTAATGATATAGTGTCTTTAAAGTTGTTTAAAGATAATTTACAATTAACCAAGTTTAACAAATATTCTTTTTGTTCTTTATTTAATCTAAATATATCTGCAAGCCTGTTCGCTCTTTTTGCATCAGGTTCAAAAATAACAAAAATTCTTCTTATAATGCTCTTATCTAATTTTAATTCTGTTACAATACTATCTAATTTATCCATGTTGCTTAAATTTTTTGGTTTAGCTACTAAAAAATCTAAAATACCATTATCAAAAATAAGCTCTAATGCTCTAACTGCATACGGGGCTAGCATTATCTTAAATAGTTCCTCTTTTATTTTATCTGCAGATACTTTTTTTAATAAATGTTTATTTTTTATGCATGCTTTTAATGATTTTCTATCTATTTTTTTTCCAAACATTGCACAAAATCTAAAAAAACGCATTATTCTAATATAATCATCTTCTATATTTTCTTCTGGTTTTCCTATGAATTTTATTACACCATTTTCAAGGTCTTTAATTCCATTATAATAATCAAAAACATTTCCTTTTTCATCAGCATAAACAGCATTAATTGTTAAATCTCGTTTAGACGCATCTGTTTTCCATTCATCTTTAATATTATCTTCTTCAGGACTTAAAGATGTTACCTTAAAAAAACTAGAATTGACCATAACCCCAATAGTAAAGAATTGTATTCCAATCGGAACACATCTTAAACCTTCATCATCACACATATCAGAAAATTCAGAAGGTGATAAATCAGTCACAAGGTCAATATTTGCTCTTTCAAACCCAGCAATAGCATCTCTTACAGCACCACCAACAAATCTTAAAACACCACCATGTTTTTCAACAAGTTTAAATAGTTTCAAAATATCTTCATTTACAATAAGTTTTTTCGGGTTAATATAATCAGGGTGAAACATATAGGCCTCATTTTTTGCTTGTTCATTAATATTGTTAAGAGTTTATTATAAATATCTTAATTATAGTATAACAAAGTAACATTTTTTAAGGTATAAAATCATGAAAAAGTATGTAATTTTATTTTTTGCAACAGTTTTTTCTTTTTCAGCGTCAGCAGCTAGTGTCCCTACAGAATTAGGAGAATATGGAGATTGGACAGCATATTCATATAAAGAAGGAAAAAACACAATATGCTACATGGCATCAACTCCTAAAAAAGATGAAGGTAATTATAAAAAACGTGGAGATATATATGCTGTAGTAACTCATCGCCCAGCAGAAAAAAGCTATAATGTAGTAAACTTTGTTGCAGGTTATAATTATAAAATAGGTTCAAAAGTTGTTGTAAAAATAGGCACAACATCATTTAACAACTTGTTTACAAATGTTGATAGTGCATGGGCACCAGATAATACTACAGATAAAAAACTTGTAGAAGCAATGAAACGTGGAGAAAAAATGACTGTAGAAGGAGTATCATATAAAGGTACAAAAACCAAAGATACATATTCATTAAAAGGATTCTCTAACGCATACAAAGCAATTAGTGCAAAATGTAAATAAAAAGAAGACAACATGACCAAAAAAGAGCTAACAGAATTAACCAAAGAAGAACTATCAAAAGAGATAGAAAGTATTGGTGAAAAAAGTTTTAGAGCCAAACAAATTTGGCAATGGATATATTTTCGTGGTGTTACAGATTTTATGGAGATGAGTAATCTATCATTAAATTTACGCCAAAAGTTAGCTGAAAATTATACTATAACACGCCCTAAAATTGTTACAGAACAAATATCCATAGATAAAACACATAAATGGTTGCTTGAATTTAAAGATGGTCAGCGAGTTGAAATGGTTTACATCCCAGAAAAGGATAGGGGGGCTGTTTGTATTTCAACACAAGTTGGTTGTGCTATGGGATGTAGATTTTGTCATACAGGAAGTCAAAAATTCACAAGAAACTTAACAGTAGGCGAAATAGTTGGTCAATTTATGGTTGCAAGAGATGCTTATAAAGAATGGCCCAGTCCCACAAATGAAATACGCTACCTATCAAACATAGTTGTAATGGGTATGGGAGAACCATTAAATAATTTAGACAATGTTGTAAAAGCATTAAACATCTTAACAGATGGTGATGGAATAGCAATATCAAGACGAAGAGTAACAATGTCTACATCAGGCATAGCTCCTCGAATTGTTGAAGCAATGCAAAAAACAGGCGTCAGACTAGCTGTATCACTCCATGCTCCAAATAATACAATACGCTCTCAAATTATGCCTATTAACGATAAGTTTAAAATAGAAGAAGTTATGAAAGCTTGTTCATTATATCAACAAGGTGACCATAGCCGATATATAACATTTGAGTATTTATTGCTAAAAGGAATAAACGATTCAGAAGAAAATGCAAAAGAACTAATATCTTTATTAAAAAAATACAAATTAAGAGCAACGTTTAATCTTATACCATTTAACCCTTGGCCTGGTTGCGGTTTTGAACCTAGTGAAAGAAAAACAGTAGAAAACTTCTCTAAACTTCTAGATGAAGCAGGTTTTGCAGCTCCAGTAAGGGTCGCAAGAGGACAAGACATATTAGCCGCATGTGGCCAGTTAAAATCAAAAAAATTAAATTAAACAGCCATTATCAAATTTATTATCTAATCTTTCTTCTTCTACACCATATGGATCTTGGTGTATAATAATTTGACTATTTGGATACACCTCAAGTATCTTTGTTTCAACATTATATGAAATATCATGCGCTTTTTTTAATGAAAACAAGCCATTAATTTCAAGGTGAAGCTCTATGTAATAAACATCACCAACACTTCTTGTTCTTAAATCGTGTATACCACTAACATCATCACACATTTTTACTGTTTTTATTATATTTTCTCTAATCTCTTCAGATAATTCTTTATCAGTAATTTGTTCAATAGATTCTTTTGCTAAATCATAAGCATTATACAATAAATAAGCAGAAATAAACAACGCAGCAATAACATCAAAATAAACAAATCCAAAAATTCTAACTAAAACAAGTGAAATAATCACAGTAGAATTTGTTAAAAAATCAACAGTATAATGAGCTCTATCAGCTTTTATAGCCAACGAATTAGTTTTATTTGCAACATAAGTTTGAAACACAACTAACATAATTGTCGAAAAAATACTAAAAATCATTATGTAAATACCAATACTAGTATCAACAATTTCAACAGGATTAAACAATCTGTTAATTCCATCAAATATAACAAAAACACCAGATGCTCCAACAAATATTGCTTGTAATAGGGCGCTTAATGCTTCAGATTTTCCATATCCATAGCGATGATTACAACTAGCTGGTTTTAGTGAAAAATAAACAGCAATATATGATATAAGAGACGCAAACAAATCAGTAAGACTATCAATAAAAGAAGAAAAGACAGCCAAAGAATCTGTTTTAATAAAAGCTACAAATTTGCAAATAGTAAGCAATATTGCAACAGATATGCTAGATATAGCAGCATATTTTTTTAACCTGTCATTATTGTTCAATGGTGTCATTTTTTATTTTTTCCCAATCATCTTTAGATATTTCAAGGTACTTATCTGTAATACTACTAGCAAATAATTCCAAGTCTTTTCCAACAGTTGTTAAAAAATTATATTTTACAAAAAACTTATCATCATCAGTTTTATAAAATAACAATTCAACATCATCATTTTCAGATTTAAAGTTTAATTTAGCAATTTTACTTCCACTAATTTCATCTAAAACATTATTTATTTTAATATTTAAAAGTTGTTTAGCAATGTTCATCACTTTATCATCATCAGATATATCATTATAGCTAATAAATCTACCAAATTTCAAATCCCACAATGTACTATAATTCCAATCATTTTTATCAAGTGATAAACCATACAAATCAGCTTCAACCATCCATACTTGGAATTCTTCATTCAAACGAATAAAAGCAGCTTTAGAGCCTCTGCCCAAGTCAATATCAAACCACCCAATGTCAAAATGTTCTAATACTTTTCCATCACTATCCATCAAACTAACTTCAATAGTTGGTGATTTTTCATCTTTTATAGATGAAATACCAAAATATTTCATATCTTCAATTTTATCAGATTTTTTCTCATAAAAAGTCATACCATCTAAATTTATAAGAAATCTTCTAATCAAATCTTGTCTAATAGGTAGCTTACTATCTTCTTCTAAAATCCACACACCATCATTGTTAGAAAAAGTTAGTGTTGTTTTAGAATTTTGTAGTTTTATAGTTTTTATCTCATTGATTTTATTTTTAAAATTATTAAAAACATTTTTTCCTTCATAAGTTGATATTATATTTTTATTATCAGTATATATAGAAAACAAAGCAATTAATAAAACTAAAACAACACCTAAAAGTAGTTTTAATAAAGAAGTATTCCAAAACAACAAATCTTTAAATAAAGCACAAGAAAATGTTTTATTTTTTATCTTAAAAATAAATATGAGCCCTAAAATAACAATAGCAACAAAATAAATATTAAAAAACTTCACCTTAACTTCTAGTTTCTCAATATCTTTATTAGCATTTAATCGTAAATCACTAAGTTGTTGTCTTAAGTTTATAATCTCCTTACGTACATTACTAATTTCAGCAAGCTCATCAATACTAAAATTAGCTCTATTTTCAAAAGTCTTTTTAGCAATAACCTCAGTTATTTTTTGTTTTGCTCCTTCGATAGCATTAAAAAAGTCATTTTCTCTTAATTTGTATCGATACATATTTAATTTCCTCATATTATCGACAACAAAAAATGGACGTTTTTTTACAGTTTTACCTCTCAAACTAATTAAATCATCATTATTTGATAAATAATCAAGAGCATTCAAAACAAAATTTACATTATCAAATAAAGGAACAAAGTACGATCTATCTAAAAATTTCTTTTCAATACCCCAAAAAGCATCATAAATAAAATCTGTATCAGCAACAGCTATAACGTCAAAAGGCTTTTCGGGGTCATTGCTTAAATATTCAGCCGCAATTATTGTCGCATTATTACTTGGTGTAAAATTTTCTAAAATTTCACGAGGCGATTTTTTCTTTCTCACAAACTCTGCATCAATCAAACTAGAATTTCGACTGGTTCTTATTAAAGGAAAATAAGAAACATTTGCACCTTTTTGCAAAAATACCATAGAAGCAGTAGAAAACAGCATATTACTTAATTTATACGTTGTTCTATGATTAGGGTTAAACTCTTTTTCACCAGCTCTAAATTGCAATAAATCTTGAGTAAAAGAAGGGTTTTTGCTATAATCAACGGTATCATCAACCGTAATAGAGTTGTCAAAATCAGCTGCAACAGCAAAATCATAAAAATTAATTCCCCAATAATCAGATAAACTCTTAATATCAGAAGGAATATAACTTCCACCTATCGGAGAATATAATAAAGAGGCATCATCAGCCACATCAAGTAAAGCTAAAACTTTCTTTTGCTTTTTTATTTTTTCAATAACACTATCGCTAAGATTTTTAGGATGTATCAACATTAAAACATCAAAATTTTGCTCAAAATCTTCTTCATTTTTTATAACTTTTATATCGTACAAATCTTCAATTAAATTAACAATTTCCCATTTTTTAAATTGAACCCCCTCAATACCAACATCACCAATAATAGGTAAGCTAGATAAAATACCTAAAGTTTTTTTCTTATGGTGCAGTTTATATATATTTGTCGTTATATCTTGCTCAAGAAAAGCAAGCCTTTCCATAGAGAAAAAAGGAATAACAGATTTATTCATCAAACTATCAGAAAAAGTCATTCCAAATAACGCATTTTGATTAATATCAATTAACGGAATAGGTTGTAATCCATCTGCTAAAGCTTTGTCTTCATTCTTATCTAAATATTTTGGATTATATATCTTATAATCAAACTTACCTCTCGCATAAGATTTATATTGCTTAAGTATCAATTTTATTTGGTCGAAAAGTTGTCTTAAATTAGGATTGCGCTCTTCTAAAATCGGCGAATAATATAGTTTTGCAACAACAGGACGTTTCAGATTACGTAATATATCTTTAGTATTTTTAGTAAGGGTTAAATATTTTTCTTCAGTAAAGTCATAATTAAATAAACGTAGCGTATTATTCGCAATAATATTAATACTAAAGAACCCCACAAACAATAAAACTAAATAAATAAAACTATGCTTAGGATTAGCAGAAGAAATAATAGAAGAATTTCCCTTTGTTTTCAAACCAACAATAAACATTGTAAGTACATTAAAAAATACAATCAAAGAACCAAAAAATACCAAATCTCTTAACTCTACCAACCCTCTGCTTAATGAAAAAAATCTAATCCAAAAACTAAAAGAAATAATAGTATCTACAATCGTTTCACTAAATAATTCTCTAGCCCAAAACAAAACATATTCAAAACTACTCCAGAAAAACAAAAGATTAACAAAAACAGCCAAAACAAGTGCAATAACAGGATTTTTAGTTGTTGCAGACATTGTTTGAGATATAGCTAACATTGCCCCGCTTAAAATAAAACAACCAATATATCCAATAAAAATAACAGTATTGTCAGGGTTTCCATAAATATTTGCTGTAATCCAAAATGGAAAGGTAAGAGATATGGCTAAAATAGCAAAACACCACGAAGCCAAAAATTTTCCCCATACAATATCAGAAAGCGATACAGGTAAGGTTAAAAGCTGAATAATACTTTTTGATTTAAATTCCTCAGACCATGAACGCATTGCAATACCAGGGATAAACAATAAATAAATCCAAGGTTGATAGTCAAAAAGCCCCCAAAGGTTAGCTTTTCCATCCATAAAGAAATGTCCAAAATATATAGCAAGAGAGCCACTCAATAAAAGAAAACTAATCAAATAAACATATGCTAGCGGAGATAAAAAATATCTCATAAGCTCATATTTTATAATAGTCATTATTTTATTCATAAAACACTCTCCTTACATTGTAAGAACTCTAAACGCATCTTCTAAAGATGTAGTTTTTGTACTTTTTAGAATATTTTTCAAATTACCATCAGCAACAATCTTCCCTTTATTAATTAAAATAATTCTAGAAGCAACTGTTTGAGCCTCATCTAATAAATGAGTTGAAATGATAATTGTTTTGCCTTTTCCCAAATCTTTAATTAAAGCTTTCATGTAGTCTTTCTGATTAGGGTCTAATCCATCTGTAGGTTCGTCTAATAACAAAATATTAGGATTCCCTATAATACTTTGTGCAAATCCAACACGTCTAACATATCCCTTGGATAATGTTTCAATTTTTTGATTTAATACACTAGAAATATTAGCAACCTCAACAATTCTTTCTAATTCAGATTGGCATATTTCTTTTCTTTTTGCTATATCATCAGTATCTGTCTCTAATTTAAGCTCAATTATATATTTTAAAAATAACTTCACAGTCATATCAGCATATAAAGGAGATCCTTCAGATAAAAAACCTATACTTTTTTTAGTTATAATATCATTTGTTGCTATGTTGTTGTTTTCAATAAATATATTACCATTTGTTGGCGCTAAATATCCTGCAATCATATTCATCAATGTAGATTTTCCTGCACCATTTGGACCTAAAAGTGCTATAATTTCCCCATGTTTAGTTTCAAAAGAAACATCATCAACAGCACAAATATCATCATAATTTTTACAAAGATGTTCAATTTTTAAACTATAATCTTTGATATTAGATGTCTTTTTCATAAATTTCACCTCCTGGCATAGGTATCTCGACCCCTGTTGTCGATGGAAATGTAATAGGTAATGAATAAACTGTTCTTGCACTCAAAAAAGCACAAATCTCTGCATTCACCGTATCAGTTGGTATTCCATCTTCTTTACTGATAATAACTTCTATATTAGGTAATCTTTGCCTAATAAAACGCACAAGGGTAGGGTTGTTTGCACCTTTTCCACAAATTACAACTTTTTTAGGAAGTTCCGGCAAATAAAGGCAGATAGAATAACAAATAGCCTCAGCCACAAAAGCTGTTGCCGTAGCTGCACCATCTTCTAGTGATAATCCTTCTAAATGTTCAGCCTTGTCAGCAAAAATTCCCGTATATGCAGATTTTGGAGGAAATTTAGCAAAAAATTTATGATGCATTAAAGAATTAACAATCTTTTCATGTACATTTCCTAAAGCCGCTAATCTTCCATTGTAGTCATTATCCATATGTGCATGTTTAGCAGTCCAATTATTTATAAAATTATCACCTGGCCCACAATCAAAACCAACAATTTCACCAAAACTACCAATCCATGTTAAACTAGATTTTCCGCTAATGTTAATATAGGCAATAGGGTGTATTTCATTAGTTGCAACAGCATTAAAATAAGTAGAAGAAATAGGAGTTCCTTGCCCTCCGCTGACAATATCCGCATTTCTAAAGTGAGTTACTGTTTTAATACCAGTATTTTTAGCAATAAATCTTCCATTTCCAAGTTGATATGTATATTTAATATTAGGATTATGAAGAACAGTTATTCCCTCTGTTCCAATCAAATCAACATGTTCACCACATTCTTCAATAAAATCATTTATAATTTTTACATAAAATTGAGAAACTTCCATATCAACATCTTGAAGTTTTTCCTCGTTATTGTCCTCATCTCTTTTTAATCCCCAAATAGATTGTATCTTTTCTTTTAATTCATTAGGATAGGGGATAACACAAGATTTTTTACGTTCCGCAATATCAATTCCATCTGTATGAATAAGAGATAATTCTACACCACCAAAAGTAGAAGACCCCATCATTCCCAAACAGTTTAATCCTTTAATTATCATACAAAAAAACCTCTTTATAATTGCAATATCAAAATATTATGTTAAAATGCCTTAAAATTTAGTTATAAGGAAGTAAAAATGACAACTTTTAAATCAGAATTTTTAAATATAATGCAAGAACGTGGTTTTTATAATCAATGCACAAACGAGCAAGGGTTTGACCAATACCTTGCAGATTGTGAAAAAAAAGGTGTTCCTGCAATTGGTTACTTAGGTTCAGACCCAACCGGAGATAGTCTTCATGTCGGACATATTGTTCCTTTAATGATGCTACGTTGGTTCCAAAAATGTGGGCATAAACCAATAGCATTAGTTGGCGGAGCAACTGCTCGTATTGGTGACCCCTCTGGTAAAGATAAACTTCGTCCATTTTTAGATGAACAAACTCTTCAAAGCAATATAGAAGGGCTAAAAAAATCTTTTATGAAATTTCTATCTTTTGGCGATGGAAAAACAGACGCTATAATGGTAGATAATTACGATTGGTTTAAAAACATCAACTATCTTGAATTTTTAAGAGATATAGGAACATGCTATTCTGTAAATAGAATGCTAACAATGGATAGTGTAAAATCACGTCTAGAGCGTGAGCAACCAATGTCTTTTCTAGAATTCAACTACATGTTGCTACAAGGTTATGATTTCTGTGTGTTGCTCCAAAAATATGGCTGTCGTGCTCAAATAGCAGGTGCAGACCAATGGGGTAATATCGTTTCTGGAACAGAATTAGGTCGCCGTAGATTCGATACAGAATTATTCGGATTTACAAGCCCAATTATTACCGATTCTAATGGTAAAAAAATGGGTAAATCAGAAGGTAATGCTGTTTGGATAAATGATGAAAAATTATCATCATACAACTATTATCAATACTTCCGTAACATAGGTGATAAAGAAGTTGGTAAATGTTTGCGTATTTATACAGATTTACCAATGGATGAAGTATATCGTTTAGAACAACTTCAAGACAAAGAAATAAATGAAGCTAAAAAGATTTTAGCTTTTGAAGCAACAAAAATTTGTCGCGGTGAAGAAGAAGCTAAAACAGCTCAACAAACAGCAATAGAAACCTTTGAAAAAGGTATAGCAGGTGGTGATTTACCAACAATATCAGCCACAGGTTCTATCAGTGTGTTAGATGCTTTTGTTGAATTAGGCTTTGTTTCAAGTAAAGGTGAGGCTCGTCGTTTAATTAAACAATCTGGCTTAAAATTAAACGATAAACCAATAACAGATGAAAATTACATCTTAACAACAAAAGATATCGAAAACGATAAAATAAAGTTATCTCAAGGCAAGAAAAAACATGGTCTTTTGGTAATACAATAAACAACAAAACCTCTTTATAAATTATATTTCCAAAATTTAGGAACCATAGTTTATTAAAGAGGTTTTTTATTTTTTTTAGTTTAATAATTAATATTACAAACTATTCAACAGTTTCATCTATAAGTTTATCTAAATCAGATGTTTCTTTCTTATCATACCCAACTTTTTCACCACTATCTTTAGATATTTTCTTTATTTCAGGTTTAACAAGAAGCTCAAACATCTTATTCATTTGCTCTTGGTCTGTCTTTGATGGAAGTTCTTTTATAACCTTTTCTTCTTGTTTTTCCTCTTTTTTTACGTTTTCTTTGTTTTTCTTTTCTTCTTTTTTCTCAACCTTATTCATATCTTCAACAGATTTTACCATATCTTTTATCTTTTCTTCAGGTAAAAATGCTTCAATCATATCAGAACAAGGCTCTGCCATCATAAAATATTTAGATTCTTTTAAGCTTCCACTTTTTAACTCTTCGGGCAAAACAATTTTAACAATTAAAAAGCAAAAACCTAAAATAATAACCGCTCTTAAAAAACCAAAAATAAGCCCAAACAACCTATCCATAAAACTCAAAGAGCTTGTTCTTATAAGCGCAATAAGTTTATCTGTGCCAATAATCCAAAAAGCATAAAACACAGCCATTAAAACAAGAAAAACTATAATTCTTGCCATCGTAACACTTTGTACATATTGTTTTAACCAATCAGTTAAAGACGGAGACGCATATATAACTAAAGTAACAAATAAAATTAATCCCAAAATAGATAAAACTTCTTTTACAAAACCTCTAACAAAAGCAACCAACATAGATGTTGCAACGCATATTAAAATAATAACATCAATATTATTTAAAGGTTCCATACTTTCCCTCCTAACTAAATCTAGAAATTAATCGTTGAACATTCCCAATCTCATGATAAGACATATTTGTTATAATTTTTTGTTTTTTATCTTTATTAAACGAGTTAGGAATAATAGCATTTGTAAAACCAAGTTTTTGCGCTTCTTTTAAGCGTAAATTAGGTTGGCTAACAGCTCTAATCTCACCAGATAAACCAATTTCACCAAAAACAACCATATCAGAAGGCAAAGGTTTGTTTGTCATAGATGATATAACAGCCATAGCAACAGCCAAATCAGCAGCCGGTTCAGATATTTTTAATCCTCCCGCAATATTCAAATACACATCATGGGTGCTAAAATTCATTCCACATCTAGCTTCCAAAACAGCCAAAATCATAGCAAGTCTACTTGAATCCCATCCAACAACAGCTCTTTTAGCCCCACTATAACCACTATTTCCAACAAGAGCTTGAATTTCAACCAATAAAGGACGAGAACCTTCTATTCCAGCAAAAACACAAGAACCAGAAACACATCCTTGTCTTTCAGCTAAAAACAAAGCAGACGGATTCTCCACCTCAACAAGCCCATTGTCTTGCATTTCAAAAACACCAATTTCATCTGTTGCACCATAACGATTCTTAACTGCTCTTAATATTCTGAAATGATGCCCTCTATCACCCTCAAAATAAAGCACAGTATCAACCATATGTTCTAAAACTCTTGGTCCAGCAATAGCACCTTGCTTTGTAACGTGCCCAACTAAAAATAAAATAAATCCTTTTTTCTTTGCTAGTTTTATAAGTTCATATGCTGCAGCTCTAACTTGAGCAACACTACCAGGAGTAGACTCAACTTCATCAATATACATAGTTTGAATAGAGTCAATAATAACCAAAGAAGGATTTTCTTTTTCAAGAGTTGCAATAATATCTTTAACACTTGTTGTACTAGCAAGTCTAACAGGAGTATCAGCCAATCCCAATCTTTTAGCTCTAATTCTTACTTGGTCAATAGCCTCTTCACCTGAAATATAAAAACAACTATTATCTTTAAGTTTATTAGCAATTCCTGCACAGATTTGTAGCAATAAAGTTGATTTCCCAATCCCTGGATCTCCACCTACCAATATAACAGAACCAGGAACAAGTCCTCCACCAGATACACGATTTATTTCAGATAAATTCGTAACCAATCTTTGATATGCTTGACTTTCACCATTCAATGATACAAAATCAATTTGATTACCTTTTTTTTTCAAAGATATATTAGAAAATTCAGAAGATTGATTTTTTTCCTCAACAATAGAATTCCACTCACCACAAGCATCACATTTTCCTTGCCATTTAGGGTAAACAGAGCCACAACTCTGGCAAACATATTCTACTGATGATTTTTTACCCATCTTATTTCTCCACTTTTATAGGTCCTTTAGAAGACCCATTTATAAATTGTCGAACATATGGATTATCTGTTTTATCTAATTCTTTTACAGTACCATACCAAATAATTTTTCCTTGATATAACATTGCAATTTTATCTGCAATCTTACGAGCAGATGCCATATCATGAGTAATAGTTAAAGTTGTCGCTCCTAAATCTTTAGCCGATTCTATAATCAAATCATTAATAACATCTGCCATAATAGGGTCAAGACCAGTTGTTGGCTCATCAAAAAATATAATTTCAGGTTTTGTAATAACAGCTCTAGCTAAACCAACCCTTTTTTGCATACCACCCGAAAGTTCAGACGGATACAAGTCTGCAATATCAGCACCAAGCCCAACCTGTCTTAAAACTTTTATAGCAACAATCTTGGCTTCTTTTTTACTAATTCCTCTGTTTTGTATAAGGTCAAAAGCAACATTTTCCCAAACTTTTAAACTATCAAACAATGCACCACCTTGGAAAAGCATTCCCATTTTACTATGCATATCGTCAATAGTGGTATGATTATCACCCACAATTTCAATTCCATCAATTTCAATAGAACCACTATCAGGGGTTAATAATCCTTGAATACACTTAATTAAAACAGATTTTCCAGTACCAGAGCCACCAATAACAACTAAAGACTCCCCTTTATACAAATCTAAATCAACACCATTTAAAACTTGTTTTTTTCCAAAACTTTTATGAAGGTCTCTAATTTTAATTTTTACTTCTTTTGTCATTTTTACCCCCATTATCTAGAAAAGAACATTTCAGTAATAAGATAGTTAAATATCAAAATAAGAATAGATGAAGAAACAACAGCATTTGTTGTTGCATTACCAACACCTTGAGCCCCACCTTTTGATTTGTAACCGTTATAACAACCCATCATAGAGATAATAAAACCAAAAACACCAGCCTTTACCAGTCCTGAAATAATACCAATCATCTGTAAATTTTGAAAAGTTGCTGTAATATAATTGGCAGGATTAAATCCTAACTTATAAACACCAACAACATATCCACCAAAAATACCAATAATATCACCAATAAACACCAAAATTGGCAAAACAATAAGCCCTGCCCATAAACGAGGTGCAATAAGGTATTTGAAAGGATTGGTAGATAATGTAACTAAAGCATCAATTTGTTCAGTAACTCTCATTGTTCCTATTTCAGCCGCCATAGCTGCACCAATTCTTCCAGCCACCATAAGAGCAGATAAAACAGGTGCAAGTTCTCTTGTAACCGAAATTAAAACAACAGACGCAATAACATTTTCAGCCTTAAATCCTGTAAAACCAGAATACGTTTGAAGAGCAATAACCATACCTGCAAATAGTGTTGTCAAACCAACAACCGGTAACGAATAAAAACCAATATCTAAAACTTGTTTTATAAACAATTTAAAATAAAAAGGTGGAACAAAACAATGATATAAAGCTTTTGCAACAAAAATAACTAAATCACCAAGAGAAGATAAAAAAGCAACTAAAGGTTTTCCAAGAGTTCTAAGAAATTGCTCAAGTAATTTTGTAATCATAACATACCTCTTTTCTTTATACTATAAAGCATTCATATCACAACTAGATAATTTTACCACTAATTTTTTGAATAATCTTATGAATTGTTGAACAATCAAAAGGATATAGTTCTATTTTAGGTATAGATACACCTAAAATTTCCTCATATTTAGGTAAAGGCATTCTTTCTAATTTGTTTCTATCATTAACCAATTCAACGCATAAATCAATTTTAGTATTTTCAGTATATTCAATTTCAACTATTCCAACATTTCTTACCTCAAGTTTTCCTTTTATTTCATCAGGAGAAGAACCAATGAGACCATCATTACACACTTTGATATTTACTCTATCATCAGCCACAAGCAATGCGTTTTTATCCATAATCAAACGTAATGCCACATCAGATTTTCCTATGCCAGATTTTCCAATTAAAAGAACCCCTTTATCCATTATTTTGACTAATGTTGCGTGAATATTAATCATATCAAATACTCTCAAGCCTAGCTTGTTTTTCATTATCACTAACTTCAATATTAAAGATACGAATATTATCTTTAATGTCTATAGTAATCTTCCATATATTTCTAGGTAATAAACTCTGTATTTTTTCAGGCCATTCCACCAAATTTACTCCATTAAAGAAAGACTCTTCAATTCCTAATTCATATGCCTCATCAGGACTCTTAAGCCTATACATATCATAATGGAAAATTTCAAAATTAACAGCCTCATAGCATTGAACTAGGGTAAATGTAGGACTTGGAACATCTAAAACATCTGTTAAATGTTGTATAAAATGCCTAGAAAAAAAACTTTTTCCAACTCCAAGAGTGCCATATAATGCAAAAACATCACCCTTTTTAGCAATATCGGCAAATCTAACTGCTAAATTTTTAGTGTCATTTTCACTTTTGCATTCAAATATTCTAGTGTAACTCATAAATTTTCTCTAAAATAAAGATTTGAAATTAAAGAAACCACCCTTAGAGCGTCTTTTTATAGTAAAATTATTTGTATCTCTTTTAATATTACGCCAATCTTCAGGAGAATAAAAACTACCTTGCCACAATCCAGATAATTCACTTTGAGCTTTTGCTTCATAAGGGGCATAAATATCTGTTTCAGACGTATTAGCAATAGCCCATCCTGCTCCAACTAGAGCAGCACCAATATCATAGTCTCCCCAAACACAAGTAGCTAAATCTTGCCCCTTTGGATTTACTTTTAATAAATAGCAATCAATTATATTATCATCAATCCATCCTCTAATCCAAGAAATAGCTTCTTGACCGCAGTTATAAGAACTTTCATTAATATCAGAACAAATTTGATCACTATCAGGTGCGTCAACACCAAACAAACGTACATATCTGCCACTAATATAAAAAACATTAGCGTGTATAACTTCAGCTCTACCTGTTATCTTAGGATAAGAAGAAAGTTTTGATTTCTTTTTTGGCTTTTTCTTTTGTGGTATTTTATTTTCTTTTTTGGGTTCAGTAACATCATTATTAGTAACACTTTGAGGTCTTATGGATGAAACATCTGTTTTATTGCCACTATTTGTTGTATACAAAGCATAACATAATCCAACAGCAATTAACGTAATCCAAAAATTATACCTAGGCATTTTTTGGGTAACAGCAATATATCCTAAAGCAAGACCAACAACAAACAAACAAAAACCAACAGCTTGCCAAATTTGTGTATCAAGCATTATAAGGTAGATACCACCTCCACCTATAATCAATGCAACAATCCCACAAATAAGTCTTTTAACCCAAAGCATTTCTTCTCCGTTAAAAAAAACAAATCTATATCTATAAGATGCCTGTTATTTGTAAAGATTCGGTAAAACATCTTGTTTATTTTTATTATTTACTTTTGTTTTATCAACCTTTTTAAATATTTTAACAAAATTTTGACTATCAAACATCTCATCAGTTTTAGAATATAATAATTTATTGATTGTGTCTAGTTCTTTTTCAAAGTTTACGTCTTTAGAGTATTCTTCTACGTCCTTAAAGTTTTTAATATCATCATTGTTATATTTGATTTTTGCCCACTCTAAAAGATATATTTTGGTTTGGGCATAATCATGCTTTAAGATAGAGCTAATAACAAGTTTTTTGTAGTATTTTGCATTTTTAGATGATTGTTTTTTTGAAATTAACATAACTAATAATAAAATCAAAACAATCCCACCAAAAGCTAAATACCAAATCAAAGGTATCTGTTTGTAATCCTTTTTTGTTTCTACATTATTTTCTTTTTTTACAATTTCTTTCTTTTCTATTTCTGTTTCATTACTTACTGAATTATCATTAGGAAATGCAATTTCCTCCATATCGCTTTTTGCAATAACAAGATTTACTTCATTTGTAGATGCTGTTTCAAATTGATTATTATTAACATTAAACCACTTTATTTCAATAGGTGGAATAGTGATATTTCCTCTTTGCGTAGGTATATATACAACATTGTATGTTGCAGTTGTTACTACGTTTCCATTAACAATATCTTCTTTTATTTCGGGTTTTTCAGGATATTGCTTCAAACCCGCAGTTTGAGGAAACTCAATATTTGGCAATAAAGTTTGTGTTGCTCCAGTTGCCTTAACGATAACTTTTTGATTAAAAGCTTCACTAACCATAAAATTATTCTTCTGTCCGATAAATGAAGAAACTTGAAGATTTTTTACTGGAAACCATTTATTTAATGGAGTTTTATCTTTAGGCATAAGAACATTCAATACTTTCGCATCTGCTTTCATTCTAACAGGAACTTTTTGCCCAAAAGCATTTCTAAAATCCATACCAAACATCATAAATTCTTCACCAAAATCAGGAGAGCTAAATCCTACGTCTTTAATATACTCTCCTTCAAATGAAAATTGTGGTATTTCGAGCTCTCCTGTTTTTTGAGGAAAAATAGCATATACAAAGTTGATGACGTTCATCTTTCTACCATCAATCACATCTTTTTTTACAATAGGATTTTTTAATAGTGGAACAATAATCCAATCATCTTTAACTTTCTCGTCAATGTTAATTGTCCCATTTCTAAGCCCCAAACTATCGTAAATGGTAACATATAATAAAACTTGCTGATTAAGATATGCGCTTGTTAAATCAGTAGATTGTTCAATTTTAAAGTATGGCGAATTATAGTTATTTTTGCTATCAGGAATATATGCCACATCTGTAATTTCTTTAACTTCAACCTCCGAATAATTAGAAGATAGTCCTCCTAATTTTATCGGTTTTATTACAATCTTACCACTTCTAAGTGGTTTAACACCAACAGTCCACTTCTTCGTTTGTTCTAAAACCCCATTTATCAAAGTTATTTGTTTAGATGTAGAGTTTGAAACAACTTGAAAGTCATTTTGTAATGAACTTAAATCAGGGTTTTCATTACTACTTCCATCATATTCTATTGTTAGATATAAAACATCTCCCTCTGTCATAACATTTTTATCAATATCAACATTTAGCTCATCAGCAAAAACATTGATAGAAAACAAAAACAAACCCAAAAAACAAAAAACATTAATAGCTTTCATCTCTATATCTATCCTTAATATATTCTTTTTTTATAAATTCTCTTAAAAGTCCGCCAACATCCTCTGGAATTTCTCTGTATTTCCTTTGCATGATTAACGCTTCTTCATCATATTCTTCATCTTCTTTTCCTTTTTTTACACCCATATTTTGAATAGTTTGCTCTTGTTCAGTTTTTTCCTTTTTTTCATTACTATTATCATCTTTTCCATCACCTTCTTTTGCTTGCCCATCTTTTTTATCATCATTTGCACTAGAGGCTAACTCATTACGATCATTTTCTTTATTTTCACTTTCAGGTTCCTCATTAGAAGAAGATTCGCTATCAGATTTATTCTGATTTTCTTGAGTGTTATTATTGCTTTTATTTTGTCCCTCATTCTCATCAGATTTTGATTTATTTTTTTCTTTATTATCATCAGTCTTATCTTGCTGTTCCTTATCTCCTTCTTTTTTATTTTCATCAGAAGAGTTATTTTTTTGTTCATCTTGAGATTGTTCTTTATTCTCTTGCTTGTTTGATTGATTATTTTTATTTTCTTGAGAATCAGATTTGTTATCACTTTTATTTTCATCTTTGTTTTGATTATCTTTATCCTCTTTTTCTTCACTATCGTTCTTATTAGAGTTTGAATTGCTTTGTTGATTATCTTGTTGATTGTCACATTCTAACACTTTCGGGTCATCTTTTGCTTTCAAAAACAACTCATTTAAAACATCTAAATTATATTTAGCATCTTCATTATTCGGATATAGCCTTACTACATCAGAAAAAACTTGTTTCGCATCTTCATATTTACATAATTTTGTTAAAAATACCCCTTTATTATACAAAGAGTATTCATCATTTTTATCTCCTATTTCTTTCAACGCTTCTTCAAGTTTGTTTTGTTTATAATATGTTATAGCTCTCCATAAAGGATTCTTAAAAACAGATAGCGCCTCATCATATTTTTTACTATTAAAATATTTTAAACCTTCTTGGTCATTGTTTAGAAAAAAGCTAGCTTCAGCAAAAGACGAAAAACTTAACACAAAAAACAATACAAGTATTCCACGTCTAAAAAATACTAGCACACACATTAACGGAATAATCAATAAATAATATCCAAAATCAACATAATTAGACCTTAAATTCTTACTTAATTTTGTTTTTTCTTCACTAATATCAGAGATTTTTTTCAATATAGGCTTAATATCGTTATTTTTTATAGATGTATACACTCCATTTCCTTTTTCAGCCAAAATAGGTAATTTTTCATTTCCTAAAAAAGATGTATCAACAACATTAACCGTATAATCTAATTTTTTTGCTTTCTCTACTAATTCCAAAGCCAAATCAAAACGACTACCGACATCAGAAGTAAATAAAATAATGTTACCACTGCTATATCCTGCATTAACAAATCGTTTAATGGCTAAATCAATGGCTCTATCCAATCTATCACCATTATCAGGAACAATATTCGGTACAATCTGTGGCATTATATTTTTTATTAAATTAACATCATCTGTAATAGGAGATATAACATAAGGTTCTTGAGAATATACTTCCAAACCAAATTGCCCTTGCTCAACTCCATCAATTATATCCAATATCGCATATTTAGCTCTATCAAGTCTAGATGGTGTAACATCTGTTAACTGCATATCTTGTGCCAAACTTAAAACAAACATATTTGGATTTTCGATAGTAAATGTAGGTATTTCTAATTTTTTCCAAGAAGGTCCAGCACATGCAATAGAAGCCACCGTCAAACCAATGTATATATATGATTTTAAAGATTTTCGTTTTATTTTATTATTTCCAACTAACAAATAATCCAACAAATGCTTATCACACACATCTTCCCAAGAAGATGTTTTGTTGCTAAATTTAATTTTTTTTGCATATAACATCAAAGGAATAAGCAAAAATAACAAAAACCAAGGGCGTAAGAAATGAAAGTTATTAAAAAAATCTATCATTTAAGCATACTCCTAGGTAAAAAAATTAAAAATATCGATAAAAATAAAGCAAGCGCCAACGGCAAATAAAATAAATCAATTTTTTCTTGTACAATATTTCCTTCGTTATTTTTGGGTTCTAAAGTATCAATCTTTTCATATATTTTTTCTAAAGACGTTAAATCGGTTGCTCTAAAGTAATTGCCTTTAGTTCTTTGGGCTAACTCTTTTAAGCTTGTTTCATCAAGTTCATTATTTTTTATTCCAAAAATAGAACCAATAAAACTTACATCAGAACCCACACCAATAGTATAAATTTTTATACCCTCTTTTTCAGCTAAAGTAATAGCTTCTGCCATGCTTAAATATCCATCATTACTTTCTCCATCAGAAAGTAATATTATTACTTTATTAGATTTATCCTTTTCTTCTTTAATATTTTTCAAAGCTAATCCAAGTGCATCTCCAATAGATGTCGAATTTCCAGCCATTCCAGCATCTGCATTTTTTAAAATATTAACAACAGAAGCCTTGTCAAATGTAAGAGGAGATTGTAAATAAGCTCTAGTACCAAATAAAATCAATCCAACTCTATCTTCTGTACGTTTTTTTATAAATTCACCTACAACATATTTCACAGCTGTTAGTCTATCAATACGTTGATTTGTTGTAGAAAAATCAGGTTGTAACATAGATGTAGAAATATCTATAACCAACATAATATCTCTATTTTCTGTTTTTAATCTATATGGTTCACCAATACGTTGAGGGCGAGCCACAGCAATAACAAGTAAAGTCCATATAATAAATAAATATAAAAACTTTAAAGAAGACCAAAATCCTTTACCAACATACGTTTTAGCTATTCTGCTTGTCTTGTTTTTTATGTTTTGTAAATCATTAATAAACGGAACCAACAAAGCATTTCCATATGCGTTTTTACTTTTAGATAAAATAAAAAACACCAAAATAGGTAACAAAATCAACCAAAACAAATAAGGATAAGCGAACTCTATCATAAGTTATCTCCTATCCATTGTTTGCAAAAGTTACTCAATTCCAAAACTTCTTTTTGAGAGTATTTCTTTTCATTTTTATCAATAAAAGGAGCATACATCAAAAGTTCAGAGGTTTTTTTTGATAAATTGTTTTTAGTATGCTCATTTAAAAAATTAATCCATTCATTTCCATGTAAAACACTTGCTTCTTTATATTTTACATTACAGATTCTTCTTAATAATTCAGACACTTCAATAGCAAAAACTATAGGGTTTTCATTGTTTATTTGTTTTAGTTTTTTTAAAGCATAAAGCCTCTTACTTGTTTTAATTCCCCATAAAATAAATTTTAACAAAACAAATAAAATAACAATCGCAAACAAGATAACCCACCAACCATAGGCAAGTGGAAAAATAGATACATCTTTTGGAATATAAATATCTCTTATCTCAACTAGATTGTTCATTTTCTATCCCTATAACATCCCAACCACCATAAATTTATGTCAAAAACTTCTAAATATCAAGATTTAGCTTCTAGATATTGTTCAATAATCGGCATAAATTTTTTTGCAATTCTTAAATATACATCTTTTTTAAAATCAATAATATTATTAATAGCAAAATCAAACGTATCCCATTTATATTTATCAAATTCTTGTTCAAATACTTTTAGGTTAATTTCACTATCACTACCATTAAAATAAAACAGTGAAAAATAAATCTCTTGCCCATCATTAAATATGCCCTTTTTTCTAAAATTAGATTTTATTTTTTCATTAAATTCATATCTAATAGGCACATCTTCAGTATGAATATGTATTACAGATTTAATTCCTGTTTCTTCAAATAGCTCACGTTTGGCAGCCTCTAAAATCGTTTCGTTTTTTTCAATACCACCTTGTGGGAATTGCCATGAGTTTTCAATCCCAACTCGATTCCCTAAAAAAAGTAACCCATCATTATTAAAAACAACAATTCCAGCACAAGGGCGGTATATTTTATTCATAACAACTCCTAATTAGTTGTTTTAGAATATAAAGCCAAAGCCTTCACTAAATCCAAAGCTCTAACTAATTGATAGTCAGCTAAGTCTTCTTTCGATTTTTGCTTTTTATTTTCTGTTTTATTTTCATCAGCATTGTCATTTTTCAAAGCATTATTTAATTCTGCTTCACTAATATTTAATGCATAAGACTCAAATTCTTCAACTTTTGCAGGCTTAACCTCAACATCAGGCTCAATACCCTTTGCTTGAATAGAACGACCAGATGGAGTATAATATCTAGCGGTGGTAATTCTCATTGCACCATAATCCCCAAGAGGAATCACTGTTTGTACAGAACCTTTACCAAAAGACTTTTGTCCTAAAACAATAGCTCTATGGTGATCTTGAAGAGCTCCAGCTAAAATTTCAGAAGCAGAAGCAGAGCCTTCATTAACCATAACCACAATAGGAATATCTTTAGCGATATCTCCCTCTGTTGCCATAAATTTAACAGTATCATTTTCATTGCGAGAACGTGTAGAAACAATTTCACCTTTTTCTAAAAATAAATCAGAAACTTCAACAGCTTGGTCTAAAAGTCCACCTGGGTTGTTTCTAACATCAATTACAATTCCCAAAAATTTATTTTTTAATTCTTTTTTGGCTTTATTTACTATTTCTGTAACGTTTTTATCAATATCTTCAGCAAAAGAAGAAATTCTAATATAAACAATTTCATCATTCTTTATTTCACTTTTTACAGACTGAATCTTAATTTCTTGACGTTTTACTGTAAACTCAAGAGGTTTTGAATTCACACGTCTAATAGAAAGTTTTACTTTTGTGCCAATTTTGCCTCTGATTTTGCTAACAGCATCATTTAAGCTCATGCCAACAACAGTTTCTTCGTCAATGTGTGTTATATAGTCACCAGCTTTCAAGCCAGCCTTAGCCGCAGGAGTGTCGTCAATAGGTGAAACAATTTTAACCAAACCATTATCCATAGTAATTTCAATACCAATTCCACCAAACTTTCCTTTAGTTTGTTCACTCATGTAATTAAAGCTATCTGCATCCAAATAACTAGAGTGAGGGTCTAAAGAGGTAAGCATTCCATTAATAGCCGATTCGATTAATTTTTTATCTGTAACTTCTTCTACATAAGATAGTTTAGTTCTTTCTAAAACTTCTCCAAATAAATTTAATAGTTCATATGTGTTAATATCTTCATCTTTGTTTTTAGACGCATTAGCATTTGCAATATTAAAAAACAAACTAGTAACCAACGAAGCAATAAGTAAATGTTTTCTCATTTTTCTTCCTATCAAATAAAAATTAATCGACAATCCAAGGTTTTGGATTAATAGGTTGTCTATCTTTTCTAATCTCAACATAAAGTTTTGTATCACCGCTGCTAGGCATAACACCAACAGGCTCACCAGCCAAAAGCATTTGTCCTAATTCACAATCGATGCTACCCAACCCTGCAAGCAAAGAAAGATATTCATCTCCATGTTCTATAATAATAATATTACCATATCCTTTAAATGGTCCAGAAAAAATAACTGTACCATCATAAAGAGATACAACTTGAGCATTCGAACGAGTTTTATAAATAATACCCTTTGATGTAACGCCATTAGATATTACTTGCCCATATTCTGTAATAATAGGACCACTTACGGGACGAACAAGATTTCCTTTAGCCCTAGCAAATCGCCCACCTTTTACTTGCTCTTTTATTGTTTTATGCAGTTTCTCTCCTGCAACTTGTGTTTTTTGTTGTTTTTTTAACTCTTGTTCTCTTTTCAAAGCTTCCAAGCGTTCAGCTTCTTCACGTTTTTTGCGAGCAATTTCCTTTTGTCTTTCAAGTTCTTCTAATAAGTCTCTTAAATCTTTTGCTTTTAGTGCCAGATTTTGAGCATCTTTTTGAACTTCAGCCCCTTTATCTTCTATATTTTTTCTTAAATCAGCTTTCTTTTTTAACAAGCTGTTCATATCTTTTTGTTGTTTTTCAAGATTTTTTTGGCGTAATTGAGTTTCTTTTACATTTTCTTCAATTTTTTTCTTTTGGTTATAAAGCACATCTAGGTCAACTTTAAGTTTAGATGTTTTTTCATTAATAAAAGGTATTGTTTCCCTAAGCAATATTGCACTTCTTATTATATCAACCGGAGAATGTGGTTGTAATATAACAGATTCAGACGGATTAAGAGACATATTCTGTAAAGAAGCAATCATTTGCACTAATGATTGATTTTCTTTACTAAAATCATCTTCCTTTTTCTTAACATCTTTTTCTAAAATCTCTAGCTCAACTTCTAGTTTTGATATTTTGTTTTCACTATTTTGAATCTCTTTAGCCAAAGATATAATTTTTTTATCCATCTTAGATAGTTCTAAATTAAGCTGAATAGCTTGGGCTTGCAATCTTTTAGATTCTAGAGCTTTCTTTTGAGCTTGTTCTTCTATTCTTTTTACTTCTTTTTCAGACACATTTTTAGCATAACTTAGGTTGCAACCTAGAAAACTAAGTCCTAAAACAAAAAAAGTTATGCTAAAACTATGTGTCCCTCTCATAAATTACTTCACTATCAGAGAATTTCCTGTCATTTCAACTGGTTTCTCAATATTCATTAAATCTAAAAGAGTAGGAGCAATATCAGCCAATCTACCATTATTCATAGATTTAACATTTTCATCACTATTAAACAAAACAGCCTGAACTTTGCCAACAGTATGTGCTGTATAAGGAGCACCTGTTGTTTCATCAACCATTTTTTCAGCATTACCATGGTCTGCAGTAACCAACAATACTCCATTAACCTCTTTTATAGCACTCATAACTTCGCCTAAACATTCATCAACAGCTTCAACAGCCTTCAATGCAGCTTCCATAATACCTGTGTGGCCAACCATATCACCATTTGCAAAGTTGCAGATAATTACGTCATACTTTTGCTCTCTAATAGCATTTGTAAGAGCATCTGTTACTTCATACACACTCATTTCTGGTTTTAAGTCATATGTAGCAACTTTAGGGCTATTTATAAGGATTCTATCTTCGCCTTTAAACTCTTTTTCTTCACCACCATTGAAAAAGAAAGTAACGTGTGCATATTTTTCAGTTTCGGCGATTCGAAGTTGAGTTAAACCATTGTTAGCAACAACTTCACCAAAGATATTATTTAACACTTCAGGACCAAAAATAACCTTCATAAAACGAGTATGGTCAACAGAGTATTCTGTCATACCAACAACATCAACAAAGTTAACAATTTTCTTTCTTTCAAATCCTGTAAATTCTTTATCACCAAGAGTATACATTATTTCTCTTGCTCTATCAGCACGATAGTTAATCATCAATACAGCATCACCATCTTTTGCGCCATTATAATCTCCAACAACACAAGGCACAACAAATTCATCATTAACCCCATTTGCATAAGATGTTGTAATAGCTTCATCAGATGTATTAAATCTTTCTCCATCAGCGATAACAATATTGTTATATGCTTTTTCAACCCTATCCCAACGTTTATCTCTATCCATTGCATAAAAACGACCAGAAATAGTAGCAACTTTAACCTTATCAAGTTGTTTAATGTTGTTTTCAAATTCACTTAAAAATTGTTTAGCAGATTGAGGAGGTGTATCTCTTCCATCTAAAAAAGCATGAACATCAACATTAATACCATTTTCGTTTAATATTTCACAAAGAGCTTCAATGTGCTTTTGGTGTGAATGTACACCACCTGGAGACATTAAACCCATTAAATGACAAGTTCCTTTAGTTTCTTTAAGTTTTTTTATCATGTCAACTAAAACAGGGTTTTGTTTAATTGAATCATCTTTAATAGCAAGGTCGATTCGAGGTAAATCTTGCATAACAACACGACCTGCACCTAAATTCGTATGGCCAACTTCAGAATTTCCCATTTGTCCATCAGGAAGCCCAACATCTAACCCAGATGTTTCTATAAAGCAATGTGGATATTTATCAATAAGATAATGCCAATTAGGAGTATATCCTTTTTCAATAGCATTATCATCTGTAACAGGTTCTCTATATCCCCAACCATCTAAAATTAAAAGCATAACTGGTTTTTGCATTTTTTACTCCATTTACATTTTTTTACATTCAACTCAATATAAAACACTTTAAAACAAAACGTGTTATATTTATTCATATTTTTTTAGGTTATAAACAATATAAGTCTTGTTAACACAAAAAGATAGTTCTATATTGTACTTAAATTAAATATTTTTTTGGGAAGATAAATGAAATCACATCAATTAGCAATATTATTAACTCTTTTATCAAATGTTGCTTTTGCAGATTCTATAGAAAAAGAATATTCTTTAAGCATAGGATCATACTATGGTTATGCAGATTATAGCAAACCAAAGCCCTCTCCATATAAAAAAAATAACATAAACTCTACCATTAACGCATACGGTAAAATCTCATATGATTATGCTCCAAATTATACAGCCTCACTTATAGGTTATTTAATGGTAGATAGTGCAAAAGAAGTAGAAAACTATAATCAAGGATATTGGGGAGAAGAGTTTTTCACTCTATTTGAAACACCTCTAGGAGAGTTAAGCATAGGTCAAGATTACAATGTTGCATATAATTTTGCAGTCGGAGCTCCAAACATTGGTACATATAAGGTAAATAATAGCGATATTGTAAATTTTATAAACACACCGAATTGGTATAAAAAAGGAAAAAACACTTCATATAAAACCTTAAATTCAACATATATAAATACAGACGGAGCATCTTTTAAGTTTAACTACATAACCCCTGATTTTAATGGTATAAAATTGGGAGCAACCTATGTTCCCAAAACATACAGTCAGTCAGGTTTAGTTTCAAAATACTCCTCATATAAAGATAATAAAGCATACATTTTAGGTGCATACGGCTCTTGGTATATATCTGGATTCGAATTAGAAACATCTTTAGGTTATGCTGATTATGATGAAAACAATAAAGAATATTCACTTGGATTTAGCTTATATCGTAAAGGTTGGACACTCGGTGCATCATATAGAAAAACAGACACAAACTCAAAAGATACACCAGTAAATAAATATAGCTTATACGATGGGTATAGAGATGCAAAGGCATATAATATAGGGTTAAGCTATGAAATAGGACCTTTTACAACAGGGGTGTCATATTTTAATTCTAAATCAAATATATCAGATAATAAAGATGAAATATATAGCTTTTCAAACAGTTTTGAGTATAATAAATATACAACAATATCAATGACAGTAGCTCACCTAACTTCAAAAGATATAAAAACAACCAAAGGTAATGCGTTTATTTTAGGACTGGAGTTTGCATTATGAAAAAAATATCAATAATATCAAAAAATCAAATATTTGCAGAAGATTTATCTCAACAAATACAAATATCACAACCTTCATTAGAGGTTGTTTTAGATGATTATATTTCTTGTGATGTTATTTTTATAGATGAAGATGAAAAGCTGTTAAAAGAAATATCAATGCAAAATAAAACAATCCCACTAATCTTCTTTTCAAGCACATGTGAATCATCAGACTATGCGGATGTTGTAATAAAAAAGCCATTTTCATTAATTAAATTTCTAAAAAAAGTTGAAGACAATACTTTAATTCCCAAAATTCGCCATAAAGAATGTTTGAAGTTTAAAGAATATAGCCTCTTTCCAGTTAAAAAAGAAATAGTGTCCTCAATAACAGGTTCTTGTATCAAACTCACAGAAAAAGAAGTAACAATATTAAAATACTTATATAACAATTCTCCTGAAACAATAGGAAAAGAAGAGTTGCTAGAAAATGTATGGGGGTATAGTGCAGAAATGACCACTCATACAATAGAAACCCATATATACCGTTTACGCCAAAAAGTAGAACAAGAGGGAGGTTCTCAGTTGATAATCACAGAAAATAGTGGCTACAAATTAAATATATAATTATTTAGCTAAACCTAATGGGGTAAATGTAAATCTAATTTCTTTCCAATCATTATAGCTAGAGCCATTTTGTCTCGCCAAAACCTTAAATACTTCATGCACTTCTTGGGCAATATAAATAGCTCTTTCAGCGCTATCTGCTAATGCTTTAAAATAGTTATCTGAACGATATCTTCCCATATCTTCAATATCAACAGATTGTATAATTCCCTCTTTTGTTACTTTAACATTAATTATAACGGCAATATTTCTATCATCCTTACCACCAGCAATAGTTTTCCAACTTTCTTGAATTTTAGATTTTACAAAATCAACCCCTGAAACAGATAACTCGCTAAAGTAAGAGCCTTTAGAGTTACCTCCTTCGATTCCCATATTGTTAACAGGCTCATTAGATGGTATTACAGCTTCCGAATCTTCTTCTCCAATTTGTTTTTGTAAATCATCAACCGAATTCATCAAACTAGCCAAAGGATTTGCTGTTTTTACTGCAGTTTTGCTTGGTTTATTGGCAGGCTTTGTCTCTTTTTTAGGTGTTGGTTTTTTCTTTTGTTCAGGTTTTTTCTCAGGTTTAATTTGTGGTTTTTTCTGAGGAATGGGGGCGGGCTTTTTCTTTTCTTTAATCGGCTCTTTTGATTCCTTTTTAGGTTCTTCTGTTTTTTCTTCAAACTTTGGTTTGTCTTCAACCAAACTTGGAGCTTTAATATCTAGCTCTTCAGCAATTTGCTCAACTTTTTCCTCAACTTTAGGTGCTTCAACAGGTTTTTGTTGTGGTGTAGGCTTCTTTTGTGCTACTTCTTGATTCGGTTTCTCTTTTCTTGTAGCAACCTTTCTTTCCTCTCCAACAACCGCTTTTTCAGGAATGTTTGTAACATCAGAAATTTTTACATCTTCAAGATTAACAATAATAGGAGGCTGTTCATCAAATTCTGGTTTTCCAGTTAAAAAAGGTATATCAAAAACACATAGCAAAAAAATTGCCAAGTGCAAAATCAATGATTTATAGATATACCTTTTTTGCATAGTTGTTAATTTTTCCTATTTTTTACGTCTTGCCTCTGTTTTTAACCCAACCTTGCTAAAGCCGGCATCTTTTAACATTGCCATTAAACCAATAACACTGCCATAATTAGATTGTGCATCACCAGAAATTGTAATAGTAACATCTTTATTTTCGCCTTTAATGGCCATAATTTTATCAATCACAGTATCAGGCTCAATAGCGCTTTGCCCAATATAATATACACCATCTTTGTCAACGCTAATATTTATAGATGTATCTTTTCCATTAAGCGTCCCTCCGCCAACTTTAGGTAAATCAAGAGGAATACCAGATGTCATTAAAGGCGCAGCCACCATAAACACCACCAACAAAACCATCATTACATCCATAAGATTGGTCATGTTAATGTTTGCATTACGACGACTAGTTCTTCTAGTTACTCTTCCATTAATAATAGGCATTTTATTATTCTCCAGCCATTTCAGCTCTAATAGCATTATCATCAATTTCTCTAGATAAAATACTAGAAAATTCAGCCATAAAATTCTCTAATTTTTTAGCATATCTTTCAATATCAGATGTAATCATATTATATGCAACATAAGCAGGAATTGCCGCAATCAAACCAAAAGCGGTGGTAAATAATGCTTCTGCAATACCAGGCGCAATAGATGTCAAAGAGTTACTTTGTGTAACAGCAATAGCATTAAAACAAGCAATAATCCCCCAAACTGTACCAAATAAGCCAACCAACGGAGCAACCGAACCTGTTGAAGCTAAAAAGCCTAAATTATTATCAAGGTCATCTAATTCCTTATCCATAGAAACCATCATAGCTTTTTCGATTCTTTGTTGCAGAGAAACACCTCTCAAACCTCTGTCTGTTTTAGATTTCATAATATTAGTTCTACGCCATTCCTTCATAGCAGCCATAAACATAGCAGACATAGGGTCTTGAGGATTCCCAATAGAGTCATATAATTTATCTAAAGAACCGCCAGACCAAAATCTTTCTTCAAAATTTTTTGATAATCTTTTTACATTTCTTAAAGTGTTAAATTTTTCAAAAATTATAGCCCAAGACCAAATAGAAGCAGCAATAAGACCAATCATAACCGCTTTTGTAACAAGGTCAGAGGACCAAACCATATCCCACATAGAAAATTGATTAACAACTTCCGTTGCAACACCTGTATCCATATCATTCCTCATATTAAAAATTAAAGCTTTAATTAAACTATACTATTTCTAACAATATAATCGTAAAAAATCAACTAATCAAACCAAAAAAAAGAGTTGTTCTTTAAGGTAACCCTAAAAAAACAACTCCCATGTTAATTATAATGAATTAGCAAGGAGGCTTATGAACCACCAACCAATCATTACAACAAGAGCAACAATCACCAATAAGGCAAAGACCCCAATGATTGCAAGTAAAATTTTACCAGCCCCTTTGTGTAAACCTGTAAGCAGGAATATACCAGAGAACAAGAAAAAAAATACTTTTCTAACAGGTATGTTAAATCCATGTATGAAATTAACCACACTAGGAAAGAAATACATGTCAGCTATGTTATATCTTGCGTCAAGTTTGAGCAAAACATAAGTTAATATCCAAGCGCAAAGAGCAGCCCAGATAATTGAAAAAAATTTCTCTTTCATTTTTTTTAACAGTTTTTCAAGAGGTGCCTCCTCCTTTAACAAAAAAACATAATTGGCTAACCCAAGAATTACCCCTATGTACTTTCATTAAATCCAAAGCAAGAGAACTCCCCTAAACCTTAAAAAATGAAAACAACACAAAAATAACTACAAAAATTAACCTAAATCTTATATAAACACTTACATTATATCATAATTTAAGTACAAAAACAAGCTTTTTCGATTCTTTCATAAAAAAAAGCCCCTTTTGAAGGGGCAATTTTAATAGTTTCTATCTACTGATGGGTTTGGCGATAAAATTTTATCATCCCATTTAAGTCTTTGCATACAATCATCTTCTCTAGCACCCATAATTCTACATTTATTTATTTCAATATCGGGAACACCTTCTAGGTTATAACAAATATCTCCCATTGTTGTTATAAAGTGCTCATCAGACTTTCCTGCTTTTAATTTAGTAAAAATAAAAGCATATGCACCATGCTTAAAAATCAATCTTAAAGCAAGCATTCTTAAGTCCTTATTTAATGTAGATTTTAGAGTAACACCAAAAGAACATTTTGTTCTACCCATCATATCTTTAAATAACTTAAAACTACCTTGAGAAACCCCAATAAATAATTCTCCATCTAAAGCCGAAGATTGTGTGTTATCTACAACTTTCTTATCACTTTTAAACTCTTTATCACCTACTTTAACTACAACATTTTTAGCAATTTCTTCAATAACATTACTTGATTTACCATTTTGTGGAAGTTCGTCGACATGTCCTCCAAACATTTCATCAAATAATTCTTCATGCTCATTATCTTGATCTTCCACTGCAACAACATTTTCTTCTGCTGGAAAATCATCATCTAAAACTTGTGCAGACAAAGGTAAAGATACAGAAAAACCTAATATTACAGCAAAATATAAAACAATCTTGTTCATCTATATTTTCCTAAAAACTAATTAATGTTTGTTAAAGTGTTATCAGAAACACCCATATTTTCAACAATCTTACCAATAACAGTATCTATATCAGACATTTCTTGAGAATGAGTAATTTCATCTTGTTTTTCTTGGTCTGTTAAAGAAATTCTCTTAAATTTACCGAAATATTCTGGGTTTTTTGTGCTAACAAATTGGAACAAAGATGTGCAATCTTTTTGGTCTGCAGACAAATTCATCCCATCCATTGCATCAACATTTCTAACAATATCACAAGGGGTTACAGTATATTGAGCTTCGCTAAGCATTAAATAACATTTTTCGCTATCAATATGTGAGCGAACAGATATTTGTTTATCTGCACCAAAAGCATTAACAGTAACAGATGTGTTAACAGCTTTTTTGTTATTATCTTCTTTAATCACTTCTTTATATTTACTAAATTCTTCTTGTGACATAACAGCTTCAGCATATCTATCAAATCTAAATCTTTCATCAACGGGATCTTCCCAATCAAGGTTGATTGTAAAGTTTCTAAAGTTAATAGAAGTTCTGTTATACAAAGTAACAGTATAGTCACAACCCGTAACAACACCTTCAACTAATACAGGTTCTACGTCATGTACTTTAAAAATAACAGCATCAGAACGTGTTGTTGCACTAGCAGGGATAGCCTTCTTTGGAGCTGGAGGTGCTGCAAAAACAACACTTGGAGCCAAAGTAACAGAACTTAATAACAATAATGCCAAAAATTTCATAGATTTTTTCATGATAAAACCTCTCAATATCTAATTCTTAAACATAATATATTAGAGAGAGTGTTTAATTTTTATTAATTAATAGCAAAATATCTCTATTTTTTATACATTTTCATTAATTTTTTTCTTTAAACGTAACAAATCCGCCCAAACTTTTGATTTTTGAGCAGTACTTCTTAACAAATACGACGGATGATATGTTGCTAAAACATTTGCTTTTTTAGTTTCATCAATATCATATTCAAACCATTTACCTCTTGCTCTAGAAATAGAATCAGCCGTATCAATAAGTGATTTTAATGAAATACCGCCTAGCAATAATATATAATCTGGTTTTATTAATTCTATTTGTCTTTTTAAAAATGGTAAACATACAGCCAATTCATCATCTGTTGGTGTTCTATTCCCAGGAGGTCTCCATGGCAAAACATTTGTTATATAACAATCTTCTCTATTAATATTTATTGCTTCAAGCATTTTATCTAAAAGTTTACCACATCTTCCAACAAAAGGTTTTCCAATTCTATCCTCATCTGCACCAGGGGCTTCACCAATTAGCATTACTTTGGCACAAGCACTACCATCTCCTAATATTGTTGACGCAGCCGTATTTTTTAAATTACATCCTTCAAATTTTATTAATATTTCTTTTAATTCTTCTAAACTACTAGCTTTAGAGCAAATATCTTTTGCATTTCTAGATATATTTTCACTCAAAGAAACAGGTGTTTTTTGTGTTTTTACACTTTGTTGTAATAACTTTTTATTGTCATCTAATACTAAAGGTTGACTATTTAAACAAGGCAAATCACCGCATGTCTCTGTAACACCGGCAAAAATATACCAATCAAGTAATTCTTCTATGTCAATTTGTTTATTCATTATTATCACTTTATACATATTATACTTTTTATTGCAATATAAAGCAATTATTTACACATATATAATAAAATAAGTTTAAAGTTAAGTAAAATTTGGTATAATGAACTAAATAAATAGTAGGATTTTTATGAAAATGTTAAAAGCTAGTTATATTGTAACATTATTAAGCAGTATAGGTTTGTTTAATTCTTGTACAGGTAATTTAATAAATATGCAAGAAGTACAAAGCCATTACGCATATCTAGGGCGCAAAGATACCTTGTATGGTAATTATCTAGCTGGAAGAGTTGCTCACATCAGGCAAGATTATGAAAACGCATCTCGATATTATGTAAAAAGTATCGAGAAAGGGTTAAATAACGAGGAGATTCTCGGTAGAACTTATATTATTTTAGCATCACAAGGAAAAATAAAAGAGTCCGTAAAATATGCCAATATAGCACGTTCACAAGGTGATAAGAATAACTTTATAGATGTAATTAATGCTGTTCATGAATTTAAGCAAAAAAACTATGCTGTAGCTAGAGAATATTTAGAACCAATAGGTGAAAAAACATATAAAAATCTAATTACACCATTGTTTAATGCGTGGAGTTATGTTGGAGAAAAAGATTATAAAGAAGCAATTTCTTCTTTAGATATTCTAAAAACACAAGAAGATATCGAAACAGTTTATAATCTACATGCCGGAATGATATCAGAATATTTTAACCATAACGACATAGCAGAAAAATACTATACATATGTGATAAACAACAAAAAAGAAGATATATCATTTAGAGCTCTTCAAATAATCTCAAACTTTATGGTAAGAAATGGCAAAAAAGATGCAGCATTATCTTTAATAAGTAAATATTATGGTGCTAGTAATATAAAAGAAATGCTTGCAAGCTTAAATCAAAAAGTAAAAGAAAGTAATTCATCAACGGATAAATTAATAGAAAATCCAAACATAGGTGTTGGAGAAGTATTTTTAGAAGTAGCTCTATTGTTTAAGTCCGTACCGGTCGGTTATGATTATGCGCAAATGTATATGGCTATTTCAGAATATTTTAATCCTAATAATGATGTGGCAAAAATTGCAATGGCTGATATTTTTGAAGAGCGTTCTATGTATAATCAAGCTAATAAATATTACGATTCTATAAAAAGAAATTCAGAAATGTATTATCCTGCTCAAATCAAAAAAGCCGACAATCTTTTCACAGAAAAAAAGTATGATGAGGCAGCATCAGTCTTAAAAAAATTATTAAAGAAAAATCCAAAAAACTTTCAAATATTATTTAATTTAGGTGATGTTTTACGTGTAAATAATAATCAAATAGAAGCCATAAAATACTATAACGAAGCAATCGATTCTATATTTTATGAAACAGAAAAGTATTGGCCTGTATATTATGCTTTAGCTGTTTCATATGATAAAAACAATGAATGGGATAAAGCAGAACAAAGTCTAAAAAAAGCATTAGATTTAAGTAATCGTCACCCTCAAGTGCTAAATTATCTTGGGTATAGTTGGTTGAAGAATAATACAAATATAGACAAAGCTGCCGCATTCATTGTTGAAGCGTATGAAAAAGAACCAAATGACGGTGTAATAATGGATAGTCTTGGTTGGGTATATTTCAAAACAGGAGATTATCAAAAAGCTATCACATATTTGGAAAAAGCATCAGAGCTAAATCCAAGCAACGCTATAATTACAGACCATTTAGGAGACGCATATTGGTTAGGCGGTCGTAAAAATGAAGCAATTTTCCAATGGAAACAAGCCTTAACCCAAAAAGAAGAAAATGACGAGTTAAATCGCAAAAGGGTAAAAAATAAAATAGAAAATGGATTAAGAAAAAAAGACGCATATTCCTTAAAAGATGAAAAAATAAAAGAAACACTAGAAAAAATAAATGAAATTACTCAATAAAAAAGAGAGGAAATCCTCTCTTTTATTTTTTATATTTTAGTATCAAACTTTTCAGGTTTTCAGCAATTTCTGTAACTTTTTTTGCATCAACACCTTCAACTCTAAGTTTAATTACAGGCTCTGTTCCAGATTTTCTTGCAATTAAATTACTATCATTGCCCAAATCATCTTTTGCTTTTTTTAGTGCTTCTTTTACATCATCATATTCTACACTTTGGCGCATAAATTCATTATTAGAAAATCTAATATTTTCAATAACGCAAGGATATGGAGTAAATATTGGGAATATTTCATCCATCATTCTCCCGTCCTCTAAATAAGCAAGAGATATAATAAGAGCGCAAATTGCCCCATCACCACTTTTAGCATATTGAGATAATACAATATGTCCAACTAATTCTCCACCAAGTACAGCCTCTTTTTCATTCATTAAATCAATAACGTATCTTTCTCCAACCTTGCTTTTAAAATAATTATATCCATTACTTGTAAGATATTCACCCAACCCAAGATTAGACCATTCAGTACTTATCACTGTATTATTTTTTAATAAATCATGCTTTTTCAAATAATTTGCTAAAAAACACAAAAGCTGGTCGCCATCAATAATGTTTCCTTTATTGTCTACAAGAATAACTCTATCTCCATCACCATCAACAGCAATACCAAAATTAGCTTTCGATTCGACGACGGTTTTTGCTAGACCTTCTGGGTGTTGCGAGCCACATTCTTTGTTTATGTTATATCCGTCAGGTGTATTATTAATAGCAATAACACCAGCTCCTAAATCCTTAAATACCTGTGGTAAAATATAAGAATATGCCCCATTTGCACAATCTAAAACAACCCTTAAACCTTGTAGTGCTTTATAGTTTGGAGCAATATTCCTTATATGCTCAATATATTCCTCAACAACTGCTTCATTTTTTATAATTTTACCAATTGATTCGCTGTTGTTAGACTGGGTTTTATCTAATTCATCAAGTTTGCTTTCAACATTTCTATAAAACTCATCAGGAAACTTATCACCATTGCTATCAATTAACTTAAAACCATTGTCAAAATACGGATTGTGTGAAGCAGTTATCATAACAGCCAAATCAACATCAAGAGATTTTGTTTTTAGCGTAACAAGTGGGGTAGGGACAACACCAAGCCTAATAACGTCGATTCCTTTTGCTAAAAAACCAGCACATAAAGCCGATTCTAGCATGTCGCCAGAAATTCTAGTATCTTTACCAATCGCAACTTTCTTTTTAGTTTTACAAGCAAAATCACTTAATACACTTGCTAAATTAAAAGCAAATTCAATATTCATCGGAAAAGTACCTGCTTTTCCTCTAACACCATCTGTTCCAAACAATTTATTATTCATAAAAAAGAGCTCCAATTCTTTAATATAACCTTCCAACAAGTTATAATCATATTAAAGAGATTGCAAGCTCTATATAATCAAAAAATACTGGTTTTTATTACAAAACGTAACGAAGACCCATATAGATTTCTTGATCTGTTGTTTCTGTTTTACCATTATGTTTGTTTAAATCATCACCCATGTCATAATATCTATAACCTAAGTCCATATTCAAACGATTTGTAATTTTAGCAGAAATACCAGCACCTAAAGACCAAGTAAAGCTGTTTGCTTTAATGTTATGAGTTACATCAACAGATGTATTTCTAATTGTTAACTTATTGTTTGTATAACCAATTCCCGCATTAACAAAAGGTGTAAACCAAGTATAAGGGAAAAAGTCATAATAAACTACAAACATATAAGATTGTGATTTAAAGCCAGCTTTAGAAAATTCTGTAACGTTTTTTTCGTTTTTCTTTCTCCAAATATATTCAAGCTCTGCTCTCCAGTGTTCATAGCGATAACCAATAGCTCCACTTAAAGTTAATCTCTTTTTATTGATTACACCATCATTTGTGTTATCATTTACATCGCTTCTGCTATCTTCAACTTCAATTTTAGCTTGTCCGATACGACCCGCCAAATAAAAACCATCGCATTCAGCATAAGAGTTTGTTGCAACAAAAATTGTCGCGATAAGAGTAAAAATTATTTTTTTTGTCATAAGGAAACTCCAATATTTAAAATAGTTCTAGGAAATTTTTAGACAAAATATCATAAATTTTCAATAAATCAAGTAAAAAATTAATAAAAAGTAAATTTTTTCATTTTTATAAAATTTGACGTTAAATTTTCAAAGATATTGATTTTTTTAGATTATGTGATAAAACCTCAATAAGGTGGTCGGATAGCTGCGCTAAATACCTTTTAGTGAGGAAAGTCCGAGCGTCATGGAAACAAGGCACCAGATAACGTCTGGCTAGAGAAATCTAAGGGAAAGTGCCACAGAAAATTACCGCCAAATTATATTTGGTAAGGTTGAAAAGGCGAGGTAAGAGCTCACCGCAAAGATAGTAATATCCTTTGGCAAGGTAAACCCTGTCTGACGCAAGACCAAGTTAGGAGAGCAGTTTTACTGTTACATGGAGCGTTTCCACTCCACTCCAGAGGTAGGTCGCTCGAACCAAATGGCGACATTTGGTCCAGATGAATAGCTATCGCTTTAATCTTTGCCTTTTAGGTAAAGCAAATGAAAAGTACATAACTCGGCTTATAGACCACCTATTTTTTTACTTAAGGAGAAAATATATGCAACAACACACGCTAGAAGAAAAAATACAAATAAAAGGAATAGGCTTACATTCAGGAGTTGATGTAACTTTAACCATAAATCCAGCTCCAACAAATCATGGTATAGTTTTTAAGCGTGTTGATATCAAAGATTCTACTCCTCTAAAAGCGACATATAATAATGTGGTAGATACAAGAAATTGCACGTGTCTTGGTTCAGATACAAAAAACATAGTAAGCACAATAGAACATTTAATGGCTGTTCTTTATAGCCAAGGCATAGATAATGCTTATATAGAAATAGATAACGCAGAAACTCCAATATTAGATGGTAGCGGAAAACTCTTTTTAGAAAAATTACAACAAGCCAAGTTAACAGAGCAAGACGCTCCTCGTAAATTCTTAAAAGTAAAAAAAGAAGTTAAATATACAGATGATAATGGAAATTCAATAGTTTTATCTCCATCAGAAAATCTTGAAATTTGCTTTGATATAGATTTTCCATCACCAATAGTTGGGCACCAAACTTTTAATTCAGAAATAACAACAGACGTGTTTAATACCAACATTGCTCCATGCCGTACATTTTGTGAAAAATATCAAGTAGATTACCTAAAATCAATCGGCTTAATAAAAGGCGGTTCACTAGAAAATGCGGTGGTGTTAGATGGCGATAAAATCCTAAATGAAGAAGGTTTTAGGCTAGCAAATGAATGCGTAAACCACAAAGTCCTCGATACAATAGGTGATTTGTACACTTCTGGCTACTATATATTAGCTAAAGTTGTTGCCAATAAAACCGGACATCGTCATAATAACGAGATATTAAAGATTCTATTTGGTTCAACAGACAACTACGAATTAATATAAATATTATAGGGAGATTGATATGAAAAAGTTTTTAACAATTCTTTATTGTTTAATGTTCCTAACAGCTTGTGCTTCATCAGACAAACCTGTTATAAATGATGAAGATAAAACAGCAGAGATGTTATATACAGAAGCATATAATTATTTAGAAAAAACATCATATCAAAAAGCAGCCGAAACTTTTGATAAAGTAGAAATGGAACACCCATATTCAAAATGGTCTACAAAGTCAAAACTAATGTCTGCATATTCATATTATAAAGATGAAAAGTATGATGATGCAATAGCATCATTAGATAGATTTATTCGTCTTCACCCTGGTAATAAAGATATCGCATACGCATATTACTTAAAAGGTGTTTGTTATTATGACCAAATTTCAACATCTAAAAAAGAACAATCCGCATCAAAAGACGCTTATGAAACATTTAATCAAGTAATAACAATGTTTCCATCATCAGAATATGCCAAAGATGCAAAAGCCAAAATGGCATTAATAGAGGACCACCTAGCAGGGCACGAAATGTCCGTCGGTAGATATTATTTAGAAAACAAAGAATACATCTCTGCATTAAATCGTTTTTCTTTGGTTACAGATAATTATCAAACAACGGCACAAATAGAAGAAGCCCTATATCGAGAAGTAGAAATATATACAATTCTAGGTTTAACAGAAGAAGCTTTGAAAAAAGAGCGTATATTAACTTCAAATTACCCAGATAGTAAATGGGCAAAATTAGCTCAAAGTCTTGTAGCAAAGGAATAAAAATATAATATGCTAAAATCTTTATCTATAAGAAATGTTGTTTTAATAGAAAGCTTAGATATTGATTTTTCTAAAGGGCTAACAGTTTTAAGTGGAGAAACCGGTGCAGGTAAATCGATTCTTCTCGATTCTTTAGGGCTTATACTTGGTAATAGGGGAGAAACATCTCTTATTAGAACAGGTTCTGACAAATTATCAGTAACCGGAGTTTTTGAAATAGATAAAACCAACAATATCTATAATATCGCAAAAGAGTATGACCTAGAAATAGAAGAAGATATTATAATTAAACGTATAATAACAACAGAAGGTAAAAATAAAATTCTATTTAATGACCAACCAATAACCCTAAAACTATTAAAAGAATTAAGTCAAAATTTAATAGAAATACATGGTCAGCATGATAATCAAGGCTTGCTAAACCAAGATTACCATCGCCCAATATTAGATAACTATGGAAACTATCAAAAAGAAATAGAAGAAACTAAGCAAGCATACCATCTCTATAAGAAGTCCTCAAAAGAGCTAAAACAAAAAGAAGAGCATTTTAATTCTATAAAAACAGAAGAAGAAAATCTTATACATTGGGTTAAAGAACTAGAAAAAGTATCCCCTCAAAAAGGCGAAGAAGAAGAGTTAAAAATTCGTCGCACAGAATTAATGAATGCAGAAAAAATAATAGAAAAATTAAACACAGCATACTCAAACCTTAATGGTAATATTTCTGTTGTAGAGCAATTAACTAAAGCTCGTAATGCTATCTCAAGAGCAAATGAAATCGTAAATGGAAAATATCAAGACATAGAAGAAACTTTAGAAAACTCTCTTTATAGCCTAAATGACGTTATATCTCAAATAGAAAACAGTTCTAACGATATCTCTCTTAATACAAACGAAATCGATAATATAGAAACCCGTTTATTTTTATTAAGAGATTTAGCTAAAAAACATCAAACAGATATAGATTTATTGCCAGAAAAATTAGAAGAACTAAAAAAAGACCTAAATAACATACAATATGGTGAAGAAGAAATAATATCTCTACGCCAAATGGTTCAAACACTCAAAGAAGATTATCAAAAAAAATCACAAAACTTAAGTGATTTACGTGTAAAAATAGCTAAAAATTTGGATAAAAATATATCAAAAGAACTACCACCTCTAAAGATGGAAAAAGCTCGATTCGAAACTTCTATCATCAAAAAAGCAGAAGAAAGTTGGGATGAACATGGTTGGGATGATGTCTGTTTCAAAGTGTCAACCAATCCTAATACTCCGCTAGGCGCATTAAACAAAATAGCCTCAGGTGGTGAGCTCTCTCGTTTTATGCTCGCATTAAAAGTAAATCTTGCGCAAAATTCAGGTGAAGAAACGCTTATTTTTGATGAAATAGATGCAGGAATAGGTGGTGCAACAGCAGAAGCCGTTGGAGAACGCCTATCAAAATTAGCTCAAAACGAACAAGTTTTGGTGGTAACACATTCTCCGCAAGTCGCATCATTTAGCAACGAACACTTTAAGGTTGAAAAAAATACTATTAATAACATTACCACCACAAGCCTAACCAAACTTACAAAAAATGGTAAAATAGAAGAAATCGCACGTATGCTTTCTGGCGAAACCATCACCAAAGAAGCACGTGCCGCCGCCGAAGTATTAATTAATAAAAACGATAAATATTACCTATTTTAGTATATTACAAATTCTTTTTTCGTCTCTTAAGTCTAGATAGCTTATAACTAACAACAGATGTGTCTCTACCTGTTTTAGCAAGTCTGTCGTACATTCTTTCAATTTCTTTTTCTAAATATGCTGTTTCAATATCACCCTCAAGTATTGATTTTTCTTCATCTGTTCCAAAAGCTCTAACAGCACACACATCACGAATAATATCAACAATATCAAGCTTTGTACTTTGTTTTCTTTTAATAAAATAAGGTAATTCATAAACAAGCTGTCTAGCATTAGCATAAACCTTATTTTTATCATCTTCACATTTACCATATTTTGATTTTAATAGCTCAAAAGCTACCTCTAACTCAAAATCATTGTCTACTACAATAAAAGGAACAGGGTCGGAAAAACCTTTATTCGATATAGATTTCAAAAATTCTAATAAATGGTGGAAAAATCCTCCAATATTGTAAAGAATAAAAGGTTTTTTCTCCAACAATCCATCTTGCATAGCTACACAATCATAAGCAAGCTCATCAAGTGTACCAACCCCACCAGGAGCAAACACTACAAAGTCTGCATCTAATAATCTTTGTTTTCTTTCTTCTAGTGTTTTTGCAAAAATAACATTAATATGCTTAAGCATCACATCTTCAGAATCGTATAACTTAAAATATTCTTCCGTTGTAATTCCTTGAATTGGAAATTCTCTATTAGAACATTGTTGCTTTTCGTTCCAAGCATCCATAACACCTCTAGCAACAGCGCCCATAATACCAGTGTTTGATAAGCCAAAATCAAGCTTAAATCCCATTTGTACAATAGTTTTGCCAAGATTATAAGTTTCTCTTGCATATATAGGGTTATGTCCTCCACGAGAGCCACCTGCTACAAAAACTCTAATACCATCTTTTTTATTTTCCTTCAAAAAGGTAGAAAGAAGTTCTTTACTATCATCACAAACAGTTTTCTTCTTAGCCATTATTTTAACTCCTCAATATCTCCCATAGCTTGTTTTTTATAAAAATCTTCAACAAACTCATCAAAAGTTCCTTCGTTAAGAGATTTTCTAATTCCTTGCATTAAGCGTTCATAGTAGCGAATATTGTGCCAGCTTAATAACATTACAGCTAATATTTCATTACATTTTTGCAAATGGTGAATATAAGCTCTACTATAATTTGTACATAAAGGACAATCACACCCTTCTTCAATAGGGCGAGGATCCTCTTTATGGCGAGCGTTTCTTATATTCACAGGGCCATATTCTGTAAAAGCTTGAGCTGTTCTACCAGAACGTGTTGGCATAACACAGTCAAACATATCAACACCACGTATAACAGCCCCCACAATATCATCAGGTTTTCCAACCCCCATTAAATATCTAGGTTTATCATCTGGCAACATACCTGGAGCATAGTCTAACACCTCAAACATCTTTTCTTGCCCTTCACCAACAGCAAGCCCTCCAATAGCATATCCGTCAAATCCAATTTCTTTTAGAGAATTAGCAGATTCTTCCCTTAATTCCTTAAAAACACTACCTTGTTGAATTCCAAAAATACCATAACCATCTCTATCAACAAAAGCATCCTTACTTCTTTTTGCCCAACGCATAGAGCGTTGCATAGATTTTTTAGCAACATCAAAAGTAGAAGGAAAAGGAGTGCATTCATCAAAACACATAGTAATGTTTGAATCAAGTTTATGTTGAATTCCAATCGATTCTTCAGGCGATAAAAAGTATTGCTTACCATCAATATGAGATTTGAAACTAACACCATCTTCACTAATTTTTCTCAAACCCTGCAAGCTCATAACTTGAAAACCTCCAGAATCAGTTAAAATAGGGCGATTCCAATTCATAAATTTATGAAGTCCCCCCATTTTCTGTACTAAATCAGCACCTGGGCGTAGCATTAAGTGATATGTGTTTCCTAAAATGATTTCAGCCCCTGTTGATTCAACAGATTCAGGAAGCATTGCTTTAACAGTACCACATGTTCCAACCGGCATAAATGCAGGAGTATTCACAACCCCATGCTTTGTATGTAGTTTTCCTAAACGAGATTTGTTGTGTTTTTTTAATATTTCAAATTTTAAGCTCATTTTATTATCCTAGTTTTCTTTATAAATTTTACTCCATAAAGGAATTTCATTACCAATACCTTTTTCCAATTTATCTGCTTTAATAAAGGCCATTTCACCATTATCAAACATTACTCTTAACCATTTATTATCAACAGTTTGCCCAGTAATTCTAACCGTTGTACCTTTTTCAATAGTTTTATACACATCAAAACTTTCGTCAGCGCCATGCATAGCATTTGTAGTTTCTATAACATGAAATAACTTTTCTCTATCATATACATTAACTGGAATATCAAAAATTTTAGCCACAGCAACATCGCTAAATGTTTTTTTACCATCGCTAAAAACAACAACTTCCTTCACCCCTGTACCATTTTTGCGTTCATTTTCAAATTTGGTCAAATAAATACCACCAAAGATTAAAAACAAAGCAATAACTAGCATAAAAGGATAAAATAATTGAATTCTTTTTAATTTAGAAAAATTCCAACCTTTTACACTAAGTTTGGGAGTATCTCCAAAACTATCTATATATTTATTCAAAAATGGTAAAACTTCTTTATAAGCATATTCTTTTGCAAGTAATGCCAATGTTAAAGCTTCTTCTCTTTTTCCATTCATATCACAAACAAGAGAATTGTGTAAGCATAGCAGAAAATTATCATTCTTGTTATTAATATTTGTAAAGTTGCTAATTAGAGCTCCGATATTTGCAAAAATAGCAGTTATACCCCAAAAACCGCACATCCAATTATGTTTAGTAATTTGAGCAACAACTCCACTTGCTTCATACTGGCTACAATAATACACCTTATCAATACAAGAATGAGTGATTCCTTTACCTGTAATTTCTTTTAAACGAAATGCTCTAAGATTTAAATCTTCTTGTCCGTGCATGTTGCGAATAATACAAATTGCATCCATGTTAGGAAAGTTGTTTTTGTTGTAAATGCTTGAAAGCAATGTGTATTTTAATCTGTTTTTGTCATCTTTTAGCACATCATAAGCAACAGATAATTTTTGGAACATATCAACCGCATCAGGAGATGTATTATGGTCAGGGTGCCAAAATTTTGCAAGCTCACGATATTTTTGTCTCAAATCTTCTTCAGAAGAAAAAGGAGTAATTCCTAATATTTTATAATAACCAAGGCTGTCATAAATAACTTCGTTTGCCATATTTTACTCCTAAATTAATTTCTTTGCAATTTCCACAACATCTTGAGCCGCCTCAGATGTAGGATACCTAGATAACAACATTTCTTTATTCTTTATTGTATCTCTAATTCTCGCATCTGTACGTATAATACCTAACAACTCAGGAAATTTCAACCCGTTTCTTTCTGTCGCTCTATTTAATTTTTCATAAATTTTATATCCGTCTTCAAATGAATTAACTTTATTAATTATTATCTTGCATTTAGCGGATATATCCGATTCATTTACAAATTTTATTAAATCAAAAGTTTTTACTAAATCAGTACTTTTTTCTGAACATAAAATTATAATATTATTAGCAATTTGATACAAATTAAAAGAGTTTTCGTTTCCTTCATTACCTATATCAATAAAGGTGTAATCATAATTTTTTGATAGTATTTGTAAGTCATCAGCAAATATTTGATATCTTCCTGTTGGTATATTGTCAATAAATCTATTTCCAGAAATTGCTGTTAAGATATTAAAATCTTTGTTTTTGTATGCACTAATTAGTTGGTTTAGAGTGTTTTTTCCTTTTAAGTAGTCTTCTATATAATTAGTATTTCTTAAAGCCAAATATGAAGATATGTTTGAGAAGTTACCATTTCCGTCAACAACAAGAACCCTTTTTTTTAAACTATTTACAGCATGAGCAAGAGACAAAGAGCACCAAGTTGTACCACTTTGTTCTGCACCAGACACAAACAAACAAATAGGCTTATCTTGTTTATTTGTTAAAAAAAGATTTTTATAGTAAAAATCCGTATTATCAACCATACCAATATCCGTATTCAAGAATTTTACATTATCAAAAAAGATAAAGCATTTTTTAACATAATAGCAAGTATACTTTAAAATATCAAAGATTCTTTTTCTCTTGGGGAGTATTTATATGAATATTGTTAAAATTTTTTACATAGTCTTTATTTCTTGTTTTTTATTAAATATACAAAATGCTTTTTCTTATGAAATAAAACAAAAAAAGCTTAATGGTATAGAATATAAAGAACCCGTATATGAAGACAAAATTGGATTGTATACTCATAAAGATCAATTTACTTTATGGCTTTATGCTGATGAAGATAATTTCCCATACTCATCAGATCAGCAAGGAAGTGTTTTTAATAAAATATTTGAAGATCTTTTTGAAAAAGAACATATTGCAATAAAAATAACTCGTTTTGAAAAAGAATATTATGAAGGATTTGATGAGGGATTTAAAGCTTTTGAGGTAGGAAAAATAAAAGATAAAGGTATTTTTGCAACCCACTATGAAAATTCAAAATATGGCAAAAATAAATACCTATACCCCGCATTTGCTGAAAACGAAATATATATAATCACGTCTTTAGGAAAAAATATTAATACTCCAAATAAAGAAGGATTAAAGCAATATAAAGGAGCTTATGCAAAAGAAGATTTCCTACCAAGTTTTGTTATAAAAGACTTATCAAAACTAGGTGCAGTTGAAAAAAACAATTTTTCAGATGCTTTTGAGGCATTATTAACAGGAGAAATAGACTACGTTGCTGCAAGTAATTACAAAAGCCAAATATTTTTATATAAACTGGGGTTGAGAAATTATGTAAAATATAGTGTAGATGCTGTATGGAAAGCTCCTTTGTTTATTAAGCTAACACCCCAAAGAATACAAAACTCAAGATTAGAATATTTGAAAAAATACTTTAAAACCGAAGGATATAAACAAAAAAGAGACGAAGCATTTAGAGAACTTTTAAAAATATATGAGGAAAATACCAAAGGAATAGTCCCCCCTACATATGTTAAAAATATAGAAGAAGTATCTCAAGATGCAAAACAAAAGGTTGAAAATTAAAACATTATAGATATTATACAAGAAAAATAGGAGATAAATATGGTTCTTTTAGTTCATCACAGTGTATCACCACAATCTCGTAAAACGAGATTAATTATGGCTGAGAAGAAAATGCTTTTTGTTCTAAAAGAAGAAGAGCCTTGGAATTTGTCAGAAAGCATACAAGAAATTAATCCATCAAACGATTTACCTATTCTTGTTTTTGATGGAAATGTTATATCCGGTAATAATGCAATAACAGAATATCTAGAAGAAAGTAATCCTCAATATAAACTAATGCCGGAAGACCCAAAAGAGCGAGCAGAAGTACGTCGTATAATAGAGTGGTTTGATATAAAATTTTATAACGAAGTATATAAATATATTGTGGCAGAAAAAATAATAAAACGTTTTCACCTAAAACAAGCTCCAAATTCAAAAGTATTAAAAGCAGGTTTAAACAATTTAAGATACCATATGGAGTATATAGATTATCTTGCAGATAGAAATAACTATCTAGCTGGTAAAGAATTAAGTTTAGCTGATTTAACCGCTGCTGCTCATTTATCAATTATAGATTATCTAGGTGATATATCATGGGATGAGTACAAAAACGCAAAATTATGGTATGCTAAAATAAAATCTCGCCCTAGCTTTAGAGATATATTAAAAGATAATATAAAAGGAATTCACCCGTCCCGCAACTACACTAATTTGGATTTTTAATATGAAAAAACTTTGTTGTATGTTTTTAATTTTATTTTTATCAGGATGCTTTTCAACTAGAGGGCAAGTAGTTTTTCATTGGGATAGATATAATACAGGCGGCATGAAGTTTGCAAGAGATCATTCAGAGTGTATGCGTCAGGCAGAAGCATTAAAATTGTTGCCTAATTTTAAGAGTTGGTTTTATTCAGAAGAGCAACGTTACAATATTGTAGTAAAATGGCACAAAGAACATGGTATATGGGCAAGTTTTGTTCCATATCCAGGAGCAATGCCAATAATGGTTAATTCTGTTAGAGATGATACAGATGCAAGCCCTAGAAAATATCAAAAATGTATGTTAAGAAAAGGCTATGTGGAAAGAATAACAGATATTCCAGAAGCTACAAATTTATTCATATATAAACCACAAAGTGTAAACCAAGACGTTCCACTTGATAGTACTTATCCTTAATCAAGTTAGTTTATATTATATCCACCTCCAGTTGCCTTATAAAAAGCGGTAATATTTTGCAATATTTCTGCATTACTATCTATATAGTCATTTTGTGCATCTAAATAGTTTTGTTCTGCTATTGCAACGTCTGTAAATTCAACCAAACCATTTTCATATTTATCTTTAGTCAAATACATAACATTTTTCATATTGTATAAAGATGATTGTAAAAATTTGTTATTTTTATATGCCTGTTCAATGGCTATAATAGCATTTTTTATTTCCATTAACGCAGTTAACATTGCTTCATTATAATCTAAAATAAATTCTTCTTTAGAATGTTTTTGTAGCTCAATATTATTAACCAACTGTCCCCAATTCCAAATAGGAATATTAACGCTAGGAGTGTAGCCATATGATTGGTTGTTTGTACTAATCAAAGAGCTTCCACTAGATGATATATACCCAAACGTAGCTCCAATGTTAAAAGTGGGGTATAGTTTTGTGATAGCCTGATTTACAACAGCATTTTGTGATACGATATTTTTTTCAGCCATCTTTATATCAGGTCTAGTTCTTATGATATCTAGAGGTAAATTATATAGTTTTTTAACGCTGTATTTAAATGGAGAATTAGTGAAATTCCTGTTTGTTTTATCTAAATCAATAGGTAGATTTTGAGGTAATACTCCAAGAAGTACAGCAATAGAGTTTTTATAATTTTCAATTTGAGTTGTTAAATTAGGAATAGTAGATTTTGTTTTGTTTAACGTAAATAATGCCTGCTCAAACGCCAACTTATCAGTAATCCCTGAATCGTATTTTAACTTAACAGAGTCTAAAATATCTTGTTGTAGTTTTATATTTTGATTAGCAATTTGCAATTTTTTTTGAAATTTTCTTAAGTTTATATAGTTCATTATAAGTTCTGCAGTTATTGATTTTTTTATATCCTCCAAAGAGTATTCTGCTTTTTTCATTAATTCATAATATTGCTTTGATATATATTTTCCTTTTCCCCAAATATCCAACTCCCAAGAAACATCAAAACCAATTTTAAATACGTTTATATCATTTGAAATATCATTAACATTGTTGTTTTTATTAAAGTTATAGCTATTTTTTGAATCAATAAAAGGATAATTCTCTTTAGATTGTATCATAAAATTGTATCTTGCTTGTTGTAGTCTCTCAACACCTTTTGCTATAGAAAAATTGCTATTTAATAAATTGTTGAGCAGTGTATTTAAATCGTTGTCATTAAATATCTCATACCAATTAGTATTAATGGTAGGAGTTGTATTTTTTAGGTTGAGCGTTTCTTTAACCTCTTCATCAGAAATAAAAGGGGTAGTATTGTATTCATCACCTACACTACAAGAGCAAAGAAATATAGATAATAAAATATAAGCTTTTTTGTTCATTTGCTTACCTCTCTATTATTTTCAGGATAAAAATATTCTTTAATATTTTCAAATAAAGCAAATAAAGCAGGGATAAAAATAATACCTACAATAGTCGCTAAAATCATGCCAAAAAACACTGTGACACCAATAGATATTTGTGAGTTTGCTCCAGGTCCTTTTGCTAAAATCATAGGCAATACACCCAAAATAAAAGTAAAAGCAGTCATTAATACAGCTCTAAACCTTTCACCAGCTCCTTTTTTAGAAGCTTCAATAATGCTAAATCCTTTTTCTCTATATTCCTTAGTAAATTCAACAATCAAAATAGCATTTTTAGCCGCAAGCCCAATAAGCAAAATTATGCCAAGTTGAGCATAAATACTTAAAGGTAACTTAAATAAGTATAAGCCGATAAACGCACCCAAAATAGCAAACACAGTTGAAAACATAACAGAAAAAGAAAGCATCCAACTTTCATACTGCGCAACAAGAAATAAATAACAAAAAACAATAGCCAAAGTAATCAATCCGCCAATTAAACCTTTTGTTTCTTTTTCCTGCAACGATAAATTAGTCCATTTAATATCAAATCCTTTGGGTAAAACATTTCTAGCAATTTCTTCCATCTTGTCCATTGCTTGCCCGCTACTCGCTCCTTTTTGCGCTTGAGCAGTTATTCCGGCAGAAGTATACAAATCATATCTATATATTATTTTTGGTGAAATTTCAGTGGATACACTAGTAAAGCTTCCAACTTTAATTAGTTCTCCTAAATTTGATTTTACATATAGGTTTTTAACATTTTCAATGCTTTTCCTATAATCAAAATCAGCTTGCATAATAACTCTATTAATCTGTCCGCTAAGAGTGATATTGTTGATATATGAGGCCCCTAGATTGCTTTGTAATGTATTAAAAAAGTTCGATACATCAATGTTATATGATTGCAATTTTGTTCTATCAATATTTAAGAATAAGTGCGGTGTATCTGCTCTAAATGTACTAAATGCATAAGCAATTTCACTGCTTTCATTTGCTTTATCTAAAAAAACATTTAAAGCATCGTCCAATTCTTTAGGTGTTTTATTTGAATCTGTTGCAACAAGTTCCAAAGATAAACCATCACTCTGTCCAATACCAGGAATAGAAGGTGGTGCAAAAAAGTTTATTTCAGCGTTTTTGGTGTTTATAAATTTTTCTCGCAGTTTTTTAGATATTTCTTCAACAGATAAGCTTTTATTTTTTCTTAAATTCCAATCTTTTAGCCCTACAACCCCAAGAGCAACATTTTCCCCTCCTCCTCCAAGCATACTATATCCGGCAACACTAATCATATATTCAATTCCATCCATTTTTAATATCTCATCTGTCATATTTTTTAATACAGAATTTGTTTGGTTAATACTTGCAAGATTATCTAGTTGAATATTAGCAAATATAATACCCTGATCTTCTTCTGGTAAAAAAGATGAAGCAGTGTATTTAAAACATAAAACAATAAAAGATATAACGCCCAAAACAATCAAAACTGTAACAAATAAATGTTTAGCAAAAAATCCTACAACTTTTACATATCCATCTCTAAAAACATCTAAAATATTATTAAACCATCTAAAGAAGCCTTTTGAGGGGCTGTCTTTTTCTTTGTTCAAAAATATAGCGCAAAGAGCAGGACTTAAAGTTAAAGCATTAAAAGCCGAAAAAATAATAGATGTTGCAATCGCAACAGCAAATTGCTGATATATTTTTCCCGTTATTCCAACCATTAACCCAACCGGCACAAATATTGCAAGTAAAACAAATGTAGTTGCAATAATCGCACTACCAATTTGTACCATCGCTTTAATTGACGCATCATAAGAGCTTAAGTTTTCATTTAACATAAGATATTGGACTCTCTCCACCACAATAATAGCATCATCAACCACCAATCCAATAACTAAAATCATCGCAAATAATGTTAAAATATTTATGTCAAATCCCAATAAATAAATCACGATAAATGTAGCAATTAAAGACACAGGAATTGTAATAAGCGGAATTAATGTTGTTTTTAATTTTTGTAAAAATAAATAAGTAACCAAAATAACAAGTCCAAATGTAATAATAAGTGTTTCAATTATCGCATCAATAGATGCTTTAACATAATTTGTTGAATCGTATGCAACTTCAATACTCATATCTTCAGGAAAGTTTTTTGCTAATTCTTCTAATTCTTTTTTTACATTGAACATTGTTTTTAAAGCGTTTGTGTTTGGTGTTTGGTTTAATGCAATAATAACAGCCGGAGCGTTATTAAATTTAGATACCAAGCTGTATGAATTAAGCCCAAGTTCAATTCTTGCAACATCTTTTAAGTAAGTAACACCTCCATTTGAATCTGTTGCAATAATAATATCAGAAAATTCATCAACGCTATTTAAAAGCCCTTTAGCCGTTAGTGTTAAAACCATATTAGTATTTGCATCACTTGGGGCTGAACCAATACTACCAACCGCCGCCTGTGTGTTTTGATTTCTAACCGCATTTATAACGTCCGAACTATTCAACCCAAGAGCGGTAATTTTATCAATATCAAGCCATATTCGCATACTATATTGCGGACCAAATATCTGTACTTGTCCAACACCATATAGTCGAGATAGTGGATTTTTTATATTTGTGTATGCGTAATTGCTTAAAAAAGAATCAGAATAAGTATTATTAGGAGAACGTAGAACAATCATTCCAAGTATATCTGCATTTTCAGATGAAATATCTAATCCTTCTTTTATAACTTCTTCCGGTAGTTCGCTATTAACCTGTTGCAACCTGTTTTGTACCATAACCTGTGCAATATCAGGGTTTGTCCCAATATCAAATGTTACTGTTAAATTATATGCACCAGTATCATCAGATGTTGATGACATATAAAGCATATCTTCAACACCGTTCATTTGATTTTCAATCGGAATAGCAACAGTATCTGTTAAAACTTGAGCATTAGCGCCAAGATATGTTGTTTTTACATTAACTTGCGGTGGTGTAATATCTGGAAATTGTGATACAGGCAATACTTTTATTGCAAGTAATCCTAATATTATAAGAACAATAGATATAACCATTGCAAACCTAGGTCGGTCAATAAAAAATTTAGAAAACATCTAAAACCTCCATTTTTCATAACTACTTTAGAGTATTAAATTTTATATTAGTAGTGGTTGATGTTTTTATATCGTCCAAAACAAGCAAATCGCCAGTTTCAAAAGAATTTTCGACAACATATTTGTTATCCATTTCCGTAATTATTTTAATTTTATGTTGTGTGATTTTATCATTTTGAGCAATGTTTACAAAATATCCATTTTCTTTCATTTTTACATAGTTTTTATCAATAAGTATTACATTCTTTAAGTCCTTATATACCTCCACGGTAACAAACGCATTTGGTAAAAGTTCATTTTTATCATTTTTAAAATCAGCATACACAGAAAGAGAATTTGTATTTTTGTTTATTACATTATCAGTGTATTTAAAAGTGCCTGTATACTTAAAGTTTTCGCCATTTGCTGTTTTTAGCTTTATTACACTGTCTTTAAAAAGTTTGTCGCTATCTTTTAACATATCCAAATATTCTACATCAGTTAAAGAAAACACAACTCTAATAGGATTAGTTTGTACAATGTTTAATAACACCTCTTTTGCCGGCGAAACATAATCACCAACACTCAAATTAAAATTTCCAATAAGCCCAGAAATAGGAGATTTTATAATAGTATAGTTATAATTAATTTCTGCAAATTTCAAATTAGCTAGAGAATTTTCATAAGATGCTTTCGCTTGCAAAAAGTTATTTTTTGCATTGTCTATCTCAATTTCAGAAAAGGCTTTTTCTGATTTTTTTAGCCGATTAAAATAATTTTCATTATAATCTAACAAAGCCTTTGCTTGTAATACTGAAGCTTTTGCAGAATTAAGCTTAGCAAGATATTCATCAGGATTAATAGTAATAAGCAAATCCCCTTCAGATACATATTGTCCCTTATTTGCATCAATTTTTTGAATATATCCACTAACATATGGTATTATCTGAACCTGATTAATTGCTTCAACATAACCCACATATGTATTTTTTACATTTATATTTTCTGGTTTTAATGGTATTACATTAATAGATATACTATCATTTATAGGAATGTGCCTGAGTTCTTTCGTTTGAAATTTATTAAAAACAAAATATCCCAAACCAAAAGACAACAGACACATTACTAACAAAATTAAAATATATAAACTACGTCCATTTTTATTTCTATCCATGTGGCCAATCCCATATATTAAAATTGTTGTGCTACATAGATAATAATAGATACCATCTTTTCAAGATTTACTGCAAAAGTTCTATAGCTTTTGTAATTTTCTTTATAGAGTTTAGTTCTATTTGCCTTACACGCTCTTTTGAAATGTTATATAATTTACTCAAATCGTCTAGTGTAATTGTTTTTTCATATAACCTACGTTTAAATAAAATATCCTTCTCTCTTTTATTTAAAACATAAAGAGCTTTGTTAAACATTTGTTTTCTATATTTTACGGTTTCAGCATGAGCCAAACTTTCTTCCTGATTAGGCTTATTGTCCGAAATGAAATCCATCCATTCAGAACCTCCTTCTCCCTCTCCGTCAATAATAGAGTTCAAAGAACCATCATGCGCTTTCAATCTCATGTTCATATCTGTAACATCTTGAACACTAACATCTAATGATTTAGCAATATCATTTAAAATATTTTCAGAAAGCTCTCTATCATCAATAAGGTTGAGGCGATTTTTAATTTTGCGTAAATTAAAAAATAATTTTTTCTGTGCAGCTGTTGTTCCTAGTTTAACCAAAGACCACGAATTAAGTATATATTTTTGCACCGAAGCCTTAATCCACCATAAAGCATATGTCGAAAATCTAAACCCTTTTTCTGGTGCAAACTTATCAATAGCATACATTAAACCAATATTCCCCTCAGAAATCATTTCGCTAACAGGCAATCCATACCCTCTATATTTTGAAACAACTTTAACAACAAGTCTCAAATGAGAAGTAATAAGTTTATAAGCAATTTTTCTATCTTTTGTTTTCTGATATTGTAAGGCTAGTTCATATTCTTCTTCAGATGTTAGTATCGGATATTTTTTGATAGATTGTAAATATCTAGATAAATTTTCTTCTGGTGAAAAGTCAAGTCCATTTAGAATAAGTTGTTCTTTCATTATCTTTCTCCTAAAAGTTGACTTTAAGGAGTTTATAGATAAAAATTTTTTCCACAATCTAGACAATGGTTCTATTGTTTTTAAATAAAAATTAAGCAATTTAACGCAAAAGCAAAACTAAATAACTATTTTTTTAAAGTATCTATTAATTCTTTCATATCATCAGGAAATTCTGCCTTAAATGATAAAAATTCTTTAGTTCTAGGGTGTATGAAACCCAAAGAATAAGCATGCAAAGCTTGTCTTGGAAAAGTATTTACATATTTTTTTAACTCATTTTGAAGGGTAATGCTTGTTTTTTTAGGTTTTTCATATACATCATCTCCCACCAAATGACACCCAATACTAGATAAATGTACTCTAATTTGGTGAGTTCTTCCTGTTTCTAAATTGCATTTTATAAGCGATACAGCATTTTTATAATTTTCAATCAATTCATAATGTGTGATTGCACTTTTTCCACCAATTTTAACAATAGCCATTTTCTTTCTATCAAAAGAACTCCTTGCAATGTTTCCTTCAATAGTTCCTTTAACAGGCGAAGGAACACCATAAACAACAGCATAATAAGTTCTTTCTATAGAATGGTTAAAAAATTGTTCAGCTAGCCCTCTATGTGTAATATCATTTTTTGCAATTACCAAAACACCACTAGTGTTTCTATCAATTCTATGTACAATTCCAGGTCTTGCAACGCCTCCAATACCAGAAAGAGAGTCCTTACAATGGAACAACAACGCATTAACAAGCGTATCTTTATTAACTCCCGCCGCAGGATGAACAGTCATTCCCGCAGGTTTGTTAACCACAATCAAGTCATCATCTTCATATAAAACATCTAATTTAATATCTTGAGCAATAGGTGTCGGTTCTTCAGGGTCAGGAATATTAACTTGATAAACATCGCCTAATCTTGTCTTAAAGTCTTTATCTGTAATAATTTCCTCGTCAGAAAAAACACATCCTTTATCAATCAGTTTTTGCACCATAGAACGAGAAATATCATTTATTTCTTCAGCAATAAACTTGTCAATTCTTATACCTGTTTTATTATCCTCAACAGGGTTCGTATAAAAAATATTATTCTTTTCTTCAATCATGGGCGTTTATTAAATATATTTTCACTAATTTTACTTAAAATACACAAAACAATACTAAAATCAAGAAATAATTAAACGCAACAGGAGATTGACAAATGTCTGAAGAACAAAACAAATTAGATGCTTTTTTTACTTCTTCAAACAATACCCCCCAACCAGAAGAAAAAGAAATATCATCTTCTGCTCTTGAAGATGAATTTAGTAAACTATTAAATAGCTTTATAGAAGAATCCAATGGTTCAACAGCATCTACAAATAAAAGTTTAGATGATTTTTTAGGACCAACAGAAGAACAAAAAGATACATCTCCTAGCAGTCTAGATAGTTTTGTTACAACAAGTGCAATAAATAGTATAGACGACGACAGAATTAATAATCTCTTTGAAAATACAGAAGATGTCGGTGCTCCAATACAATTAACAGAAGAACAAGCAAATCTAAAACCAGAAGAGCTAGAGCTAGCAAGAGCTGTAGCAAATTTTCAAGATGGAATATATGCTCTAGCAGAAAAGAAAAACTTAAAATCTCCAACAACTGATTATAGCGATTCTCAATTAAACCCTAACTACAAACCAAGTGTTGGTAAAAAAATAGCCAAATATCTATTAGAAAGCTGGGATATATTGAATAAATACGATCCAGAAAATATGAAAAGACTATCTAAAAACGCCAATGATGAAGAATATCTTATTTTTGCAGAAAGTTTATCAGATACAGATATGCAACTAGTCATAATATCTTATGTAGAAATATTAATAAACCTTGAAATCTGCGAAGTTAAATATGAGCAAATGAAGGAAATTGCACTAAAAAATCGTATCAAAAAAGAACTTTATGAAGAGTATCTAGAATTGCAAGAACGAAAAAATAAATTTATAAAACATTTAAAGGAGCAAAATTTCCCAATAGATGTAGATAGACTAATAAATAACTATTTTAGAGCCGCCCAAAATGATACAAGTGGCGCATATAAAGCATTAACCAAAAATCCCGCTATGTTTGCACCAATAGAAATAGATAAAATGAAGCCAAAATTTTTTGGTTTAATAAAAGTTTCAGCAGAAGATGGTATAAAAATGAACCAAAAAATTGGTAATTTTATAAAAAAATTAAAAATATAATTTAAAGTAGACAAACCATCAAATTTATGTTAAAATAAAAAAAATATAGTTGTTTAGGAGAAAAACAATGGCTGACGAAGACGATAGAACAAACCAAGGTGAACCAACTCAAGAAACCCCAACTCAAGAAACCCCAACTCAAGAAAGAACATCATCTTCTGTTATTGATGAATTTGATAGAGAGATTGAAAATCAAAGAAGAGAAGTTGAAAATCTTGTAAATGGCGCAGATGAAACTTCTCAAAGCCCCACACCTTCAAGAGATGAAGGACCTACTCCTCAAAGAGATGAAGGACCTACTCCTCAAAGAGATGATGCTCCAAATCCACCAAGAGAGGACGAGCCAACACCTCCAGCAGGAGATCAGCCACAACATCCAGGAGAGCTAGGTGTTTCATCAGCTTATGCTAATATGAATATGGGAAAATCAAAAGAACCCCAAAAATCAAGACCAGCTCCTACACCCCCAAAACGTCCAGAAAAAGATAAAGATAAAGATTACAAAGATATTATGGAGTTATTCTGGCAAGAAATTATTTTAGCTTCATATTCTGGTATTATTAATAAAGCAACAGATTTAACAATGGATTTTGTTGATTATGTTTTATATCATAAAAGTGATGGAAAAGACCAAAAGACAGAATTAGACCATTATACAATAGCAAAATCTATAAAAGATAAAGAATGTGAAAAAACTGATAAAAAAGTAGATGCAGCAACAGCTCGTTTGGCAGAAGTTCTTAATAATTTAGAAAAAGTAAAAAATGGTGAAGAACCTACTTGGGAGCTAAATAAAAAGAAACCGCAATGTTTTGATGAAGCAAGTAGAATATATAATAAAGCGGAAAATGAGCGCACACCAGATGAAAAGTTATTTATTGAAGGAGTTTTTAACTCAGCAAGTAGTATAAAAGAACTAAATGATGCCGAGAAAAAGTTGATAAGTATAGCTGCAGGTTGTGCTGCAGAGAAAGTTCGTAATGATGATATGAATGGTGACGTTATCTCTGCAACCTTTACCCAAAGTATGAAAAAAATAGAAGAAGAGTTATCTAAAAAAACTCCAGATAAAAATATCATAACTGCTTATGTTGGCTTAGCTTCAAAAGAAGTTAATAGCGAATGCGAAGTTCATAAAAGTATTTCAGAGAAATTAGCAGCTATACAGGAAGCTACAAATGGTGGTGATTTTAAAGCAGTAAAAAAAGGTGTAAAAAACATTCATCAAATAGAAGAGGAAAATGCTCTCAATCCTCATTTCAGACAGATGAAAATAGCAAAAGCAACACAAGAAAATATTTCAGCAATACGAGCTGAAGATGATAGATTAATAGCTTCAGGTAGGCAACATACTGTTTCTAAAGAGTTTACTGAAAACTTAAGAAAAATGAATCGTGCCGCTACAAGTAATGTTTTAACAGAAGATGAAAAGAAAGCAAAATTAACAGAGTTAGTAACATCTATGAAAGATATGTTAACAGCAGATACCCCAGAACACAAAGTAATGAAAGAGCAATTAACACAAATAGGGACAAAATTACAAAATGGCGACATAAATATTTCAGAACATTTAGATAAGCTAAATAAAACGCATACCGAAAATCTTCCAATTCACAAGTTTACACAACAGGTAATAGCTAATGCCGAAACATTGAAAGAAACTAATAATAAACGAAAAGGTTTCAAAGGTATGTATAGACCAGGAACTAAGAAAAAGACCGCTAGTTATGAAGCTACCAAACTTGAAGATAGCTTTAAAAAGGACGAAGCTAAAGCAACAGTATCTCCTAGTGACAGAACTTTTGAAGAGAATTTGTATTTTGCAAAAAATAGAAAAGGTGGGCGTTAATTATTATGAAGAAAATAAAGAAGTTTATCCGATTTTTATCGATTCTAATTACAATGTTTGCAATACTAGCAAGTATTGGGCAAGTTATTTTTCAACATCTGTGGGGAATTAATTTATTTGATATAAAATCTTATCAAAAATTATATAAACTATGGGAAAGTGGATACGTTTTTCGCTCTTTTAGCGATATAAGTTTATTGTTTTCTCTAATCTTTTTACCAATATTTTGGTTAAAAAGTTCATTTACATTATATAAAAAAGGTTTCTGGAAAACAATATCTATTCCTTTTGTTAAGATATATCGTAAATTAACACGCCCTAAAAATATGGAAGTAGAGCATGTTTCTATAAAAAATCTTGGCATAAAAGATAAAAGTTTAGATGAAATCATATCCGCAAAATTAAAAGAGAAAGGAGAGGACCCAACATCTGTACACACAATAAAAGACATAAGACAACAAATATCTGCAAAATTAGAAGAAAATAAAAAACAATAAGCAGTTATTAACTAATGCTCTTATACAATACAAAAGAAAACTATTGGAGAAAAACTTGAAACCATTAATGATAATATTAAAAACTCTAATAATTGGCTATCTATGGAGTATAGTATTTATAGATGGCATAAGGGTTGTTTTGCTCATTAATTGGCATTTTGATATATTCTTAAAAGAGCATTGGCAATTATTAAAGATAAAATGGAATAGCGGAGCTCCAATATCAAATTCAGAATTAGCATTTTTCATCATGATAGCAAGTGCAATACCATTGTGGATAACAGGGTGGATTGGCTTATGTATTGTGCATTGGAAAAAATGGTTTAAGTATCTAATAATGGGACCTGTATATTTATACAGAAAATTAACATTAAAAACAAAACCACCAGTAGTTGTTAAGAAAAAATCTATAACCGAAGATACAAGTGCTGTCAAAAAAACACCAATAATCAAAAAAGTGCCAGTAAAAAGACCGCCATTGCCATCAGCTACATTAATGCAATCTAACATACATACTACACCAACTAGCTCTATACCTAGTTCCCCATCATCATACACTCCAACCCCTAAGAAAAAACAAGAGCAATCCGCTCCAATAGACCATGCTCTATTTAATTTTGAAGATGATGATTTTGATTTAGATTTTGATTTCGATAAAAAAGAAGATAAAAAAGCCAAAGAGCTAGAAGTTCCATCTGCATTAGTGGTAGACACTCCAAAAGAGAAAAAGCCAGAAGAAAAAACAATAGATGTACATAAAGAACAAACAGAAAAAGAAAAAACAAATAAACAACATACAGAAAAGAATATAAAGAAAGAAGCGCCAAATAAAAATAAACAACCAGAGAACAACTCTCCAAATAAAGAATCTCATACACCAGTTATGGATGTTTTGGTTCAAAAAGGCTATGATGTTATATCTTCAGCTATCATTAAAAACACAACGATTGATTATATTGCAGTTTCAAAAAATCAATTATTGCTTTGCCTTGTTGATAGAGAATTAGGCGATTGGCTTGCAGATGAAGAAAAGTTCAATGATGAAGAACCATTATGGTTCTCTGAAAGTAGCCACAGAATATCTCCTGTTCGTAAAATTGATATAGCAAAAGATATATTAAATACTAAATTAGCAGTAGCAGATTTTAATTTTGAAGTTGTCGCTTATGTTGTAATTCAATCGGGAAATATCATAAATGCAGAGGATATGTTTGAAATTTGGAATTCTATGAATATTAATGTAACTCGCATAAATAGGGGCAGTCCAAAAGAAATACGACTATTCTCTAAATCCGTAGAAAATTGCGAACAAAAGGCAGATAAAAATACAGTTGAAAAACTCAAAAAACTAATATATAGCTTGGCATAATAAATTATTATAAGGGAGATAAAATGGTAAAAGAAAGAGGAAAAGAGTGGGAAGAATATGATAACGCCGTCCGTTGGATGACTTTGACATTTCTTATTTCTTTAGGTGTGGGAATAGTTTTTTTATATTTAGCACAACCTTTAGCTTTTTTAATACAAAGTGGAATATCTAAAAAAAGCATAGATTTAGTTACAAAATTTCTCCAAAAATCAATAATGGATCCGGGCTTCTTGTTTGATAGATATGGAAGATGGTTCAAACAAATATACCGCTATAATGGCGAGTTTAAATTAAGTTTGTGGATTCCACTCTTACCATTTGTTCTATTTCCTTTAATACTTATATTTGGCGCATTAAGATGCCCTTACAAATTCCAATCAAACGTGCATGGTTCAGCTCATGTTGCAACTCTTCGAGATATTGAACGTATGCCATTACTAGGATTTGATGGTTTCTGTATGGTTGTTGGTAAGTTTGAAGGCAAAATGCTAAAATTAAAAGAAACACTTTCAACCCTATGCTGTGCGCCTCCAGGAACAGGTAAAACAGCCGGCGTGGTTATTCCAACAATTTTCAATTCAGAAGGTTTAAGTATTATCGTAAACGACCCTAAACCAGAGTTATGTTACTCTACAACAGGTGCTCGAGCAAAGGTTGGTCCTGTGTTCGTTATCAACTGGGGTAAAGAAGATGACCCTGCAACAGGAGAATATTATCCAAGTTGGAACCCTCTATCACCAGGAACACTTCCTGCCCCAGGTCCTGCACGAGATTTGTATATCGATTCTATGTGTAATACCTTAGTTGAAGACCCTAAAGGCGGTGGTGATGCATATTGGTCACAAGCAGGTCGTGGTGCATTGTGTGGTCTTATCCATTTCGTTGCTTCTAAATGTGAAAAAGCTCTAGCAAATGAACGTTTTATTCAAAAGATATACGAAGGCTCATTAACCGAAGAAGACAAACAAGAGCTTTTAACACATTACGAAGATATGCAATCAGGTAACCTAAAAACAAACGCAGCCCGTGCAATACAAGACTTACAAACAGGTAATCTAACCATTGAAAACTATCTTCCAATTGGGACATGGAAATCATTTCCAGACAGATGGATAAATCACGAAGCCTGCCTTGCGATGATTTTGGAATGGATTACTGCCGCTCAAATTGAACAAAGTAACGAAATTAAACGTCGCCTAGAAGAGGGTGACCAAATGGCAGCAATGGCAGACTTAATGCGTGATTTGTTAGATGACGCCGTAAACGAAGCAAATGACTACGGATATTCACGTCGTTGTATAACAGAGTTATCAGGTTTAAGTGCAAAACCAGATAAAGAACGTGGTTCAGTATTATCAACAGCATTTAATGGTATCCGTATCTTCAAAAACTCGGCCGTTGTTGCTCGTACAAGTTTTTCAGATATTCAGTTTAAAGATATGCGTGGTATGAAAGACCCTGTAACAGGTGAATGGAAGCCTATTTCAGTTTACTTATCAGTTAACCAAACAGATGCGCAAGCCCTAAACCCAATTAGTGCTGTGTTTGTAGATTTGATGAGTGCATACCTAATATCTAACCCACCAAACTTTGTAAATGCAACAGATGGTAAAATGGGGCCATTTCCTGCATTATTCGTGCTCGACGAGTTTCCACAAATGCCAAAACTAAAAGCGGTTATTGATGGACCAGCCGTAGGTCGTGGTCAAAAAGTGTCATACTTACTTATCGGACAAGATTTAGGACAAATCTCCGGTAAATATGGTAAAGACGACCTAGAAACAGTTATTTCAACAACTGCATGTAAAGTTATTTTATCACAAAACAACGAGCAAACAGCTCAACGTTTTTCAAAAATGATTGGTAATAAAACAGTTCAAACCACATCATTCTCTAGAAGCGAGGGTAGTTTAAATAAAGACTTTAACCCATTTGCTAAAAACGTAAGTTACCAATTACAAGGTGTTTCAGCAATTAGCTCAAACGAATTGTTAAGTTTGCCAATGTTAAAGCAAGTTGTTCTAATGCAAGGTTCTATTGATACCCCAATTATGGCAGATGCTCCTCGTTTCTATCTTGATAAAAAAATGTTGGCACTATCTAAACTACCTCACTCACCATGGGTACCAGATTGGATTGTTGCTCAACGTTCTTCAGAAACAGAAGATATTCTATCCAAATTAGGGGTAGATTATGACCCTAACGCTGAAGAGGAAATGGAATTTGAAGTAGATGAAGCATAAAAATATATATGTTCCAGAAATATCAGATTTTTCATTATTAACAGCATTAAAAAGCAGTGCAAAATTTGTACTGCTTTTTAAACAGACATTTATAATATGGTGCACTATAAATTTTGCTTTTCTTTATATCTTTCAACTAATTCCCAATGGCTGGACAAATTCTTTAAGTATAATATGGCTAATAAGTTACTACGTATTTTTAACCATTTTTATTCGTCACACTTTGCAACACAAACCGTATTTTTCTTTAATTCGCATATTTAATAGCCTAGTTCCATCAAGTAAAATAATGTTTATGAATATCATTATTTATCTTTTTGTTGTAATCTGTCCATACATACCATTGCTAATGGGATTTAGTGATAAATATCTAGAAATTTTTGAAACCTATATGGGAATAATTCAAAGCAATAACAATCTTTCAGGAAAAGCATTATTTTACGTATTTATGCTACTAATATCGCCTTTTACCATAACAAGGCCATATCTTGCATGGATATCATCTCTTGTTGGAAAAAGCCGTTCAATAATGGATGCATACAAAAAAACTAAAGGATATTATTGGCGATTTGTTTCATACGCAATCGTTATGAGCTCATCTCTTGCATTATCATACTATATAGATACAATTTATAACTTAAATACATTGGTTTATATTATGACCTTTTTATTCATGTATTTTAACATAGTATTTATAAGTCTATACAAATGCTTTTATAAGAAAAAGACTAAGAAGTCATCTTAATAAAATCATCTTCAGAGATAACCCTAATGCCAAGTTCATTGGCTTTTTTTAGTTTAGAACCAGCATTTTCACCCACAATAACAATATCAGTATTACCAGATACAGAACCAGAAACTTTAGCCCCATAAGACAAAGCCTTGCTTTTTGCCTCATTTCTAGTCAAATTAACAAGAGTTCCAGTAAACACAACAGTTTTGCCTGATAGCTCTGAATCTTCAATTATATTATCATTAAAATCTTCAATATTAACAACTTTAATAAGATTCTTAATGATATCAATATTATGCTCTTCCTTAAAAAACTCCACAATATCAAGTGCAACTTGAGGACCAATTCCATCAATACTAATCAAAAGTTCAATATCTTTTTCAATCATAGCATTCATAAAAGCGCTAAAATTATGATAATGTTTAGCAATCAAATAAGCAGTAGCAGAGCCAACTTGCCTAATTCCTAGAGCATAAATAAATTTTTGTAATGTAATATTTTTGCTTTTATTAATAGCTTCAAATAATTTAGAAACAGATTTACTCCCCCAACCATCTCTATTTTCAAGATTTAATGAATCGCCAGCAGAAAACAAATCAACAGGCCTGTTTCTTTCTTCTAAAGTAAATATATCATAAGGAGTTTTTATAATTTTTTCATTATAAAAATCTTCAATAACCTTATCGCCTAACCCCTCAATATTAAAAGCATCACGAGAAACAAAGTGTTTAAGCCTTTCAACTGCTTGTTGCGGACATGATAATCCACCTGTACATCTTCTAACGGCTTCATCTTCTTCCCTAATAGCATGCGCCCCACATTCAGGACAAACAGTAGGAAAAACAAATTCCTCTAACTCAACAGTTCTTTTATCTTTTAATACCTCAACAATCTGAGGAATAACATCTCCTGCACGTTGAATAACAACAATATCGCCAATCCTTATATCTTTTCTTTTAATTTCATCTTCATTGTGCAGTGTTGCATGAGAAACAAGTACTCCCCCAACATTAATAGGTTCTAAATCAGCAACAGGAGTTAACGCACCAGTTCTACCAACCTGAATTCTAATATTATTAAGCTTTGTAATAGCCTTTTCTGCAGGAAATTTATGAGCAATAGCCCATCTAGGAGTTCTAGTTAAAAAACCCAGTCTTTTTTGTAGCTCTAAACTATTAACTTTATATACAATTCCATCAATATCATAAGGTAGTTCTGCTCGATTCTCCATTAATCCATTAAAGCTTTTCATTAACTCTTCTTCGTTTTTACATAGTTTATTGTAAGGATTAACCGGAAAACCTAAATCTTTTACATAATCCAAAAATTCAACTTGAGTTTTCCAAAAAACATCAGAAACATCTCCCCATGTATACACCACAAAACTAAGATTTCTTTGTTCTGTAATTCTAGCATCTAATTGTCTTAAAGAACCAGCTGCCGCATTTCTTGGGTTTGCAAAAACTTTTTTCTTTTCAATCTCATTTTTACTATTTAAGGCAATAAAGTCAGCCTTAGACATAAACACTTCGCCCCTAACTTCAAAAACATCAGGCACATCTTTTTCTAAATATAAAGGAAATCCTTTTATTGCCTTTAAGTTTTCTGTAATATCTTCACCAATTTTCCCATCACCTCTTGTAGAACCTCTAACAAACACACCCTTTTCATATAAAGCAGAAAAAGATAATCCATCCATTTTAGGCTCTGCGGTAAATTCAATATCATCACTAGAGTTTAAAAATCTTTTTATACCTAAAATAAAATCATGCAGTTCAATATCGCTAAAAATATCTCCCAAAGATAACATTGGTACACTAAGTTCAACCTTCTTAAATTCACTTTTTAACTTAGCCCCAATCCTTTTAGAAGGACTATCATCTCTAATAAGATGAGGAAATTTAGCTTCTAGTGCATTATTTAAATGGCGAAGCTCATCATATTTAGCATCATCAATATATGGGGCATCATTTTGATAATAAGCAATATCAGCTTTCTCAATTTCTTTAGCTAAAAATTCTAATTTTTCTTTTGCTTCATTTTCAGAAATATTTTTAATATCAAACATTTTAACCCCTTAAAAAACTATTCTAAATCTAATATATAAAAACTATTGACAAATTACTAGAAATTATGCACAATACCCCAAGTTTTTTTAATAAAAGGATTTTGAAATGACTATAAGTCTAGCAATAAAGCAAATGAAGATAAAACGTGAGGCACAAGCTTCCCGCAATATAAGCTTTATTACTAGATAATGCAAAATCTTAAGTAAAAGTTTAAAGGCGGGGCAAAGCTCCGCTTTTTTTATTAATATAACAACGAGGAAAAAATGGACAGTAATATAAAAAAATATACAGTAAACGGAGAAATGGTATGGGTTGGTGAGCTTTCAAAAGTTGAAGGTAAACACCTAGATAAACCTATTCGTTTTCATATTCGTCCATTAAATATAAATAATGCCGAACAAATGGGCAATTTGTCTGAAAATATATATAATAATTTAGCCGAAGGGCAAGAATGTTTCATTCACAAACATTCAAAAGAATATTACTATGAGGTTTTTCAAAATCCAAATATAAAATATATCGGTGTATTTGTTGGAGACCATCTTGTTGGTATGTCATACTTAAAAGTTTGCCAAACAAGAGAAGAATTAGAAGATGAGCTACCTAACTCTAGTTATGATTTTTTTGATAATCCTAACACTCAAGAAACAAAAGTAGCTTCATTTGGTGCAGATTCTGTTTTACCTTCATATAGAGGAAATTCACTAAATGCAATGATGATAAATTATCGAATGGAACTAGCATCACACCTTGATTGCACAGATTGTACATCTATTGTTGATAGAAATAATCGTTGGAATATGACGCCATATTTTGCAAATCGATTTAATCTATTTTCAACAGCAATAGACCCTACAGATGATGGTAAAATATCACTTCTTCACAAACCAATGGGAAAAACAACAGTTTTATCAAATGTAAAAACTAGAATAACTCTTCCATACAATCGTTTTGAATTAATAGATGATATGATACAAAAAGGTTATATAGGTGTAGAGTTTGATAAAAAAGAAGCCTTAGTAACATTTGCTCATTCTACATACTATGTTCCAAATCGTCGTACCTCAATTAATATTCCAGAGGTTTATAATTACAAAAATGCTCTTGTTATATAAAAAAATAACGAGAAATTACGATTTTTCTTGCGAAGTATAATATTTTTGCTATTATACATATGTAATATTAATTTTTATTGGAGGTTACCATAGCTACAGAAAATACTAATGCGCCAGTACGTGAAGCTGACGGACCACGCATAAATAAAGAAATAAGAGCCAAAGAAGTTCGTTTAATTAACTATAATGGAGAAAATTTAGGAGTTGTATCAACTCAAGAAGCTCTAAAAATAGCACAAGAAGTAGGGCTTGATTTAATAGAAATTTCTCCACAAGTAAATCCCCCTGTTTGCAAAGTGCTTGATTATGGTAAATACAAGTATGAAATGCAAAAAAAGAAGAACGAAGCTAAAAAGAATCAAAAAGTGGTTAGTATTAAAGAGCTAAAACTCCGCCCAATGATTGAAGCTCATGACTATGAAGTAAAGCTAAAACAAGCTAAAAAGTTCCTAAGTCAAGGCGATAAAGTTAAATTTACCATGCGTTACAAAGGACGTGAAATGTCTGCAAACGACATGGGTAAAGAAATCTTAAATAAATTAATAGAAGATTTAGAAGGTTTATGCAAGGTAGATGCAGCTCCAAAAACAGAAGGTAAACAGATGTTTATGATTGTTTCTCCTGCATAATAAATTGGTATTGTTCACCATTTATAAGTAACCACCCTTGCGGTGGTTATTTTTTATTCATCAATAGAAATAATCTCATTTATTATCAAAGGCACAACACCTTTGCCATAACCTAACTTTACATTTGGCTTAAAATCACCATGAAAATCACTTCCACCGCTAATTTTAAGATTTAACATTTTAGCATATTTTATATATAAATTCGTTTGTTCATCAGTGTGATTGGAGTGGAAACATTCAATTCCTTTAAGTCCAAACCCCATAAATTCTTTTATTTTTTCTAACAAAACATCATCATCTTTTTTCAAATTATAAGGATGTGCCAAAAATGCCATTCCGCCAGCATTACAAATAGCTTTAATAGCCTTTTTAACATCAACGCCATAAGCGCCGGCCTTATATGGTCGCATTAAATCTTCCGATTCTCTATAACTTTTTGTATATCCCATATTAGTCATATATTGAGCAAGATTACCTTTGCCAACAGTCCCCTTAAAAGCCCTATAAAAGTCATCAATCTTAATATTAATACCACAATTTTCTTTCAAAAATTCAATAATTCTACTATTTCTCTCTCTTAAAGATTGGGCATTTTCATCAATCACATCTCTTAACGCGCCAAAATCTTTTATATGATATCCAAGCATATGAATAACAGGACAATCATCATCTTTCGAAGATATTTCAATTCCTCTAATAAAATCAATTCCTAGTTTATTTGCCTCATTTTCTGCTTCAATAAGTCCAAGCACATTGTCGTGGTCTGTTAGAGCCATTTTTGTAATATTTTGCTCTAAAGCAAGTTTAACAATTTCACTTGGAGCAAGTGTTCCATCCGAAAAATAACTATGAATATGAAAATCAAATAACCCCATAAACTTTCTCCGCACATCAAAAATGTTACATTCTTGATACAAAATGTTAATTGTCTTATTCAAATAAATCTTCTAACTATATTTATAGTTAATAACAAGGAACAAAAAAATGGAAGAAATATATAAATTATCCCACGAAGAACATGAAGAAATATTAAAAGAAATAATGAAAAATGTATTCAAAGGTGCAAAACCACAAGAAAAACCAAAAATTTTCATTATGGGAGGACAACCAGGTGCAGGTAAAAGCACCTTCATAAATCAACTAATAAACAGCGAAGAAGGTAAAGATTGCCTAATAATCAATGCAGATGAATACCGTGCATATCATCCAAAAATTAAAGAAATATACACCAAACATCCAGAAGAAATGGCAACTATCACCGATTTAGATGTAAGAGACTGGACACAACGTATTTTTGCTCTAGCCATACAAAATCGTAATAATATCATATTCGAAGGCACAATGCGCACCCCTCAAATATGTGAAACAATAAAAGACCTACATAGCAAAGGGTATGAAGTAAATGTCCATGTAATGGCTGTTAATTTTTATGAAAGTAAACTTTCAACATACAGCCGTTACGAAGAAGCTCTTCTAAATGATGAAATGCCTCGTCATACTCCACCAGAGGCACATGATGAAACCTATGGCAAAATGCTAAAAACACTACAACAAATAGAAGACGATGGTTGTTATAACAAAATCACAATCCATGGACGTGATAAAGATGTAAACCTCACCCCAAAAGAAGGTGAGAACAGAGTAGGTTCTGTTATGGCTATCTTAAAACATCGTGAAAAAGTTTGGAGCCGTCCAAAATTACAGCAGTACGAAAACTGGGCAGACAACGTTATTTCCTCTATGCAAAATCGTGGAGAAACAAGATACATTTCACAAGTAGAAGAACTAAAAACAAACGCAAAGCAAATGACTATAGTTCCAGCTCAAAAAGAACTATCATCTCTTTTGCTTTCGTTGCAACAATCCAAACTATGTAAATAAAATAATAAAAAAAATATTCGAATAACCGCCTATTTTTAGGTGGTTATTTTTTTTTTACAAAAAAACATTGTTGACACAACCTCATTTTTATGATATAAAGTCACCCATGAGTGAGGCAAACGCTCGGTATGTCCGCCAAAGTGATACATTGCCATATTGATTTTATTACATAGATTTCTTTTTTGTAGCTTATCAATGCTAATCGGACAGGCGTTAAGATAAGTCACAAAGAAAGGAATATGATATGACAAAATATATAGAGTATTTTCAAGTAGAAGCCAAATGTCTATTAAAAGACTTTAAGAAAACCCTCCCAGAAGCAAAATCAAGATGTGAAAAATATTTTAATGGCAGAGATTCATTGTCTTTAATGAATACTCAACACGTAATAGCCAAAGAATATGGTTTTGATAGTTGGAACGACCTAATTTCAAAAGAACCACACGAACTTGCAGAAGCACTAATTATTGCAAAAAACAAAACCTTTAATAGTCCATTCAAATTATGGCATGGTGGACGTATAACAACAGGTTATGAAGAAAATAAATACAAACTACATGACCCAAAAGATTATCAATTAGAATATGATTCTAAAAAGAAAACATTTACACGAAACAATCGCGAATATGTGTCTTTTGAACACTTAGATGTTTCAAGTTATGACCTATCGGGCATAGATCCATTAAAAGTACGCTATTCAGAAGATACCAAATGGCCGGAAGACCCAACAAAATTGCCTCTCGGTTTTAAACCAAAGGAGTTTTTAGAATCTCGCAAAAATCCAGGGTTAGGCATTAAAAATCTTCACAAACTTGGCATAAAAGGACAAGGAAGAAACATAGCAATCATTAATAATTTTCGCTTGTTTAATCATATAGAATATCATAGTTCTCTAAAAGGGTATGAAGAAATTGGTTTTGACCCCACAAATTATGGTGGTGGTTCAAATGGAGGTTTCGTGTCATCATTCATAGGTAAAACTTGTGGTGTTGCTCCAAATGCAAATGCGTATTATTATGCAGTAAATACAGAGAATAGAACACAAGTTTATCATGCAATAGCAATTAAAAAAGTTTGTGAACTTCATAAAAAACTAATTGCAGAAGGCAAAAATGGTATAGATGTTATTCACATACAAAGAGCAATATCTCTTGATTTATTTAGTGCAGAAGAAGGATATGAAGATGCATTAAAAGCAAGAAAAGAGGCAGAAGATTTAGGTATTTGGTGTAATTTTGGAGCTGTATTAGATTTTAAAGAAAATCCAAATATAAGACTTGGTCATATATACTGTAAATTAGATGGAAATGTTGATAATCCATCCGATTACATTCCATTAAGAGCCCTTAATTCAAAATGGGAACTTATTGATAATTACAAAAATGCCCTATGCTTCCCTTGTGGTGCAAAAACAGTTTCTTTAGATGTAAAAATGGATGAATATGCCTTTGAACACCTATCTGGTCCATATGCCTCTCCTTTTGCTTCAATTTTATATCTGTTAGCCAAAAGCATAAAAGAAAGCATAACTCCATATGAGTTTTTTGAGCAAGGGCTGAAAACAGGTGATTTTATAGAAGGCATTGGCACAATCGTCAACCCTGTTCGTCTAATTGAAAGCTTAAAATAATTTTATTATAATAGGGGAGGGCTTTCCCTCCCCAAGAAAGGACTAAAAATGAGTAATATAGAAATCAAAATAGCTACCCTAGATGATGTTGATGATATTACACAAATAAATCAAATGACAAGTAAGTTGCACGAAACAAAACTTCCAAATTATTTCAAACAATTAAAGCAAGATAGCGGAAAATCTTTTTTAGAAAATGCTATAAAAAGCGAATGGTCAGAGGTTTTTATTGCTAAAAACAAACATGAAACAATAGGATATTTAGTTTTGTTTTTACAAGACCATCCTAAAGAAAGTTTTGTGTATGATGAGTTTGGCTACATTGGAAGTCTAGGCGTTAAAGAGGAATACCAAAGACAAGGTATTGCAACTTTACTAATACAAAAAGCAGAAGAATATCTTATAAATCGTGGCATATACGCAATGGATTTAGATGTTTTTATGTTTAATAACAAAGCTTTTAATTTGTACCAAAAACTTGGCTATGAAGAAATAAAAAGAAACTTAAGGAAGATTTTAAAATAAAAAAAGAGGAACTGCCCCCGCTTGATTTAATAGAAACATCCCCTTTCTTAAAATCAAGCCTAACCAAACAAGATATCATTAGCAAACAAAAACTGTTTTCAAAAATAGCTTAAAAATCCAAAGGCTCTAGTTTCCTAGAGCCTTCTTTCTTATATAGCCTCTCGCCAATCTTTTCCATTGATAAGTAGTTCTTTTGCCATAGGTTTAAATCCTTTTTTATAAGAATATACCACTTCAAATACCAAATCTTCATCGTTTCTTTTTATAAATAACTTATCAAGAGCTTCTGCATGTTCTTCTGGTATATAAAATCTGCATTGTTTACCACCCCATCTACCCTCTACGCAAAACTCATCTTCAGGGCATATTCCATTTTCAAATTGTCTGCAATCGGCATTTTCCCAATCAATTTGATATTGAATATAATGTCCAGACAATAAATCTCTTGGGTCATATCCCATAATTGGTAGTCTAACCTCAATACCGCTATTTATTTGAAAGCTTAAAATAACTCCCCACATACCTAAAAACAAAATAGGTAAACCTAAAATAATTCCTATAAACTTACTACTCATTTAAAAGCCTCCATATTTTGAATAAATTTAGATGTTTTTTTTAAGATTTTTATCATTCCAAGAATTGCTAATCCGCTCAAAATAAAACCGATTCCGCTCATAAACAAATTTTCATAAACAGATGCAAATAGTATAAATATCCAAATTTCTAACAAAAAAGTATTACGTTTAAACAAACTAATATCCTGTTTTTTTATAGCAAACCACATATATCCGCCCAAAAATCCAAAAACAATTATATTTGCCATAATCACTTCAAATGAGATATTAGAATTATAGAAAAATCTATCCAGTCCATATTTAAATCCAATTTTACAAATAAGAGCGTAAGCTATAAACATAAACAATTTAGATAAAGCCTTTGGTAGTTTTAAAGATATGTTTGTCTTTTTTATTAAAATATAGCACCCTATACTAATCATAATAAAAAATACAGCCATAAAAAATGTGCTTGATAAAGATTTTGTGTAGGTAAATATATCCCACACTTTTAATAGTAAAACTCCCCAAACAATATTAAATCTAACAGATTTACTAAGCAAAACATACGGAGTTCCAAGCAAAGCCCAACCAGTGCAAAATGAGTTAAATCCACCATCCAAGTTAAATATTTGCCCAAACAAGCCAATTGTAGCTCCCACCATTAAAAAAGCTAAAATCAAAAACAATTCCGTTAATTTTTCATTTTTTGCTAAGATATTTTTGTATGCATTGTATGAGAAAGCTCCCAGCATCCCAAAACAACCCAAAACTTTTAAGATTGTCGGAATTTCATCCCAGTTAGAAGCTACAATCAAGCAAATTCCAAGCCCAATCAAGAGTCCTGCAATAATAAAAGCGGTTTTTCCAAATATTCCATTATTATATTTTTGCTCAAATTTAAGAATGCTATTACCTTGAGCTTCAGAAATGAGTTCATTTTCAACCCATTTATCTATTTTCTTTTTTAACTTCATAATGTTTCTCCAAGTTTCATATAAAAACATCATAAAAAATAAAAATTAATAAAAAATAAAAGGCTCTAATTTCTTAGAGCCTTCGTTCTTTATGCAATTATTTAAAATTAAGCGTATCTTTTTGCCATTACGGATAATGGAACTGGCTTAATTTTATCAGCTTGACCAGCAGCACCAAAAGCTACATAACGATCAATACAAACCTTTTTCATTTCTTCAATAGCAGGTTTCAAGTATTTACGAGGGTCAAATTCTTTTGGATTCTCCATAAATACTTTTCTGATAGCACCAGTAATAGCCATTCTGCAGTCTGTATCAACGTTAACTTTTCTAACACCAGACTTAATACCTCTAACGATTTCTTCAACAGGCACACCAAATGTTTGAGGAATAGCGCCACCATAAGCATTGATAATGTCTTGAAGTTCTTGAGGAACAGAAGAAGAACCATGCATAACCATATGAGTATTAGGAAGTTTAGCATGAATTTTTTCAATTACATCAATAGCCAAAATATCACCAGTTGGCTTACGAGTAAATTTATAAGCACCATGAGATGTACCAACAGCAACAGCCAAAGCATCAATATTTGTTTCAGCAACAAAACGTTCAGCTTCATCAGGGTCAGTAACAAGACGTTTCTTATCAATCACACCTTCAGCACCGTGTCCATCTTCTTTATCACCTTTACCTGTTTCTAAAGAGCCGATAACACCTAACTCACCTTCAACAGAAGCGCCAACAGCGTGAGCTCTAGCCACAACTTCTTTAGTAACTTTAACATTATATTCAAAAGAAGAAGGTGTCTTACCATCAGCTTCCAAAGAACCATCCATCATTACAGAAGAATATCCATTAACCAAAGCAGATTGGCAAACATCAACAGAAGAGCCATGGTCTTGGTGTAAACAAATTGGCAATTCAGGATACATTTCTAAAACAGCTTGAATCATGTGACGAATCATTGGGTCGCCAGCAAACTTTCTAGCTCCAGTTGATGTTTGGATGATAACAGGAGCATTAACTTCTCTTGCTGCTTCACATACAGCAATAATTTGCTCCATATCGTTAATATTAAATGCAGGAACACCATAATTGTTCTCTGCAGCGTGGTCTAAAATCTGACGCATAGAAACTAAAGGCATCATATTCTCCTTTTATAATTTTAAGTTTAATTCTGCCCAAAGTTTATATAAACAAAGTATTTTTGCAAGCAATTTTTAACAAATATAATAAAATAAAAACCCAACTAAGTGGGTTTTGAATAATTTTTTAAGCAACTTCTTTTTGTTTTGCAAAAACTATAACATTATCAAGCTCTTTATTTTTAATTTTTATATCAGAGCATGTACCACTAGCCAAAAGTGTATAGCTACCTAACACCAAGCCGTTAACAACTCTTTTTGTTTCGCAAACACCTGTTGCAATTTTTGTAGCACCTAATTTTGCAAATGCTTCTCTTTTTGTATCTTTACTAATTGTAGACTTAACCATATTTATTTTTTCCTTTCTTATTATTGACATAATAAATGACACCCAAAATCATTTTTGTCAATAATTATTTTTAAAAGAATATAAAATAATTTTCCAACCACCATTATAATTACTAATTTATTAAATTTAAGTAAATAATTTTGTCTAACTTATTTACATAAAATTATCTTGCAAAGAAAAAAAGCATAGCTAAAATATCAAAAACAATGACGTTAATATATAAAAAAGGGAGAAATATATGCAAAACAATCAATTAACAGATGGTGTTTACTATGTTGGTGTAGATGATAAAGATATAGACCTATTTGAGGGGCAATATATCGTTCCAAATGGTATTTCTTACAATTCTTACGTGATTATGGATGAGAAAATTGCAGTAATGGATACTGTTGATTTATCAAAATGCCAAGAATGGTGCGACAACTTAGAAAAAACATTAAACGGAAAAGAGCCAGATTATTTAGTTGTTTTACATATGGAGCCAGACCATGCAGGTAGTATTGAGGTATTTCTAAATAAATATAAAACTGCAAAAATTGTAACAAATCCTAAAACACTACAAATGATGCCTCAATTTTTTGAAAATCTAGACCTTACAGATAGAGCTGTTGTTGTAAATGAAGGTGAAAATTTATCACTAGGTTCTCATTCTTTAGTATTTGTTATGGCTCCAATGGTTCATTGGCCAGAAGTTATGGTGGCATACGAAACAAAAGAGAAAATATTATTCTCTGCTGATGGATTCGGTAAATTTGGCGCATTAGATACAGAAGAAGAGTGGGACTGTGAAGCTCGTCGTTATTATATCAATATCGTAGGTAAATATGGAGCACCAGTTCAAGCTCTCCTAAAAAAAGCATCAACTCTTGATATTCAAAAGATTTTCCCACTTCATGGTCCAATGTTAACAGAAAATCTTGGCTATTATATCAATAAATACGATATTTGGAGCAGTTATAAACCAGAAGATGAAGGTATTTTCATCGCCTTTACTTCAATTTATGGCAACACAAAAAATGCAGCCTATAAGTTAAAAGAAGTTTTAGAGCAAAAAGGTGCGCCAAAAGTATCAATAGCAGACCTTGCTCGTGATGATATGGCAGAATGTGTTGAAGATGCTTTTCGTTATGATAGATTAGTTTTAGCATGTCCAACATATGATGGAGGCTTGTTCCCATATATGGAAACATTTATAAATCACCTAAAAGCTAAAAATTATCAAAACCGAACAATCGCATTTATAGAAAATGGCTCTTGGGCGCCAATTTCAGCTAAAAAAATGCGTGATGAACTATCATCTCTCAAAGATATTCGTTTTATAGATGAAAAAGTTACTATCAAATCATCTGTAAAACAAAGTGATTTATCTCAAATAGAAGCTTTAGCAGAAGCTCTTGTAAGATAATTTATCACAAAATTTAAACTAAAGACCACCCCAAAAAAGGGTGGTTTTTTATTGTGGTATATTGAAACTCTAAAAATAAATAATACATGTACTTTGCAAAAAAGGAGGATTAATATGAAAAAATATATTTTTTATACAATGCTAGCTATAAGTTTTCTAGCCTTGTCAAATAATACCAAAGCACAAAGCTTAATACTATTAGCAGAAAGTGATGGTATCTGGCAAGATACAAAAAATGTAACAGCAGATGTGTGGGACGGTACTAAAGAGGTTACATCAGACGTATGGGATGGTGCCAAAAAAGTAACATCAGATGTTTGGGATGGTACTAAAAAAGTCGCAAGTGATGTTAAGGATGGTATAGATGGAGACAAAGAAAAAATGCCCAAAGATAATACCAAAAATTCAGAAAACGCACCTACTCAAGAAATAAATAGTAGCAATTAATATCCATACCAATCATCAAAGATTATACACACAAACAATATATCAGTTGTTTATTTTTAAGTACTATCCTATTCTGAAAACATATGCTTCAGAATAGGATATACTTATGACTATACAAAAAATTGCCTTCTTCTATCTTGTTATTCCTTTGTTTATTTTCTGTGCAACATGGTTTAATTTTTATACGTGCACAATACTATTACTCTCTTTGTTTATTTCATGTTATTTTACAAAGTTTTCTACCGAACTAGGTGATCAACCTTATATTTTAAATAAAAAAACTATACTATTAGCTTTTGCTATTGCGTTTATTTGGTGCTTTTGGTCTGGAATAGGGGGGTATGCGTATCAATCAGACGACTTTCCTACAAGAAACGCAATATATAGAGATTTGATAGAATACTCATGGCCTGTAAACTATAATTACAACAAAGTATACTCATTGAATTACTATATTGGTTTTTGGCTTTTACCATCACTCATTACTAAATTCATAGGATTATTTATAAATAATCAAGACCTATTGTTTACTATAGGGTTAAACATTTTGTTATTGCACTCAATTATTGGTGTAACTATATTTTTCCTACTTTTAATATCCTATATTAAACCTAAAAATAATAAACAAATATTACTAGTATTGCTTCTTGCTGTATTTTTTTCAGGTATAGATGTCATTGGGGCAATAATATATGATTGGCCTATTTTTGATTCTCAAAATTTTAAGATGAAAACTTTTGACTATAAGATTCTACATCTTGAAGTTTATTCAGGCTACGGAAAAGTGCAATACAGCTCTTTAACGACATTATTATTTTGGGTGTTTAATCAGAGCATTCCAGCATGGATAATAACGCTATTAGTTTTAAAAAATAAAAAACCTGAAAATTATGGTATTTTTATAACTTTAGGTCTTTTTTATAGTCCTTTGCCATTGTTTGGAATTGCAATAATAATGTTAACAAATTGCATTTTATTTTTATTAAATAAAGAGTTATCCCTAAAATATAAGCTAAAAAACTTTATTTCTTTATCTAATATATACATAGTTCCAATATTCATTGTTATTGCCACATTTATATCACTAAATGAGACAGGAAAACATGCAAACTTGAATTTTAACGTGATAATAGATGATTACTTATTGTTTTGCCTTATTGAATTTGGTTGTTATCTATTTTTTATTTTTTTCCGTTATAATAAAGAACCATTATTTTATGTGATGACCATTTGTTTATTTACATTATGTTTATTTCATATTGATATGAGTATGTGCGACTTTCAAATGCGAACAACAATACCATTTTTATTGCTGTTAATGATATATATTTTACAATATTTATTAAACAAACCTCATTTTCTATGCAAATTAATGTTATACCTTTTGCTCATTATAGGAGCTTGTACGCCTTTAATAGAATTTAGCCGGGGTATTATGCAAGTATCTTCATCAAAAAGCATCACACATATTAACGATAGTTGGCATTCTTTAGGTGATAAATTGCCATTTTTCCCTTATTCTAATTATTTATCTCGAAATAAAGGTAATAATAAATTTTACCGGTTAATAGCAAAACATTGATACTATTATTAAAAGTAAAATGCTTAAAAAATAATAGTAGCAATTAATATTCACTCCAATCATCAAAGATTATGCACATAAACAATATATCAGTTGTTTATTTTTAAGTACTATCCTATTCTGCAAACAAGTGTTACAGAATAGGATAAACTTATGATTATACCAAAAAAAGATAAAGAACTATTAAACAAATTATACTGGGTTATTATTTGTGGACTAATTTATGTTGTCCTAATAATTGCTTTTATGGGTGTATTTTTCACCTATGGGTCTGGTCTTCTTTTGCTATATATGCCTTTATTTATATTTAGTGCATCACTAATCGGTGTATATATTTGGTGGCTAAAGTTTAAAGATTTATTTTGTTCAATATTGCTTTACCTAACATATGTAGGTTTTGGTTTTGCATTTGTTTTTCTAGTGCCATTTGCTGTTGAGCGTTCAATGTCTACATTTGTATTTTTTTATGCCGCTCAAAACGGTTCAATACCAGAGCTAAATTTATCACAAGAATATAAAGATTACTTTTTCAAAAAAAGAATAGAAGACGGTGTAAAAGGAAATTTTTTAGTTAAAGAAGGTAATGTATATAAGCCAACATTAAGAACAAAAATATACTATCATTTGTTGTATCCATTTGGGGTAGCAACAAACATGCTTAATAACTATGAAACTTTTGTAAAAGAAATAGATAAGACAAAAAACACCCAATAGCTAAAGTAGATGTTACTTAACAATCATCTTGACATTTAATCATTACCACCATAAAAATGGATTGAAATACCATAATTATATCTATTATTAATCTTTTAAACGTTTTTTTATGAAGTTTTTTATTGGATTTTTTAGGCAATATCCTTCATGTACAGGACTGCTCTGCCTAATTTTAATCTCGCATTTGTTTGAACCCAAAGACGCACAAACACCACTCCTTGCAATGCCAAAGGATTTTATACCAGTTTTCTTTTTTTATGTAATGGGTATGTTGATATATATGTTATTTATATTACCCCAAATAGAAGCACAAAAAAGAGAAAAAGAAACATGGATATTTGTGGCGATAAGTGTTGTCGTTTTAACAATTTTTATGTTCCTCAAAACCCCTTTGTAATATTATAATTACAAAGGGGTTTACTTGTTAAATATAAAAAACAATATTTGCAAAATACTTATTTTAATAGCAAAAAGCCTCCACAATGGAGGCTTTTTTTAATGTGGTAATGGGTAAAAGATAACTTGCCTACTACTACTCTCTTCCTTTTCTCGTTTAGGGGGAAGATTTTGACGCTCTTTGGAAAATAACACTGTTACTCCCCAAATTTTGCTACACCCACGAGAGTATTCAACTGAATCTCCAGGAAATGCGTCAAAAGCCGCTGTTGAATTACTTTGTATGGTGTCGCCATTTGCTAAGTACAACATACGATAATCTCCTTTGGCCCCAATTTTGCTAATCTCAGACCGACGAACCTCATAGTTATCGCAAGTGCAAGACACTAAAGAGGCTACCAAAACACAAATAAATAAAATTTTTTTCATAACATATAGATTTAATAATACAAATTTTGTCTAAGCATATCATATAAATAGACAAAAATCAACTACTTTTTAAATATTACATTATCGGACTAATTTTTATGATGAATATAAGCAGTTGGGGGATAAGTTGAAGCGATTTTCTGACTATGATGAAGATATGAATGCCAAGGATTTGCAACTTAAAATACTGGACATTTAGTTTTATTATGTAATTTTTAACAATTGGATGTTAAAATATCATCAAACAAAATTTAGGACTTAAAAACATGAAAAAAGGTATTAAACTTTTTGAACAAAACAGAATTCGCTCAATTTATGATGAAGAAAAATATATTTGGTATTTTTCTGTTTTAGAAAGAAATAGCAAATGTTAAAAGAAATCATAGAAGACGCAAAAATAACACTAAAACGCCCTGAAACAGATTTTAAAATGGCAGAAGCGATTTTTTTTTGTGTTAATAAATGCAGAGAAACTTTTTTACCTTGGCTTGGTTGGGTTAAATATACAAATTCGCCAAACGACAGCTTAGATTTTTTAAAAACGGTTGATTCTGATTGGAATGAAAACAAACAATTTGTGTATGCTGTATATTTTCAAGAGGTTTTTATAGGTCTTATCAGTGTTTTAAATGTTGCGTGGAAACATAAACGTGCCGAAATAGGTTATTGGCTTGATTCAGATTATACGGGCAAAGGATTGATGAGTGAAGCGGTGTCTTTAATTGAAAAAGAATTGTTTGCAAACGATTTTAACAGAATTGTTATTCATACCGACGTTTTAAATACAAAATCGGCAAAAATTCCTCAACGGTTAGGATATGTTCACGAAGGAATTTTACGTCAAGAAGTTTATTCTGAACCAAATAATCGTTTCAGAGATTTGAACATATTTTCAAAACTAAAATCCGACATTGAGTCCGATAATTTAGAAAACAAATAACCGTCATGCCTCCAAATCGCCAGATTTGGTCAAGGCATCTTCAAATTAAAAAAATTAGTGCTTCGTAAAGACCAGATTCCTTGATGACCTGACACGCAGCGCAGGTCAAGGAATGACATAAAAAAAATAAAAAGTCCGATAATTTATGAAAAATTGCCGTTTTCGAAAACAAAACAATCGGACTTTGTGAGAAGCAACCCTAACAATGCAAAAACCGCCTGCAATGAGGCGGTTTTTAAAACTGGTGCACGTTGCTTTGCAATTATCGGACTAATTTGTGTGATGATTGTAGAAAATTGGGAGATAAGTTAGCAAACGCAATGAAGAAACAATTAAAAAATATTGAAAAAAACAATATTCTTTTGTAGTCTTAGTGAAAGATTTAGGAGATATGAAATGAAAAAATATGTTTTAATTTGTTTTATTGCTTTGCTATCTGGATGTAACAGCCTTAGATGTGAGTTTACTCATCCAGACAATATGTCCCCTGCATTACTAGAATATTGCAAAGCAGAAGCAAGTTCCTCTGATGTATATGTAGGTAGATAACTTTAAATGTTTAATGTAGACGAATACTATAACGAAGAAAGACAATGCACTTACAAAGGCGAAGTGTATATTGTTCGAAATAATGGGGCTGTTTTAAGGTGTCAAAAAAATACCAGTAAGACACGTCCTTTAGATAATAAATGGACTTTTGGTGTTTTAGGTGATAAAGGTTATTTATATATTGCAGGCGTACAGATTCATAGAATCGTTGCAACTGCATTTTGTGGAGAGTCTCCAACCCCACAACATATTGTTGACCACATTGATACCAATAGACAAAATAATCGACCAGAAAATTTGCATTGGGTAACGAAGTTAGAAAATGCACTTAACAACCCAATAACAAGAAAAAGAATTGTGGCTATTTGCGGTAGTATTGAAGCATTTTTAGAAAATCCTTCAACACTTGGAGAAAGTCAACTAGATCCAAATTTTGCATGGATGCGAAGAGTAACACCAATGGAAGCAAAAATAAGCAAGGAAAGACTTGAAGAATGGGCTAAAAGTGATATACCTTCTTCAAGAGGAAAGCTAGGGGCTTGGGTATATGAAAAACAAATAACTTTTGCAAAAGATACTTTTAATAATGATAAAGAAAGCGATTGTACTATTTCTTTGACGACTAATGCAATTCAAAAAAACTGGAGAACTCCTACAGAATTTTTATGTTGTCCTAAAGAGATTAGCGATACACCATTAGAGGATTATCTAAAAAATTTGCAAAATGGAAAAGTATTTAGCAAAAACCAATATGGGCAATCTGAGATTGAAAGATTTAGTTTATCAAACGATAAAAAATCTATTGTTATTCAGTCTTATGATTCTGAAAATCAAGTAAAAAATTTCTTTGTTGCTAAAATTACATATGAAAATAAAATATTTGTACACACCGCAATAGGAAGCTATTTTGGCGAAGACGGAGCTGAAAAATATTATACATTGGCTCTAGGCGAAGAATGGACTGGTGGTGATGTTTTTGATGACTATTGTTAATACTCATTTTATTGGACAGGGATTTTAATAGATAAGATATTGGTTTTATTGGGGGTTTAACAAAAAGTCCGATAAGTTGGCTTAAAAGTGCCATTATAAAAACACTTAAAATCGGACTAAATAAATGATTGTTTTAAAAGAAAAAATCCGCAACAAATGCGGAAATTTCAAAACTGGTGCCGCTAGTAAGAATCGGACTTACGACCCCGTCATTACCAATGACGTGCTCTACCACTGAGCTATAGCGGCAAAATAATATCTAAAAAAGGGCAATCAATGACATGCTGCAACTCATAGCACAACCGTTTCACCGATTGCACCACAAAGAATATCCAAACTTTTTATAAAATCAATATAAATTTTATAATTTCATAATTTTTTTTAATAATCTCTACAAAAATAAATAAAATATTTGAAAAAAATAAAAGTTAATGATAAGTAAATACTAACGAAGAATTCTTTTAGGTTTAAGAGTATGCAACAGATTAATAAACATAATGATACAATTCATACAAACCGCTTTTTGTGGTTACAAAAAAACTTTCTATATTGCTTTATGCTAATCGCTATTATCTGGGGTGTTGGTGTTTGCTATTATATAGAAAATTTTATTGGTTTCGGTGCAATTTCAACTCTTCCACCCAAAGAATTTGGCTCATTTTTATTGTATATAACAGCACCTCTGCTAGTTATGTGGCTAATTCTTGCCTACATAGATAGAACAGCAAGCATAAGCGCAAGCTCAAAATTGTTCCAATCATATATGGACAGCCTTATGTATCCAAATGATGATGCAACACAAAACGCCAAAGCTATATCAAGAGTTTTACAAGAACAAGTAAAATTATTGCAAAAAAGTAGCCAAGAAGTTGTAGCACAATCAATATTAGTGCAAAAAGATTTAGAGCAAAGAGTTGGAGAGCTGTCCAATATTATGCAATTACTCGATTCTTATTCAGCTAAAACCTTAATAGAATTAAATGATGGGGTAAAATCTCTCTCAGATAGATGTAATTATGTAACAGATAAAACAATAAATACAATTTCTCGTATGCAAAATTGCTCTAGTGATATAAACCAAAACGCAGACAAATTTGTAAGTAGCATAAACCCATTGCTAGATGAAATATCTGCCATATCATCTAACATAAAAAATAATATAGCAGATAATAAATTAAATTTATCAGAAATGCGTAGCCAACTAGAAACAAGCGTAGAAATAAGTCGTCGCCATATAGACCAATTACTTGCAACCACTTCAGAAAACACACAAAGAATAAGCAAATCTTTTTACAAAACAGCAGAAGAATGTGATGCTTTGTACAAACGTTTAGATGCTGGCATTTCTGGAGTAGAAGGTAAAGTAGAAGAGCAAAAACGCTTAATAGAATCTCAAGCTCAAATTTTAGACCATAATTCAGAACTATTAAATAACAAACTTTCTAAATATGGTCAAACAGTAACCTTTGAAATAGATAAATTAGTTAAAAATTCAATAGAACTAGAAAACCTAACCAAAAAACAAATAAACACCTTAAAGGCAGTAAATACCGAAACAGGAAAAGCAATACAAGGTATAGGTTATACATTTGATGAAAAACGTGCAGAAATAGAACGCCGTTCAGAATATGCAATAAATAGCATGCAAAACGTTATTGTTGCGATTAATAAAGAAACCGAAAAATTAATGAATTTCACCAACATTACTCAAGCTAAAAATGCTGATTTGCAAAATATAGCCGAAACAATCGTTGATAAAGTTGGTGATATAAGTAGCAAACTTGCTCTAAAAACCGATGCCTTAAAAGATAAAGCTGTCGAGGTAATAGAAAAGTTTACACAAGCAAGCGATATTATCACTCAAAGTTCAGATAAAATAGCAAATTCTTCAACCAAATTGATGAATAATAGCAAACAAAGTTTGAATATGTGGGAAGAACAAAAAAACTATATAGACAATGCGTTGCTAAATATCGATACAATAACAGAAAAACTTTCTAATCTACAAAATGGTGTCAAAGATGCGTCAGAAGAAATAGATAATATACTTTCAGGTTATGAAAAACAAATAGATGCCTACCAAGAATTGCACGATAAAACCAAAAAAATAGAACCATCTACCCCAAAAATAGATAAAAATAACTTAAATAAGTTATCAAAAGCGATAAATAAAATACTAAATAATTTAAACATCAACATAGAGCAATTCTACACAGGCTATGATATGTTTGATTTGTGGGAAGATTACCTATCTGGCAAGTCAAATGCGTTTACAGAAATATTAACTTCTTCATTGTCTAAAAAACAATTAATGGTAATAAGAAAATCTTTTGATGATAATACAGAATTTCATAGCCTTGTTGTTAAATATCTCTTTGCTATGGAATTATTAATTAAAGAAGCAATAAATCCTACAACAATGAAGAGGAATGAAATACTAAACCTATCTGTAACTTCATCTCTAGATAAAATATATTTTGTATTGGTGAAAGCATTAAATAGTGCGGAATAATAATATGCAAAAAAAGTTTTTAGATTTTGACACTAATGTATTTTTAGCTCCTATGGCAGGCATAACAGATTATCCAATGCGAAAACTTGTTGCCTCCAAAGGAACTGTAAATTTATATTCAGAAATGGTGGCAATAAACGCTATAAATCGTAAAAATCCAAAAACCTATAAAATAGCAGATGTAAGAAACGAACCTTATCCAGTTGTCGTGCAATTAGTAGGTAATGATCCAGACTTATTTTCAGAGGCTGCAAAATTAGTAGCAGATTTAGGTGCTTATTCTCTAGATATAAATATGGGGTGTCCAGTAAAAAAAATAGTAGGCAATAATTCAGGTTCAGCCTTAATGAAAGATTTAAGCTTGGCATCAAAAATAATAGAAAAAACAGTAAAAGCTACCCCATTAAAAGTATCAGTAAAATTTCGCAAAGGTTGGGATAATAATTCTATAAATGCGGTGGAATTTGCTAAAATGTGCGAAGAAAGCGGAGCGTCATACGTTACAGTTCACGGACGAACCAGAGCACAAGGTTATTCTGGCACAGCAGATTGGGATATAATCCGCCAAGTAAAAGAAGCCATAAAAATACCAGTTATTGGTAATGGAGATATAACAACAGTATATGATGCCAAAAAAATGATAGAACAGACCAATGTAGACGGCGTAATGGTAGGGCGTGGTGCACTGGGTAATCCTTGGTTTTTGGGGCAAATACATAATTATATTAATAATAATCAAACCCCAACCCCAATTTCTCCAACAGAACTAAAAGAAGCATTAATACAACAATTAAATGATATGGTGTCTTTTTATGGAGATAAAATGGCAGTATCAATATCTCGCAAATACGTGTGTTGGTATTCCAAAAACTTAAGAGATGCCAAAAGATTTAGAGAAACATATACTAAAATTTATGATTATGATTTAGCCATAAAGGCAATAGAAGATTATTTTACCAAACAAGAAGAGGGGATATTTTTATGAAAATACTAATCGGTGGTGCAGGTAACGTAGGCAGAAGCATTGTTGCATATCTATCTCAAGCAAACAATGATATTATCGTTGTAGATACAGATAAAGATAAACTAGAAAGTATTGCAAAAGAATTTGATGTACAAACAGTAGAAGGCTCTATTTCTCATCCAGGAGTACAAGAAAAAATAGATGCAAAAAATGCAGATATATTAATAGCAGTTACAGATAATGATGAAGTAAATTTAATAGCCTGCCAAGTAGGGTATTCCTTGTTTCAAATTCCTAAAAAAATTGCCCGAGTAGATTCTGAATATTTCTTAAATCCATTATGGAATACATTGTATAGCGATAAAAATTTACCTGCGGATTTAGTAATATCTCCAGATATTGAAATAGCCAAATCAATATTAAATCTTTTAGAAATACCTGGTACTACAGCTGTTTTTCCACTTGTTGATGAAAAACTATATTTATTAGGGTTTAAATGTAATCAATATTGCCCCCTAATAAATACCGAGATAAATGAAATAAAACAATACTACAATAGTCCCGTAATTCATATATTGCGAGAGGATAAAAGTTTCTTTGCCAAACCAAATGAAACAATACACATAAACGACGAGATTTTTATTTTAGTAGAAAAAGATAGCGTTTTTGAAACATTACACGAATTTGGTATATCTGTTAAACAAAATGAAAATATCGTTATGTTTGGCGGTAATGCAATATCATATTATATCGCTAACACATTAGAAAAAGATGACAGTATAAATAGTTGCAAAATTATAGAAAACAACACTCAAATAGCAGAAAAACTAGCAGAAACCCTAAATGATATTCAAATAATAAGAGGCGAAATGATGAGTGATGTCATTTTAGAAGAAGCCGAAATAAAAAATAGCGATATTTCAGTTGCAATAACTCAAAATGATAAGGATAATCTTCTAGCTTCACTACTTGCTAAAAAAAGCGGAGTACCTTATACAATATCGCTTGTTAATTCTAGCCTATTTAATAATTTAATCGAAAATAGTGGTGATAATGTAATTATAGACCGTTCATTAGTAACAACATCAGCAATGTTGCAAGATTTAAGAAAAGCTAAAATAAACAACGCATATTGCCTCCGTCAAGGAATGGGTGAAGTATGGGAAGTACGCATAGATGAAAACAGCTTAAATATAGAAAAAACAATAAACGAACTTGATTTACCAGATAAATGCAAGATTGGTGCCATATATCGTAATTCAGAAATAATTTACCCCAATAAAGATGAAAAGATAGAACAAGGAGATATTTTAATAGTCTTTGTTTCCCCCCAAGCAATGCGAAAAACAGAAGAAATCTTCAAAATATAAAAGAACAGAAAATGAAAAATAGACTTCCACACATAATGTTGCTACAAACATTTGCATTTCTAATAGTTGTTTTAGGTCATGCAATATCATTATACTCTATAACTGGATGGTATGGGCATTGGCATATAGTATCAAGTTTAAACGCAATTCATGATTTTATATATTTATTTCATATGCAATTATTCTTTTTTATATCAGGTTATTTGCTGTTTTATACCACAAAAGGCGAAATAAAGTGGTGGCAATATAATAAAAAACGTTTTTTCAGATTAGTTGTTCCTTTTTATGTCGCTGGTATATTTTATTATGCTCCAATGATGGAATATATAAATCCGATACTAGCCTTACAAAATCATCATTTATCAGCATTCATAAAATTACAAAGCACTGGCCATTTATGGTTTTTATTAACTTTATTTTGTATATCTCTAATATTTACAACTCTTTTAAAAACACCTCTACGAAATTACCCATATATACTTCTAGCATTATTTGTAATAGCATTATACAATCAACAAAATTTTTATTTGCCAGAGATTGTTATAAAAAAAGCTATGCAATACGGGGTATATTTTTGCCTAGGGTATATAATTTCATTTTATTTATCTAAAAATGAAATTTGTAAATATACATATGTATTTGTATGTTTGTTGTCAGTAATATGTTATAAATATCACTTTAATACGTTATTTGTTTGTTCATTTATTTTATTTCTCTACTTTTTATTTTATGAGCTTTCAAATAAATTTCCTAATATAGCAAATTTAGCATTTATAAAATTCATATCTACCAATATGTTAATACTTTACATCCTACACGAACCAATAATGTTATTAATATTAAAACACTGTGGGTACATGCCAACAACACATCCTTACATTGGAGCTCTTTTTCTATTTGTAATGGATTTATTAATTACAATAAATATTGTATACATATACAGGCTATTTAAGGTAAAATAAAACACAAAATAATGTGTCAAGATTGCAAACAAAAAAGTCGTCTTTTAGACGACTTTTAAACAAGTGGCGGAGCGTATAGGACTCGAACCTATGCATCCCTATTCAGGATGACGGATTAGCAATCCGCTGCATTACCACTCTGCCAACGCTCCGTAACTTGGAATTATTTACATTAAGTTTTTGAATACGTCAATAGTTTTTTTCTAAATTATTCACTTTTATGCAAAAAACATTAACTTCATTTTAAATAAATAAATTAGATAATACACCTAAAAGAACACTATATGGAGAAAAGCGATGAATCGTGAGTATGAGTATATTCAAACACTAACACAAGAAGAAAGACGTACATTTGTTGAGTGTTTTTGTTGTATGGTATATACAGATAAAAAAGTAGCCAAAGAAGAAATAGAATTTCTAAAAAATATTGGCAAAATGTATGGAATAGATGAAAAAGAAATAGTACATATTTTGCAAAATCTAAACAAACAAGCAACAATGGAAAAAGCAGGTCAAATCACCGATCGTAAAAAATCTCTTCAATTAGTAAAAGAATTATGTTACTTAGCTAATTCAGATACAGGTCTAGATGATGATGAGATAGATTTCATTATTGATGTTGCAGAAAAAATGAAAGTAGAAAGCGATAAAATTAAGCAAATAAATAAATGGGTATTAGATAAAATAGTTCTTCTAAAAACAGGTAACATCATATTAGAAAATGAATAAAATAAAAGCTCCTTTTTTAGGAGCTTTTTTATATTGTGTTTCAGTAATATTTATGATACAATAGCTTATATTTGAGCAGGAGAAAGCTAATGAACGAAGATATAAGCAAAGAAGAAATGTATCGTATAATAAATAGAGCTATTTCTGAATGCTCTAATAACAGAGATTATGCAGTTAATAATGAAATACAGCATTTTAGTGATAAGCACTGGCAAGCAATTAAAGAAAATCGTCAATTAAGCATGTTTGATGCAGAAGTTCCATCATTGCATGATGTACGAAAAGCAACATATTTATGCGATTTATTAGATGAATATCGTATATCTATGGATGTCTATGCAAAAGAAAATATACCTTTATCTCATGAAAAATATAGAAATTTATATGCAGAACTAGACTATTTTAGACCACATATAACAAAAGAAAACCAACTAGCCTTCAATACATTAGAAAGAGGTATAAGAAAAAGTTTACCAGAATTCAAAAATTCTGAAATTATCAATGAATACATAGAAAACTTAGATGGAATTATAAAAATAAAAAAAACAAAAGATAATTCAAATATTAGAGAAGGGTTAACAGAAAATATTTTTAAGAAATTATCAGAAGATGAAGATTTTAAATCAATTCCTCCATCTGCGGATAAAATAAAGGTGTATAGTAAATGTATAGAAATTGTAAATAATCTAACAGATAACAAATATTCTAGAAGTACTAAATATATGATGAAAAGAGATTTAAATATGGCAATAGTACGTACTTGTAATATATTAGGAGAAAGCTTTTCTGATACTTGTATAACAGCCAAAGAAGAAGCAAATAAGTTCCAAAATGCAATGGAAAACGCAAGACATCATAAAGAAAAAACATCAACCGATTTAAGAAATAAACGTTTGCAAGATGAATACTGGTTCAAATAAAGAAAAAGCTCTGAAGTAAAATTCAGAGCTTTTAATTTACTTAAGCTGATTTCTTATTTTTATCAAAAAAATCATCTTCTTTATCAAAACTTTCTACATGCCAAATTTTATCCGCATATTCACTCACAGCTCTATCACTAGAGAAATATCCGATTCTAGCAACATTGTAAATAGTTTTCTTCGCCCAAGCTTCTTTATCTAAATATGTTTTCTCTGCATCCTTCATTGCTTTATTGAAAGCTTCCAAATCAGCTAAAACAAAGAAGTAATCACGATTTAATAATTCGTCAAAAATAGGCTTAAACAAAGAAGGCATATCTTTTTCACAGAATATATTAGAGTTAATAGCATTCAAAATACGTTTTACATATTCAGATTCCTCATAAATCTTTCTAGGATTATATGTAGGTCTCATATCTTGAATTTCATTTTCTCTTAATCCGAATAAGAAGAAGTTATCTTCCCCAACAGCTTCACGAATTTCGATATTAGCACCGTCATATGTACCAACAGTCAAAGCTCCGTTCAAAGCAAATTTCATATTACCAGTACCAGAAGCCTCAAATCCAGCAGTAGAAATTTGTAAGCTTACATCAGCCGCAGGAATTAAAACTTCTGCAACAGAAACCTTATAGTCAGGAATAAATACAACTTTTAATGATTCACCTACACGAGCGTCATTATTAACAACATTTGCAACATTATTAATAAGTTTAATAACTAATTTTGCAAAAGTATAAGAAGGCGCAGCCTTACCTGCAAAAATATAGGTTTTAGGACAAATAGGACGAACATTATCTCTAACAATCGCCAAATATTCACCAATAACTTGTAATATTGCCATTAGTTGACGTTTATATTCATGTATACGCTTAGCTTGAACCACAAACATAGAATTTGTCGTAATAGCAACATTGGTGCGTTTGAAAATTTCATGACGCAAAAGTTCTTTGTTTTCTTTTTTAATTTTGATAAATTTCTTAACAAAATCAACATCATCTACAAAGTTTTCAATTTTTTGAAGCATATCAAGATTAGCAATCCAATCTTTTCCAATCTTATCAGAAATAAGAGTAGCTAAATTTGTGTTCGCATGCAATAACCAACGTCTTGGAGTAATACCATTTGTAACATTAGTAAATTTCTCAGGCCATAATTCATAAAATTCAGGAACCAAAGATGTTTTTACCAACTCAGAGTGTATCTTTGCCACACCATTTACAGAAAATGAGCCAACAATAGATAAATTAGCCATGCGAATAACTTGATTATCACCTTCGCCAGAAACAATAGAAACTGTTGCTAATTTCTCACTATTTTCACCAAATTTTTCTCTAGCAAATTCCATAAAACGTCTATTTATTTCATAGATAATTTGCAAGTGTCTTGGCAACATATGTGCAAAATATTTAGCAGGCCATTTTTCAAGAGCTTCAGGTAATAACGTGTGGTTTGTGTATGCAAATACATGAGTAACAATATTCCATGCAGTCTCCCATTCTTGTCCATACACATCTAATAACAAACGCATCATCTCAACAATAGCCAAAGCTGGGTGTGTATCATTTAATTGAATACATACAGCATCAGGAAGCTTGTCAAAATCATTGCTCTTTTCTAAAAATCTTCTAAAAATATCTTGAATAGCACAAGAAACGAAGAAATATTGTTGAGACAATCTCAATGCTTTACCTGATTCTATCGCATCAGAAGGATACAACACTTTAGAAATCGATTCTGTTTTAATTTTATCTTCCACAGCTTCAATATATCCACCGTTGTTAAAAATATCCAAATCAAACTCTTCATCAGTCTTAGCAGAAAACAATCTTAAATAATTAACAGCTTTTCCGTTATAACCAACAATCGGGAAGTCATAAGGAATACCATAAAGAGTATGAGTGTTCGCCCATACATAAGTATCTTTTCCTGTCGCATCTTTATATGTTTCAACATTTCCAAACATAGGAACAGTAACCTGTCTTTCAGGTCTAGCTAATTCCCAAGGAGAAAAGTCAGAAAACCAATTATCAGCTTGTTCAATCTGCCAACCATTTTCAAATTTTTGTTTAAACAAACCAAATTGGTAATTAATTCCATAACCAAATCCAGGCAAACCTAAAGACGCCATAGAATCAAGATAGCAAGCAGCTAATCTACCAAGTCCCCCATTTCCGAGAGCAGGGTCGTATTCAGTATCAAAAATTTCCTCTAAAGACAAATCAGGAAAATCATCTAACTTAATATCTTTTAATAAATCATATAACCCAAGATTATGTAAATTGTTTTCCAAAGAGCGACCAATCAAATATTCAATAGAAAGGTAATAGATTCTCTTTGCTGATTTTTCATTATATCTAGCAATAGTACTGTACATTTCATCCATTGCAAATTCTCTAACCGCCAAAGAAATAGCATACAAAGCCTCTTCTTTAGTTAGTTCGCAAGCTCTCTTCCCAATAAAATATTTAATATAATGCTCAATAGAAAGCTTTAATCTAGCTTTCTTGATTTCATCTGTAATCTCTAAGTTGCTTTTTTTCAAAACGCTTCTCCTAAATTAACATACTTTACTATTCACAAAACTATAGCAAAATTGTTTGAATTTTCGTTAATAATATAAGATTATTTTAAAAAATAAAAACAATGATTGGTACTTTTTTAACAATTTAGCACTATAAATAAGTAAGAAAATTGTTTTTTTTATATTATATATAAAGGATATACGACAAATGAAAAAGATAAGTTTAATGGCTTTAATGTTAAGTTTCTCTGCAATGCCTGTTCAAGCAGACACACTAGAAACAGCATTAGCAAAAGCATACGAAAATAATCCAGCACTCAAATCAGCAAGAGCTTCAACACAAGCAATAGATGAAAATGTTGCTATTGCAAAATCAGGTTTTAGACCAACATTAACTATTGATGGTGCATATGCAGATACAAAAATAAATAGTAATGCCAGAATAAATGGTGTTGGTCAAAAAAGTGTAGATGGATATAATAGAGTTCTATCAGCAACACTTGCACAACCAATATTCAATGGTTTCAAAACTATAAATTCTGTAAATTCAGCCAAAAATTATGTAAGAGCCGCTCATGCAGGATTAAAAGAAACAGAACAAAATGTATTGCTAAATGCTTCAATCGCTTATTTAGATGTATTGCGTGATGAAGCAATCGTAAAGTTACAAAAAAACAATGAAAAATTACTAAAAAAAGAATTAGATGAAACTCAAGAACGTTTCAAAGTTGGTGAAGTTACAACAACAGATGTATCACAAGCAAAAGCAAGTTATGCATCAGCACAATCTCAAAGAATTTCAGCAGAAGGTAATTTAGAAGCATCAAAAGCAATATACGAACAAGTTATCGGTACTGCACCAAAAAATATAAAAGATCCTAAAAATATAGAAAATCTTTTCCCAAAAAGTATGCAAGAAGCTTTAGATTATGCAAAAGATAACAATTACTCTGTATCTGCAGCAAAACATACATTAAAAGCAAGAAAATATGATGTAAATGCAAATAAAGGTGATTTACTTCCATCAATAAACGCATACGCATCAGCTGGTAGATTAAAAAACGAAAATTATATGTATGATAAAAATCCAACTAACGATTCTGTTGAATTTGGCGTAAACTTCTCTATGCCAATCTACAATGCAGGAGCAAGCCGAGCAAAGATACGTCAAAGCAAATATTATCAAAGACAAGCAAGAGAAGATTTAATGAATGCAGAAGACGCTTTATTATCTAATATTACAAGTTATTGGGAATATTTAAGCGCAAATAAAGCAAAAATTAAATCAGTTAAAGCTCAAATCAAAGCTTATCAAGTAGCTCTTGATGGCGTAAGAGAAGAAGAAGCTTTAGGCAACAGAACTGTCCTAGATGTATTAAATCAATATCAATATCTATTAAATTCAGAGGTAGAAGAAGTTACAACCAGACATAATTACTATGTTTCAGGTTTAAGCTTACTTCAAGCTATGGGTAAATTAACCGCAAAAGATTTGAATTTAAATGTTGATTTATATGATGCAGATGCTAATTATAAAGAAACATCTGATAGATGGTTATCAACATCAATAGATAAATAATAAAAGGAAAAATAATGCAAACACAAGATGAAATCAGTGAAGTAACAGAAACTATACGCCAAAGCATCATAGATACAAAAGTTCTTAAACAAAAGAAAAAACATTGTATTCGTGACTTTAGTGGTAGCGTTTTTGAATTAACAGAAGATATGCTTGTGCAAGAACATTGTTTTAATAAAGAAGAAGAGACAGATTTGGCAGGAACAGCCGAATGTATTTTAAGAAAATACGAAAAACTTCTTACCGCAAAATAAAAAAAAGAGCAGTTAAACTGCTCTTTTTTATTGGCATACACGAGCAACTGTCAGCGCATCAACAGATTTAGCTCCCGCACTTAACAATATTTTTGCACATTCTTTAAGTGTTGCACCTGTTGTATAAACATCATCAATTAAAACAATTCTTTTTCCTTTAATTTTTTCAATATCAGAAACAACAAAAGCATTTTTTACATTTTTCTGTCGTTCTTTTCCTGTACATTGTGTTTGAGGAGCAGTCATTTTGCTTCTTTTAAGCAAATTATAGTCTACATCAATTTTGCATAATTTTGATAATTCTTTTGCTAAAATAGCAGACTGATTATATTTCCTTTTTATCATTCTTGTAAAATGTAAGGGTACCGGAATAATAATATCAATCCCCTCATCAAAAATATCTTTTCCTGCCATATTAAGCCATCTAGCCAATAATACTTTATTTTCAACATGGTCAGAAAACTTAAAGTCTAAAATCAACTTTTTAGAGTATTCATCATAAACAATAGCAGACCTACACATCCTAAATATCTGCTTATTTTTAGGGTTAAGACACGATAAGCAAATACCATCACTATCAATACTTTTATAAAAAGGGTAACCACACTTAACGCAATAAGGCTTAGTTATAAATGTAATATTATTAAAACAATCATTACACAGCCCATTATCACCATTAACAACCTTTCCGCATAATAAACATCGTGGAGGTAATATTAAATTAATTATTCTCTCGATCCAATGTATCATATTTTTGATAATTCATTTGTAAGTGATTTTATATCATCAACAACAATAATTCCAGATTGTCTCAAAATATCTTTTTTATCTTCAGTTTCCGTTATTCCATCACATATAATTTTAGAAGCAAAAGTGTCATATCCTAAAACTTTTGTAGGATTATTAATCATAAGAGCTATAACAGGTTTTTTATGCTTAATTTCTGCATACCTTTTCGCTGTTTCAATTTCAAGATTTCCGCCAATACCTGCAATTAAAACAATAGCCTTTGTTTTAGCATCATTATTAAATTTCTCTATAATATCAATAAATGATGCGCCAATAATAAAATCATCACCCAAACCAACAATAGTAGATTGTCCAAGTCCCAATTTATTTAATTCTAATACTACCTCATATGTAAGAGTAGAAGAACGAGAAATAAGACCAATTTCACCTTTTTTATGAATATTGTCAGGGAAAATACCCATATAAGCTTGTTCAGGAGTTATAATACCTGGAGTATTTGGACCAATAAGAATAGTTTTAGAATTAGAAAGTCTTTGTCTAATCTCCATCATATCAACAACAGATATTCCAGATGTAATAGCCACAACAAAATCTAAATTCGCATCAATAGCCTCAATAATCGCAGATTTTGCTTGCTTTGCTGGAACAAATACAATAGAAGCATTTGCTCCTGTTGCTTCTTTAGCCTCTTTAACAGTTTTAAACAAAGGCACACCTAAATGCGTTTCTTCTTTTTTGCTAGGAACAACACCTGCCACAATTTTAGTTCCATATTTTTTTGCTCTCTGGATGTGGAAAGAAGCTTGAGTACCCGTAATACCCTGTACTAAAACTTTTGTTTTCTTATTAATTAAAATAGCCATTAAATTTCCTCCTCAATAGCTCTTTTTAGCATATTTAACCCCGTAAAGGTATCTTCTGCTATCAAAAGAGGTAATTTAGATTTATATAAAATTTCAGTTGCTTCATCTTTGTTTGTACCCTCAAATCTAACAACAAGAGGAATATTTAACCCCAAATCATCTGCAACATTTAAGATTCCATCAGCAATTAAATTACATCGTAAAAAACCACCAAGAATATTAATAAAAATTCCATCAACTTTCGGATTCGTCATAATGAGCTTAATACTTGTTGCAATCTTATCCCTATCAACACCACCTTTAAGGTTGAGAAAACAAGCAGTATCTAGCCCAATATTTTGCGCTTCATTTATAGTATTAATAGCAAGTCCGTCACCATTAACAATAATACCGATTCCGCTATTTAATTCCTTATATTGAAAGCCATTTTTTAAAGCAATTAACTCACGTTCACTCACCTCTGATTCGTCTGCCATTTTTGTAATATCAGGGTGTCTATAAAGCGAATTGCGGTCAAAACATATCTTCGCATCTAATGCCCAAATTTCACCATCTTTAGCAATACCAATAGGGTTAATCTCAATCATTGTTGCATCATAAGCATAAAAAACTTTCAAAAGTCTATTTATAAAAGATTTCATTTCTTTTGCATCAGAGTTAACGCCCATAAAATCTAAAATTTCTTTTGCTTGAGTTGTTCTAATTTCTCGTTCTGTACCAATATTTAGTTTGAAAAAATTATTAGGAATATCAGTTAAAGCGCCAACATCTTCATTATCAATAATAGGAGATACAATCAAAATAACATTAGCCAATACCCAGTCAATAGCCAAACTTACATAAAATTTCTTTGCCGATTTTATAAACTCTTCAACATATACTCGGCTAACCAATCTTCCTTTACTATCAGTCTGATTTGTTACAAGCATATTCTCAAGCATATCATCAGCATTAGTATAAACTTCATCTATTGTTTTTGAAACTCTCACACCGCCTTTTCTACCGGCACGTTTATCAGAAAATTTTCCATCATCACGAGAACCAGCATGAATTTGCGCTTTTACCACCCAAGGTCCCGTTTCAGATATTTGCAAAGCAACATCTCTTGCCTCATTTGGAGTATAAGCAATAATCCCATTTGGTATATTTATTCCAAACTTTTTAAAAATTCTTTTTGCTTGATACTCGTGAATATTCATCTCATTCCTTCAATTTTTGAGAAGCATAATACTTCATTTTATCAACCATCGAAAGCATACCACTTCTCCTATTAGGTGTAATATGTTCTCTTAAACCTAGTTTATCAAAAATTTCTTCAACATCAATATCAAAAATTTCTTGTACAGATTTATCTTTAAATATTTCCAAAACAACAGCAATAATACCTCTAACAATAATAGCGTCGCTATCACCTTCAAAGTATAACATATCATTATCAAAATGAGGAATAATCCAAACCTGAGATTGACACCCCGAAATTTTCCATTCTTCTTTTTTCTTTTCTTCATCAAAATGAGGCAATTTACTTCCCAATTCTATAAGGTACTTATATCTATCTTCCCAAGATTCTAAAAATGAAAAATCATCAATTAATGTATCAATACTCATATTTTGCTCCACATTATATCATTTCAAGCATCATTCTAGCTTCTTCGCTTAATCTTTCTAAAGTCCAAGCTGGTTCCCAAACAACTTCAACCTCAACTTCTCCCACACCTTTTACAACAGCAACCGCATCAGCAACTTGTTGAGGTAAAACACCCGCAACAGGGCATCCGGGAGCAGTCAAAGACATATCAATATGTATATCACCATTATCATTCTGATTTATTTTATAAATAAGTCCTAAATCATAAACATTAATAGGGATTTCTGGGTCAAAAACAGTTTTGATTGCATCAACAATATCAATCATTTTTGCATTTGTTTCATTTTTCTCTAATTTTTTTCCTGCATATGCTTTATATACAGGCAATTCTTCATCCTCAACACTCATAGCCTCAAGAAGTTGAGCTTCGTTTTCATCTATAATATTTTCTTCATCGTTACTAGTCATCATTTATTCTTCTAACTTAAAAAATTTTTAGCTTTTTTTAGTGTTTCAACCAAAATATCAATATCTTCTTTAACACTATATATCCCCAAAGACGCCCTTGTAAGAGATGTATATCCAAGCATATTAACTAAAGGTTCAGCACAAAAATGTCCCGTTCTAACACCAACGCCTTCTTTTCCTAAAATAAAAGCTAAATCTTGAGGGTGAATTCCATTAATATCAAATGCAAAAACACCACCTTTATCTTTAGCTGTTCCCAAAATTTTAAGTCCGTCAATTTCAAGCAATTTTCTGGTGGCATAAGAAGTTAATTCTCTTTCATGTTTTTCAATATCATTAAAATCAAATTTCATAAGATATTCAAGAGCTTTTCCTAAACCAATCGCTTGCACAATAGCAGGAGTTCCTGCTTCAAAACGTGCAGGCGGAGTCGTAAATATTGTTTTATCATAATATACATGCTCAATCATATCTCCCCCATACTGATACGGTGGCATATCACATAATAAATCATATTTACCATACAAAACGCCAACCCCAGTAGGACCATAAACTTTATGGCTGGAAAACACTAAAAAGTCAGCATCAAATTCCTGAACATTAATTTTTTTATGAACAGCATATTGGCATGCGTCAACCAAAACTTTAGCCCCATTTTTATGAGCTAATTCACAAATTTTTTTAATAGGAAAAATTGTTCCCAAAACATTAGACATAGCAGTAAAAGCAACAAACTTTGTTTTTGGTGTTAATTTGGATACAAATTTATCTAAATTAAATCCGCCATCTTCATCTAAATCAAAATATTTTAGTTTAGCCCCATTTTTAATAGCAAGTTGTTGCCATGTTACAAGATTTGCGTGATGTTCAGCTCTAGATATTAATATCTCATCATCTTTTTTTATATTTTTAAGCCCATAAGTAGAGGCTACCAAATTTATTCCTTCAGTTGCATTTCTCACAAACACAATTTCATCAGATGTTTTTGCATTTACAAATTGTTGTACAATTTTGCGAGCATTTTCATATTTTTCAGTAACTCTATCCGATAACCAATAACTACCTCTATGCACATTAGCATATTCATTCATATACAAAGATGTAACACACTCTATCACCTCTAACGGCTTTTGAGCAGACGCAGCGGTATCTAAGTATGTATTTCTCTTTCCATCAACTAATTTATTAAGTATTGGAAAGTCTTTTCTTATTTCATATGCATCAAACATCTTTAATTCCTTAAAAAATTAGAGATAAGATAAATCCTATCTCTAATTTTTTCAATAGTAAATAACTGTAATTTTAGAAAATATTAATCTAAAATCATAGCAGTTAATTCAGCCTCAGAAGCAACTTGTCCATCAACCATAGCAGTTCCTTTGAAAACAAAGATATTGCGACGAGCTTTAATCTTTTCTACATGCATTCTTAATTGGTCGCCAGGTTTAACTTGTTTTCTAAATTTAACCTCGTTAACCCCCATAAACAAAACACTACGTTTAGTGTCAGCATAGTTTTCATCTTGAGAAATAACTACAGCACCCGCTGTTTGAGCCATAGCCTCAATTTGTAAAACACCAGGCATAACAGGGTTATTAGGAAAATGTCCTTGGAAAAATTCCTCATTCATTGTAACATTTTTAATGCCAACACCTTTTTCACCAGGAACTTCAACCTCTAAACGATCAACCAATAAAAACGGATATCTATGAGGCAACATTTTCATAATTTCTTCAATATGATATACTTTAACTTCTTCAGACATAGTCGGTCTCCTTTATTACTTTTTACTATTTTTTTGTAAAAATGATACTTGACGCATAAAATCTTTGAATGGAACCGTCGGGGTACCCATTACAATAGCTCCTGGTTCAATATCACGCATAACGCCAGATTGAGCACCAATTTGTGCGCCACTTCCAATATTCAAGTGATCAGCAAAACCAGTTTGCCCGCCACAAACAACATAATCACCAAATTTGCAACTACCAGCAATACCAGTTTGAGCAACCAATATACAATAATTGCCAATCCTGTCATTATGGGCAACCTGAACAAGGTTATCAATACGACAACCATCACCGATAATAGTATCGTCTAAAGCGCCTCTATCAATGCAGGTATTTGCACCAACTTCAACGTCGTTGCCAATAATAACACGACCAATTTGTGGAATGCGTTTATGTTTTCCTTCAACAACAGAAAAGCCAAAACCATCTTGTCCGATGCGAGCTCCTGTATAAATATAACAGTCATTTCCCATTAAACAATAAGCTATACTAGCATTATTAGCTATTCTGCAATTATTTCCTATTTTACAACCTCTGCCAATAAAAGCATTAGCTTCAATAATGCAATTATCACCAATAACAACATCATCTTCGATAACTACATTATAACCAATATAGCAGTTATCTCCAATCTTTGCTGTTTTAGAAATATGTGCACTATCTTCTATTTTCGCACAAGGCTTATTTTCTGCATAAAATGCGTTCAATAAATTAATAAAACAAAGTTTAGGATTGTCTGTAACTAAAACAATAACACCTTCAGGAATAAGGCCCTGTAATTCAGGGGTAGTAATACATGCTTTTGCTTTAATTTCACCAGCTTTTGCTTTATTCTTTTTATCATAGAAAAAGCATAAATCTTCCTTACCAGCACTTTCGATAGAGCAGATATTTTCTATCTGCTCATCTAATACGCCACTTGTTACAAGAACAGCTTTTGAAATTTCAACAATCTCCTTTATGCTTTTGCTACCATTGTGTTTATAAAATATTTTATCAACCATAATTTACTCTCTTGTTATAAACTTGTACCAAAGTTCAAACGGAATACTTCTGTTTCATCATAGTCTTCTTTAACAATAGGGAAACCGAAGTCGATATCAATTTTACCCATTGGAGATGTCCATTCGAAACCAAAACCAACAGAAACACGAGGAGTTGAAGAATAATCAACATCACTAGAGCTTATATCATCTGGTTTACCTGTAGTACCAATATCAACAAAGGTTCTACCTCTAATTCCAAGTTCATCCAATCCCAATGGGAATGCCATTTCAGCACCTCCCCAAACCATCCAGTTACCACCTAAGGCATCTTTGGTTGCTTTATCTCTAGCACTAATACCACCTGTATCAAATCCACGCATTGTATTACCGCCTAAGAAATATCTTTGAGATAGTCTAGCATCTCTATCACCATAACCTGTTACATAACCACCATTGATAAAGAACTTAAATGTATAGTGGTCAGATAGTGTATAGAACTTATATGCTTTAGCATCAAATTTTAAGTATTTGTCATCACCACCTAAACCAGAAATATCATTTCCGAAAGATAAATAATATCCCTCACGTGGTTTTAACACATTATCACGTTTGTCATATACCAAAGTTTGACCAATAACAGAGTCAATAGATTCGCCAGCTTCTCTTTGAATGTATTTAGAAGCACTATTTACGTTCTTAATTTCATCTTGTTTAAGTGTATAACGAACATAATGGCTAAAGTCATCAGTATAATTCCAACCCAAACGAATTCTACCACCCATAGTATCCATATCATAGTTACTTTCATCTTGGTAGTCTTCTGTTTGGTAGAATAAATCCATACCAGCACTCAAACGTCTATCTAAGAAATAAGGCTCTGTAAAGCTAAAGCTATAATCAGTAGAACGTTCAGAAGTTCCCGCATTAAGGCTAACTTGTTGTCCCTTTCCTAAGAAGTTATTTTCTGTAATACCAGCACGTATTAATGCACCATTAATCGTAGAATATCCAACACCAATATTAAAGTAACCTGTAGATTTTTCTTCCACTTCAACATTTATATCAGCCTTATCATAATCTACTTGGTCAGATGTTATATCAACTTTGCTAAAGAAGTTAAGTCTTTCAATATTACGTCTAGATTCTCTAATTTTAGATGCGTTAAATACATTCCCTTCAGCTAATCTAAACTCTCTACGAACAACCTCATCAAGTGTTCTAGTGTTACCTGTAATATTTATTCTATTAACAAAAACTTTAGCGTTTTCTTTTATGTTAAATACAACACTTAACTTACCAGTTTCTCTATCCTTATGAATAGAAGGTACAACTTCAACAAAAACAAAACCTTTACGAGATAATTCTTCTGTCAAAGCATTAACAGTCTTTTCAACTTCTTCTGCATTGTACCAATCATCAACATTAAAACTTACATGTTCATACCATTGATTTGGGTCAATATCAGAAACAGAAGAATTAATCTTTATATCATTTATCTTATATCTCTTTCCTTCATCAATCGTAAATGTTAGAACAAAGGATGTTTTATCACGAGAAAGTTCTGCAATAGCAGACAATACTGTGAAGTCAGCATAACCATGTTTGTTATAAAAACGTCTCAATAATTCTTGGTCGTAGTTCATCTTCTCTCTATCAAAACTTTCAGCACTAGAGAAAATACGATACCAACGACTTTCTTTACTCATTATTTCACCCTGCAAATCTTTTGCAGTATAATGTTTATTTCCAATGAAGTTTATAGTATCAATTTTGGCTTCAGGTCCCTCATCAATTTCAAAGATTAAATCGATTCTATTATCAGAACGCTTAATCATTTTAGGCTCAACTTCCACGCCATAACGTCCAGCTCTCTTATAAACATCAAGAATACGTTGAACATCTTGTTGTACTTTAGACTTGCTAAATACAGAACGAGGCTGAGATTGTACTTCTGATTCTAATATTTTATCGTCAATTTTATTATTACCATCAAAAGCCATAACCCCAATAACAGGATTTTCTACAACATTAATAACAAGCTTATCACCTTTAGTATCAAAACTTACATCACTAAACAACCCTGTGTCATATAGTCTACGCAATGCACTATTTAACTCATCAGAAGAAACAGATTTCCCTACATTAATACCAGCATAAGACAAAGATGTTTCTTTTTCCACTCTTTTAAGGCCATTAATATCAATATAGCGAACCATTTCTTGAGCAATAGCATCAGAACAAAAGGCTAGAGCTAATAGTGAAATTCCTGTTAATTTAAACTTCATTTTCCAATCCTTTAAAGTTATTCAAACCATCTTGTTATAAGGTGCTTAATATCATTCCATGTAGCAAACACCATTAAAAACAAAATAAAACCAAGACCAATCTTAAGCAAAGCATCTTTAATTTTTGCATTAAGCTCACGTCTCGAAATTATTTCTAACAAATAAATTACAACATGTCCACCATCAAGTAATGGGATTGGGAATAAGTTTATCAATCCCAAGTTAATTGATAGTAAAGCCATAAAAGAAATAAAATCCCAAAAACCTCTAGATTTCGATATATCACCAGACATTTCAGCGATTCTAATAATGCCACCAACTTCGTCTCCAGATCTTTGACCGGTAATAATTTGCCCAATTCCTCTAAGAGACATTTCTGTTACATTATAAATTTCTAATGCAGATTTTTTCACAGAAGAAACAAAATTAAAATTATCTTTTGTAACTTTAAAGCGTTTTGCTTCACCTTTAATACCTATCATTTTTCTTTTTAAAGGTTTTTCTGTTTCATCAAAAGCATAATCCATTGCTTCGGTTTTTAATGTGAGTTTAATTTTTTCACCATTTCTCTCAATTAATAGTTCAACTGTTTCAGGAGCAATACTTACTTCTCTTGAAATATCAGCCCATTCTATAATTTTTTTACCATTTACTTCTAATACTTTATCATCAGCCTGAATTCCAGCTCTTTGGGCTGGTGAATTTTCTACAACACCTGATACAATAGGAGGTATATCATAACTTCCAATAAAGAAAAATAAGCAGAAAAATACCATAAAAGCAAATAAATAATTAAACAAAGGTCCTGCAATAGCTATTGCCAATTTTTTTATTGGTTTTTGTGTTGCAAAAAGGTGTTTTTGCTCTTCTTCAGTGTATTTACTTAAGTCAACTTCGGCTGTTGTAGATGCCTCATCAGCATCTCCTAAAAATTGGCAATATCCGCCCAAAGGAATTGCAGATATTTTCCAAACAGTTCCTTGTTTATCTGTCGTGCTCCATAAATCTTTTCCAAAGCCAATAGAAAAAGCACTAACACTAACTCCTAATTTTCTAGCAACAATAAAATGTCCAAATTCATGAACAAAAACCAAAACTCCAAGTAGTATTAAAAAAGGTACAATATAGTATACGATGTTTAATAACCATTCCATAATTCATAAATCCTTTATACAATTAATTAAATGAAACAAGTGTAAAGTAACAATAGATTATAGGTGCAGCAAAAATCAAACCATCAATTCTATCAAAAATGCCTCCATGACCAGGAATAAGAGCACTACTATCTTTTACCCCTAAATATCTTTTTATTGACGATTCTATTAAATCACCTATTTGAGCAACAACGGCAATTACAGCGCCAAGTTCAGCAAACTTGATTTGTTCGCTCAATGGCATTGCTAAATCAAAAATACTCTTTGTTGCATACATATATATAAAGCTAACAGCAACAGATAATATTATTCCACCAATCAACCCTGACCATGTTTTGTTAGGACTGATTTTAGGAGCAAGTTTTGGACCTTTTAAGTTTGTTCCAACAATATATGCACCAATATCAACGCTCCATACCATCAAAATAAACCATAAAGTCATTACAAAACTACCCTTTTCACCAGGAATACTACCAAAAGCATCAAACAAGAAATACATCCAATAAAGAGCACCAACACCAATAGAAATATATGGTACACCAAGAGTTATTAAATTGCGGTGTTCTTCATTTTTAGATTTCATAAAAACAAACGCTGTCGTTGCAAGAAGTGTAAAGAATAAAACAGCTCTATCAAATATTATAAAAGAACAACCTAATGCAAAAATATAGCTTACAGCATAAGTGCTTGCATTTTTATTTGGTACCATATTTGACCATTCCCAAGAAAGTAAAGAGCCAACAATAAAAATAAGTATATCAACATAAGGATGACCAGAACGAAGCGCCCCAATCGCAATAGGTATCATTATAAGTGATGTCAAAATCCTCTTTTGCAATGATGTTAGATTAGTTTTTTCCATATCTTCTCTCCCTATTATTAAATTGTTCGATAATACTTAAAAGCTCTTCTTTATCAAAATCCGGCCACAAAGTATTTGTAAAAAATAATTCGGTATATGCAATCTGCCATAATAGATAATTGCTAATTCTCTGTTCTCCGCTTGTGCGAATTAAAATATCAGGGTCTGGAATATTCCTAGTATAAAGTCTATTAGATATCATCTCTTGAGAAATATCATCTATGCTTAAATCCCCGTTTTTAACGTTTCTCGCAATACTTTTAACAGTATTAACAATTTCCTGTCTTGAACCATAAGATAAAGCAATGCACAATGTTAAATCAGTATTTTTTGCAGATTCTTTTTCCAAGAAATCAATTTTCTTTTGTATATCTTCTGAAAGCATTTCTCTTTCACCAATGAAAACAATTTTTACATTGTTTTCCATAATTTCTTGAAATTCTTTATCAAGGTATTCTCTTAACAAGTCCATCAAAGCGTCGACTTCATCTTTAGAGCGTTGCCAATTTTCTGTAGAAAATGCGTACAAAGTTAAAAATTTAACACCAGATTCTTTCATGGCTCTAGTTATTTTAACCACATTTTCTGCCCCTTTTTTATGCCCAAAAGAGCGAGGCATTGCTCTCTTTTTAGCCCAACGCCCATTTCCATCCATAATAATGGCAATATGTTTACATAAATTACTTTCTTCCATGATATTATACTTGCAAAATATCCTTTTCTTTTTGACTTAATTGTTCATCAATTTTTTTGATTGAATCATCTGTTAATTTTTGAATTTCGTTGCTATATTTTTTCTCATCATCTTCAGAAATTAAATTATCTTTTTTAAGTTTTTTAACCTCATCTAACGCATCACGTCTAATGTTTCTAATGGCGATTTTATTTTGCTCTGCATATTTTCCTGCAATTTTAACGAGTTCTTTTCTTCTTTCTTCAGAAAGAGGAGGAATAGGAATGCGTATTAATTGTCCGTCAGATACAGGGTTTAATCCTAAGTCAGATTCTCTTAATGCTTTCTCAACAGATTTAGCTAACCCTTTATCCCATACACTAACAGATAATGTTCTAGCATCAGGAACGCTAATTGTACCAACTTGAGCTATTGGAGTAGGGCTACCATATGCTTCTACGAAAATATTATCTAATAAACTAGCATGAGCTCGCCCAGCTCTTAATCCTCCAAAATCATTTTTTAGAGTTTCAATAGTTTTTTCCATACGTTCAATAGTGTCTTTTTTTATTTCATTAAAATCAGTCATATTTCCTCACTTAACTGTTGTATAATTGCCTTTGCCTGATAAAACTTTACCAAGAGAATTCACGTCCTCTTGCTTAAATATAATAATTGGTAGTTTATTCTCTCTTGCCATTGATATCGCTGTCATATCCATAACCTTTAATTCTTTGCTTATAACTTCATCATAAGTTACTTCGCTATATCTAACAGCATTAGGATTCTTTTTAGGGTCGCTATCATATACACCATCAACTTGTGTTGCCTTAAATAAAGCATCACAATCAGTTTCAAGAGCCCTCAATGTAGCGCCCGTATCTGTTGTAAAATAAGGGTTACCTGTTCCGCCTGCAAAAATAATTACATATCCATTATTAAGTAATTCTTGGGCTTTTCTATGTGTATAAGCTTCAACAAGTTGTGGAGCGTTAAGACCGGATAATACCTCGCATTTAACCCCTTTTGCAATCAATGTACTTTTTAAAAATAATGCGTTGATTATTGTTGCAAGCATTCCAGCTTGGTCAGCAACAGAACGGCTAATATTTTCATTCTTATTATTCACCCCTCTATAAAAATTCCCACCACCAATAACAATACATAACTCGATTCCCTGATTATGTACTTTTTTAATACTATCTGTTACGGTATTTAATACATTTTCATCAATACCAAAGGGTTGACTTCCCATCAAGCCTTCGCCTGAAAGTTTCAAAAGTATACGTTTGTAAGTCTTACTCATAAATTCCCTCTTTAAAAACAATCTGTTGGTATAATAATCAAATAATTAATTTTGTCATCAGTTTTTTTGCTCTAAATGTACAAAAAATATAAAATATGCACGTTAAATATAAAATTAGTTGAATTTTTTGAGTAAATATTTAATATAACAGCCAAATAAACTTTAGGAGAAATTTTATGTCAACAGAAGAGATTTATGCAATTAGTGCATTACTTGGTTATATTATCGGTTCTATTCCATTTGGTTTGATATTAACTCGTATGGCTGGATATGGTGATATCAGAAAAATTGGTTCAGGTAATATTGGTGCAACTAATGTTTTAAGAACGGGTAATAAAACTCTCGCATTAATAACCGTTTTGTGTGATGCTTTTAAGGCAGGTATAGGTGCATTTATTGCAAGCAAAATATTTGCAGGCGATTCTTCTGTTACAGCTTCATTAATTGCAGGTTCATTTGGCGTTTTAGGACACAATTTCCCTGTGTGGTTAAAGTTTAAAGGCGGTAAAGGAGTTGCTTCAACTTTTGGTTTTATTTTGATGACTTGCTGGCCTGTTGCTCTTATCGCTCTTGCAATTTGGCTTGCGATGGCTTTCACATTTAAATACTCATCTCTATCAGCTCTAACAGCTGCTGCATTAGTTCCATTGGTGTCATATTTCCTAGCCCCATCTCCAGAGTACACATATTTTTATACCGCAATAGTTGTTTTAGTAATTGTTCGTCATCATGCAAACATTAAAAGACTAATCAAAGGTGAAGAAAGTAAAATTAAACTCAAAAAAGAAGAAAAATAAGTGAATAAAGAAAAATTAATATCGTACATACAATTAATCAACACTCAAGGGATAGGTCCTATTAGTTTCAAAAAACTATACAATCGATTCCATGATGTAGATAAAGCTCTAGCAGAGCTCTCCCAAAAAAGAGAGCTCTTTTCCCGTTCTTTAGCAGAAAAAGAGCTAATGACAGCCGAACTAAAAAATGTAAAAATCATAACAATCGAAGATGAATATTATCCATACAACCTAAAACAAATAGAAGATTGTCCGCCACTATTGTATGCTCTTGGTAATATAGAGCTATTAAAAAATAATAATGCTCTAGCCATCGTTGGTTCACGTAGTTCATCTTTTAGTGCCAATAAACTAGCTCAAAAAATATCATCAGATTTATCTAAAGAGGGGATAGTAATAGTATCAGGTATGGCTCGTGGAATAGATTCGTCTGCACATATTGGTGCTTTGCAAGAAGGTGGTAATACAATCGCAGTTCTTGGAACGGGGATTGATATTGTTTATCCAAAAGAAAACAATGAGCTCTATGAAAAATTATCTAAAAATGCTTTAATTTTATCAGAATATCCTTTTAACACTCGTCCGCAAGCTTCCAATTTTCCTCGCCGAAATCGTATTGTGTCAGGTTTAAGTAAAGGTGTTTTAGTGGTTGAGGCAAGTGTAAAATCAGGTTCTTTAATTACAGCGCACCAAGCTCTTGAGCAAGGACGAGATATTTATGCAATTCCAGGCTCTCCGTTTGATAACAAAACATCAGGCTGTAACAAATTACTAAAAGACGGAGCAATCCTTGTTGAGAGTTCAGAAGACATATTAAATAATTTTTATTTTGAAGACAAAGTTTTTGAAACATTTAAACTTGAAAAAACTGAAACAAAGGATTTATTTGAATATTCGCTTGACAATAACAAAATTAATTCAGATATTGCAACAAACAATATCGATGATGATTCTCAAAAATTATTATCATTATTGTCAACCGCAGGCGAAGATATTGATGACATAATTCGCTCACTATCTTTAGAGCCTCAAGTTGTTTTAATGATGATAATGGAATTAGAACTAGATGGTAAAATTATTCGCCTACCAGGCAACAAAATAGCTAAAGCTTAAAGGGTTATAAAAGATGAAATTAGTTGTAGTAGAGTCTCCAGCAAAAGCAAAAACAATTAACAAGTATCTAGGTAAAGATTACCAAGTTTTAGCAAGCTATGGTCATATTCGTGATTTGCCAAGTAAAGACGGCTCTGTTTCTCCTGATGAAGATTTTAAAATGGTTTGGGAGTTAAGCTCTGGTGGTAAAAAACGCCTAAACGACATTATAACTGCATTAAAAAATTGTGATACGTTAGTCCTCGCATCCGACCCGGATAGAGAAGGAGAAGCTATTGCATGGCATATCTTGGAAGAATTGCATTCAAAAAAGAAATTAAAAGACAAAAAAATCGAACGTGTAGTCTTTCATGAAATCACCAAAAATGCAGTAACAGATGCAATTAAAAATCCTCGTCAAATAGATGATAATTTAGTATCAGCATACATGGCTCGTCGTGCATTAGACTACCTAGTTGGTTTCACCCTATCTCCAGTATTGTGGCGCAAACTTCCAGGTTCAAAATCGGCAGGCCGTGTTCAATCTGTTGCCCTCCGTCTAATCTGCGAAAGAGAGATGGAAATAGAGAAATTCAAACCCGAAGAATACTGGACAATAGATGTTGATTTAAATACAAAAACAGATGCCCTAATTCCATCACATTTAATAAATTTAGACGGTAAAAAATTAGAAAAGTTTGATATAAATACAAAAGAAAAAGCAGAAATAGCAAAAGCTAAAATCGAAGCAGAAGATTTTGAGATAGCAAAAATAGAACGCAAAAAAGCAAATCGCTATCCAGCTCCTCCATTTACAACATCAACGTTGCAACAAGAGGCAGCACGTAAACTTCGATTCCCAGCCAAAAAGACAATGCAAGTTGCACAAAAACTTTATGAATCAGGTTTCATTACCTACATGAGAACTGACGCCGTAAACCTATCAGCAGAAGCAATCGCATCATGTCGTGAAGCAATCAAAAAATACTTTGGTGAAGACTATCTTCCAAAACAACCAAAAGAATACAAAACCAAATCCAAAAATGCTCAAGAAGCTCACGAGGCAATTCGTCCAGCAGATATAATGAATACTCCAAAGAAAATGGAAGAAAAATTAGATGCGGATTCTCACAAGCTTTATGAACTAATTTGGAAGCGTACTGTTGCTTGTCAAATGGAACCAGCGGTTATGGATAGAGTTGTTATCGATTCTATTTCAAAAGACAAACAGATTCTACTACGTGCCAATGGTCAAGTAATAGCCTTTGATGGTTTCTTAAAACTATACCAAGAAGGCAAAGATGATGCTGATGATGATGATGAAAATAGACTTCTTCCAAACGTAGAAGTAGGGGATGTTGTGTCTAAAAAAGCTATTAAGCCAGAACAACACTTCACAACTCCACCCCCACGTTTTACCGAGGCAAGTTTAGTTAAAAAACTAGAAGAATTAGGCATTGGTCGTCCTTCAACTTATGCGTCAATTATTGCAGTACTCCAAGAGCGTAAATACGTTAAGGTAGAAAAACTTCGTTTCATTCCAGAAGATAGAGGTCGTATCGTAACCATATTCCTAGAAAACTATTTCAAAAAATATGTTGAATATGATTTCACCGCTCAAATGGAAGAATTCTTAGATGATGTGTCAGCAGGTTCAATGGAGTGGAAAAAACTTCTAACAGGTTTTTGGACCAAGTTTAATAACAACATTCAAGCAGTTCAACCACTTCAAGTAAGCGAAGTGATAGACAAGATTGATGAAGTTCTAGCATACCACCTTTTCCCAGAAAAAGAAGATGGTTCAGATCCTCGTCTTTGCCCAGAATGTGGCAAAGGTCACTTAAGTATCAAGCTTGGTAAATTTGGTGCATTTCTCGGTTGTTCAAACTATCCAGAGTGTAAATACACAATGCCACTAACAGACGTAAAAGATGAAGAAGAAAACGCAACCGAAAAGAAACCAAATCCAGAAGATAAATTACTTGGAGAACACCAAGGTCTAAATGTATATCTCAAAAAAGGACCTTATGGTTTTTATATCCAACTAGGTGAAGATGCAACCGCCCTAACTGAAAAGCCAAAACGCATAGCTTTACCAAAATTCCTCGCACCAGAAGAGGTTACTTTTGAACACGCAGATACATTAGTTAGCCTTCCAAAAGATATCGGAAACGGCATAACAATAAATATCGGTAAGTTCGGTCAATATATCAAACAAGGCGGTAAATCTCGCTCCCTAACAGGTAATGATAATATATTTAATATTACACCAGAGCGAGCAGAAGAGCTTTTGAAAAATGTAGCTGAAAAACCAGAAGCAAAATCACTAGGAGTTCATCCAAAATTAAAGGCTGATATTTTGCTTGCAACAGGTCGTTATGGTGAATACTTAAAATGTGGCAAAAACAACTATCGTATCCCCAAAGGAGTTGTCACAAAAGACCTAACTTTTGAAGAGGCTGTAAAAATCATAGATGGTACAAAATAATATAAAAAGCACCGAAATTGGTGCTTTTTTAGTGTCTAAAAGTTTTACTTGTTTTTAATAAATTCTCTTATATACTAAGCCTACGCATAAATTTATTTATGCTAGAACCAAGAGGTTGGTTCGGAGTCGTAGAAAGCTCTTTAGTTTACCGCGGTGTAGGATATAACACCGTCATATTGTTATCTTTAATTTCAAGGTAACAATAAATATATCCCCGACAATGGTCGGGGAGGTTCTTGCGTATGTCCAGAAACTCCTTTGCGAGTTTTAAAGGCTTGAACGGTCATTTCGGTAAACATGATTTTTCTAACTCTCCGATCGCCTCTTTAAAGGCGATTTTTTTTATTTAATAAAAGAGAGGAAATACCTATGAAAAAAATAGCAATATGCTTAGTTTTATTATGTACAGCATGTGCATATTCAAGACCACTATACATGGATGAAAATGGACAAATGGTGTATGAAGCATTTTGCAATGGTAATGCTTTGAATGTAGGAGATTGTTATATAAAAGCAAGAGAAGATTGTCCTCATGGTTTTGAAGTAAAAGATAAAGAAACAAGTGATTGGCATTCAGGTCGAAGTATAATTTATACATGTAAAAGTTATAGATATCAAACTAAACAATATCCAAATACAAATAACCAATATTATAGATATAGATAGTTTTTCTTACCCCACGCTTCCTTCTAGCGAAATTTCAATTAACTTTGTTGCCTCAATAGCAAATTCCATAGGTAACTTTTGCATAACCTCTTTGCAAAATCCATTAACAATCAAGCCAACGGCATCTTCTTCATCAATACCTCTTTGCTTGCAATAAAATAATTGCTCATCACTAATTTTAGAAGTAGTTGCCTCGTGTTCTAATATTGCACTTTTAGACCCATTTTCAATATAAGGTACAGTGTGCGAACCACATGTGCTCCCAATCAACAAACTATCACATTGTGAGTAATTTCTTGCATTGCTTGCACCTTTAGCAACCTTAACCAACCCTCTATATGTCTGGTCAGAAAATCCTGCCGAAATTCCTTTAGAAATAATCCTAGAACTCGTATTTTTTCCTAAGTGAATCATCTTTGTACCAGTATCAGCTTGTTGATGATTGTTCGTAAGAGCAACAGAATAAAATTCTCCTTTAGACCCATCACCTTTTAATACGCAAGAAGGGTACTTCCAAGTAACAGCCGAACCTGTTTCCACCTGTGTCCAAGAAACTTTTGAGTTATCTCCATCACAAAGCGCTCTTTTAGTTACAAAGTTATAAACACCGCCTTTGCCGTCTTTATCCCCTGGATACCAGTTTTGCACCGTAGAATACTTAACTTCTGCATCTTTATGAACAAAAATCTCAACAATCGCCGCATGGAGCTGATTCTCATCTCTTTGAGGAGCTGTACATCCCTCTAAATAAGAAACATAACTCCCCTCATCAGCCACAATAAGAGTTCTCTCAAATTGTCCCGTATTTTTTGCATTAATACGAAAATAAGTAGATAACTCCATCGGGCATTTAACCCCTTTAGGGATATATACAAAACTCCCATCAGTAAACACCGCAGAATTAAGTGCCGCAAAAAAATTATCAGTATAAGGTACAACACTTCCCAAATATTTTTTAACTAATTCAGGATATTCCTTAATCGCTTCAGATATAGAGCAAAAAATAACTCCATGCTTTTTAAGTTGTGCCTTATATGTAGTTGCCACCGACACACTATCAAATACCGCATCAACCGCCACAACTCCCGCTAAAACTTCTTGCTCTTTTAGTGGAATTCCAAGCTTGTTATATGTTTCAATTAGTTTAGGGTCAACTTCATCTAAACTTTTAGGAGCAACCTTTTGCTTTGGTGCAGAGTAATAATACAAATCTTGGTAATCAATTTTATCATAATTAACTTTAGCCCATGACGGCTCAACCATTGTTTGCCATTTACGATATGCCTTAAGCCTCGATTCCAATAGCCATAGAGGTTCACCTTTTTTTTCAGAAATAAGCCTAATTATATCTTCGTTAAGTCCTTTAGGTATAATATCACTATCAATATCAGTAACAAAACCAAATTTATAATTTTCACCGCTTTCGTCTTTTATTTCAGGCTTGTTTACCATTACTCAAAATCCCTTTCTTTAAACATAGCATTCTTATAAAATAATCAAATATAAAAATCAAGCAACTATGCTATAAAGTTTAACGAATATTTAGGCATTTAGTGTTAAAACAAAACTAATAACAATAACAAAGGAACAAATATGAAAAAGTTTTGGTTTATATTGCTAATATTACCACTACTTGCTGGGTGCTATGCCAGAAGTAATGGGATTCCTTTGTTTAATGGCTATGGTTACCACTATACCCCAACAAATGTTACCGTACAAAAAGGTGATACCTTATATAGTCTTTCACGCAAATATGAAGTTCCTCTTCGTGGAATAATTGAAGAAAATCATCTTTCAGCCCCTTATGCACTAAATGTCGGTCAGGTGCTAAAATTACCTGTTCGCCAAACCCATAAAGTGCAAAAAGGTGAAACTCTATATGCAATATCCAGAAAATATAATGTAGACATCACTTCTTTAAGTCGCTTAAACGATTTAGATGCCCCATACTCATTAAATGTTGGACAAGTACTAGAACTTCCAAGTAGCATTGTAACCAAAACAGCTTCATCATCATCTACAGGCGGTGGAACATCAAAATTTTCTTTCAAAAAAATATCATCTAAAACAAATAAAACCACCCCAAAAAATAATAAAACAAATAATGTAAAAACAAAGAAAATAGCCTATACCAAAACCCCTCGCAAAAATGTTTCAACATATCGTAAAACAAAGTTTGTATGGCCCGTAAATGGTTCAGTTGTATCCAACTTTGGTTTTGTTGGAAAAGGTCGTAAAAATGACGGAATAAATATTAAAGCAGCTCTTGGTTCAAATATAAAAGCCGCAGATAAAGGTATAGTTGCATACGCAGGTAACGAATTAAAAGGTTTTGGTAATTTAGTGCTTATAAAACATTCAGACGGCTACATAACAGCCTATGCTCATGCCGATAAAATATATGTCAAAAAAGGACAATCGGTAATTCGTGGTGAAAAAATAGCAACAGTTGGAAAAACAGGCAGTGTAAACACTCCTCAACTTCATTTTGAAGTAAGAGCAGGTAAAAAAGCCGTCAATCCACGTAAATATCTCCCCTAATATAAAATATCGTTGTAAATCTTTGTTATTTAAGTTGTATAGCCATTTTTTTTAGGCTACACTCCTATCACAAAAAATTAATTTTAATGGAGAAAAATATGTTTATATCAGAAGCTATGGCTGCAACAACAGAAGCAGTCGCTGTGCAAACTCCAATGTCTGGCTTTTTTATCCAGCTAGTACTTGTTTTTGCAATTTTCTATGTTCTAATAATTCGTCCTCAACAAAAGAAGATGAAAGAGCATGAAGATACGTTAAATGCAATCAAACCTAAAGATGAAGTTATAACAGGCGGTGGTATCTACGGTAAGGTAACAAAGGCTGATACAGAAACTTTAACTATAGAAATTGCAAAAGACGTAGAAGTTAAAGTTCTACGCTCAAGCATAAGAGACGTAGTTTCTGATAATAAAGATAAATCCGAAAAGAAATAATTTTAAACTTAAGAGAGAAACAAATGTATAAATTATCGTTAAAAAGAGTAATTATGATTTTGGCGGTTTGTGCGTTGGGTATTTTCTACTCTGTGCCAAACTTTATTAAAGATGCCAAAACAACCCTACCTTCTTGGTGGCAACCTGTAAATTTAGGACTAGATTTACAAGGTGGTTCAAGTTTGTTATTAGAAGTTGATTTAGATACAGCTCTAAAAGATAGAATGGAGAGCCTTGAAGACTCAGCACGTTCTGCTTTAAGAGAAGCAAAAGTTCGCTATAAATCAATCAATTCAAATGCAACTGGTTTAAGAGTAAAGATTGAAAATCCAAACACAAGAACCAAAGCTCACGCACCATTAAGAAAAATGGATGATGGCTTAAAAATAACCGAAGAAGGTGATACTCTTGTTGTTATGTATGATGAACTATCATTAAATGAAATCAAACGTAAACTTGTTGACCAATCAATAGAGATTGTTCGTAAACGTATTGATGAATATGGTACAAACGAGCCAAGTATTCAAAGTCAAGGTTACGGACGTATTCTTGTTCAACTTCCTGGTATTCAAAATCCAGAAGAGGTAAAAGCTCTACTAGGAAGAACCGCAAAAATGTCATTCCACTTGGTTGATAGTTCAACAACACCAACAGAAGCAAAACGTGGAAAATTAAAAACATCATCTCGTGTAATTCGTGGTTCATTAGGCGAACAATACGTTATCGTTAAAAAGCCTGCCGTTGGTGGTGAAACATTAACAGACGCATCTGTTTCTTTCCAAGATGGTGCTCCAGCAGTAAGCTTTAAGTTTAATAATCTTGGTGCTAAAAAATTCGGTGATGTTACCAAAAACAATATTGGCGAACAATTAGCAATCGTTTTAGATAACGAGGTTATTTCCGCTCCAACAATTCAATCTGCAATTACAGGTGGCTCTGGTGTTATCACAGGTAATTATACATCAGAATCAGCTCAAGAATTAGCATTATTGCTTCGTTCTGGTGCTCTTCCTGCTCCTCTTAATATTCTAGAAGAAAGAACAGTTGGTGCAGGTCTTGGTGCAGATTCTATTGAGGCAGGAATCAACGCATCAATCATAGGTTTTATAGGTGTTGTAATTTTCTTACTTGTTGCATATGGTTTATTTGGATTCTTTACAACTATAACCGTATTCTTCAACTTATTCCTAATGCTTGGTGCATTAAGTTTAATGGGTGCAACACTAACCCTTCCAGGTATTGCAGGTATCATCTTAACAATCGGTATGGCTGTAGATGCAAACGTACTAATTTTTGAACGTATGCGTGAAGAAGTAAAAGGCGGTCGTTCTATAAAAGATGCAATAGAAAGTGGTTTCACAATTGCATGGGGAACAATTTTTGACTCAAACCTCACCACATTAATCGCTGCAGGCGTATTATTCTACTTCGGTAGTGGACCTGTTCGTGGCTTTGCTGTAACACTAGCAGTAGGTATTGTAACATCATTGTTCACATCAGTGTCAGTAACACGTTTATTTATTACCACATGGTATAATAAATATAAACCAAAAGCATTACCGATATAATTAGATAAGGATTAACAAAAATGACAATGTTAAAATGGATAACAAAAGACACAAATATTGACTTCATGAAAGCACGTTTTTTCACATATGCACTTTCAATAGTTTTAGTAGTGTTGTCTTTTTTAAGTATTTACTACAAAGGTTTCAATTTTGGTATTGATTTCTCAGGTGGTGTCCTAATGGAAATCAAATCAGAAAAACCAATTAACGTAGAAGAAATTCGTTCCAAGCTAAGTGTATTAAATTTAGATGAACTAAATTTACAAACAATAGGCGAAACAGGTAACGAATTGATGATAAGAGCTCAAGCAGATAATGCTAACGAAGAAGTTCAAAGAAAATCAATAGTAGATATCAAAAAGATATTGGGTTCAGAATATGAATATCGTCGTGTAGATAGCGTTGGTCCTCAAGTTGGTGACGAGCTAAAAACAGCAGGTATCGTAGCTTCTGTTCTTGCAATGATTGCTATTGCAATTTATATTTGGGTTCGTTTTGAATGGCAATTTGCACTAGGTGCTCTAGTTGGTCTATTCCATGATATTATCGTAACTGTGGGCTTGTTATCATATTTCCGTTTTGATTTTAGCTTAACAACAGTTGCCGCAATACTAACTCTTGTTGGTTACTCAATCAATGATACAGTGGTAACATACGATCGTATTCGTGAAAATTTGAAAAAATATCGTAAAATGCCACAATTAGAGTTATTAAACAAAAGTATTAATGACATCTTTTCTCGTACAATTTTAACAGGTGTAACAACTCTATTTGCAGTAGTTCCTTTATACCTTTGTGGAGGAGAGGCTTTAGAAAGTTTTTCATTTACAATTTTTGCAGGACTTATCATTGGTACATATTCTTCAATCTATGTATGTACAGCATTCTTAAATCTCTTTGATTTAAGGGCAGTAAATCACAAAGACGAAGATAACATATTTGCAACAATAGGCTAAGCCTAAATAAAGAAAAAGCCCCACTTTTTAGTGGGGCTTTTTTTAATTAAAAAGATTATCAATATTTTCTTTATTCAAATTGTTTTTAACAATAGGTCTGCAATATGTTGATTCATTATCATCAGCTCTTTTAAATACTTCTTCCGCAAAGGCCATTTTAGCAATATGAGTAATAAATAGAGGTCGTTCAAGTTTCAACTTACCAAGAGTTTCTTCTAAAGCCTCAAAACTATCATAAATAGTTCCAACAAAAATCATATTTTCTTTTAGGTTATCTAAATCTCTTTTGTTCATATCCTACCTCATAAAATAATTGAGCCACGAAATAAAAAATATGAACTATCAAAAAAATTTAAACCTCAAAATATTGCTATATTGACAATAAAATTTCCACCGATTCTAAATTAAAAAATTTTGCTTCTGAGTAACACTATTTCTATGTTTAATGTTTTTATTAATACTAGAAACAAAATGTTTCTTATGCCAATTTTCAGCCACCAATCCAATAATTTCATTATCCATATCGCAATGTTCAACAGTGTTAAATCTATTAGATAAATCATAAACAATATAATTAGCAATATTAACCTTATTCATTAGTATCTCCTCTCATAAAAAACACTAAAATGATATAACACATTGTTTTTTCTGTATAAAGTGGATATAAAACTAATGTCTATGTTAATAAGGGTATCTTTATGCTAGATACCCTTATTTTTTAATCTAAAGTTCTATATTTATTTAATTTTTTCTTAAAAAACTAGTCTAGTTTTTCTTTTAATAGCTTATTAACAACCCCAGGGTTAGCCTTTCCTTGTGATTGCTTCATAACTTGTCCCACAAACCAACCTAGCAAATTGTTTTTACCAGCCTTATAGCTAGCCACATTGTCAGGATTATTTGCAATAATTTCATCAACAATAGCCTCAATAGCGGATGTATCTGTTACTTGCTTTAATCCCTTTTCTTCAACAATTTTTTCAGGGTCATCACCTGTATTAACCATAATCTCAAAAACGTCTTTAGCAATTTTTCCAGATATAACATCTTTAGATATAAGCTCAACAAGTTTTCCTAAATTTTTGGCAGATACAGGCGAGTTTTTAATATCAACACCTTTCTTGTTTAACATTGCAAAAAAGTCGCCCATAAGCCAGTTAGCAACCTTTTTAGCATCATGCCCCAAAGAAGCCTCCTCAAAAAACTCTGCCACTTCCTTGTTTTCGCAAATAACACTAGCGTCATAAGCAGTTAACCCCATATTTTCAACATAACGTTTCTTTTTAGCATCAGGAAGTTCAACAAGTTCATTTCTAACTTCTTCAATAAATTCATCTGTTAAAACAAGTGGTGGTAAATCAGGGTCTGGAAATTGTCTATATTCGTGAGCATACTCTTTTTTACGCATATATTTTGTTGTTCCAGTTGTTGGATCAAACTGACGAGATTCCTGCTCAAAACTACCGCCATTTTCATAAATTTCTAACTGTCTTTTAGCTTCAGCTTCTATTGCCTGCATAGCAAATTTAACGCTATTTACATTCTTAATTTCACATCTAGGTCTAAAACCTGTTTCGCCAACTTTTCTAATAGAAACACTGGCATCACATCTCAAAGAGCCCTCATCCATATTTCCATCGCAGGTGCCAAGATATCTTACAATAGAGCGGAGTTTTCTTAAAAATCCACCAGCTTCTTCAGGTGAACGAAAATCAGGTTTTGTAACAATTTCCATCAACCCCACACCAGCACGATTGTAGTCAATAAAACTTCTTGATGGGTCAATATCATGTATAGATTTACCCGTATCTTGTTCAATATGGATTCTTTCAATACCAATCTCTTTTACACTGCCATCACTCAAATCAACAAACACTTTTCCTTCACCAATAATAGGATGTTTTTCTTGAGTTATTTGATATCCTTGAGGAAGGTCAGGGTAAAAATAGTTTTTACGAGAGAATTGCGAATATTTATTAATTTTAGCATTTAAACCTAGTCCTGTCTTCACAGCTTGCTTAACACATTCCATATTAAGTACAGGCAACATCCCCGGCATAGCCACATCAACAAAAGACACACACTCATTTGCGTCTTCACCAAATTTGGTGGAAGCACTACTAAAAATTTTTGATTTAGATATAATTTGGCAGTGAATTTCCAAGCCACAAATTACTTCCCATTTTTCACCATTAGCGGATTCTAAAATATATTCTGCCATTTTTTATATCCTCTTAAAATTAACACTTTTTTCTAACTGATAAGAAGCCTTAAATATTGTTTTTTCATCAAATGCTTTACCGATAAATTGCATACCCAAAGGAAGCCCATTTTTTGATAATCCAATAGGCAGGCTCAAAGCAGGTAATCCAGCCAAGTTAACAGACACAGTAAATACATCATTCAAATACATATTAATAGGGCTTTCATTCATCTTTTTATCACCAATAGCAAAAGCTTCAATCGGGCTAGTAGGTGTCAAAATAACATCACATTTTTTGAAAGCCTCATCAAAATCATTTTTAATTAAACGTCTAACTTTTTGTGCTTTTAGGTAATAAGCATCATAAAAACCAGCAGAAAGCACATATGTTCCAACCAAAATTCTTCTTTTTACTTCTTTACCAAAACCACTACTTCTAGTATTGATATGAAGTTCTTCCATATTTTTACCATTAACACGATTGCCAAATCTAATGCCATCATATCTAGCCAAATTAGAAGAAGCTTCAGCTGGAGCAATAACATAATAGCAAGGTAAAGCATATTTAGTATGAGGAAGGCTTATGTTAACAATTTCAGCACCTTTTTCCTTCATCATTTCAATAGCTTTATCCCAATAATTAGCAATTTCTTCATTCAAACCATCAGGTCTATACTCATTAGGAATACCAATTTTTAATCCCCTAATATCTTGTCCTAAAAAGCTTTCAAAATTAGGCACATCTACACGTGCAGAAGTTGCATCTTTTTCATCAAATCCAGCCATGCTATTAAGCATCAAAGCACAATCTCTAACGTCTTTACAAATAGGTCCAGCTTGATCAAGAGATGATGCAAATGCAATCACCCCATATCTAGAGCATCTTCCATAAGTTGGCTTAATTCCAGTAACACCGCAAAAAGCAGAAGGCTGGCGAATAGAACCACCCGTATCAGTACCTGTTGCACCTGCACACATATTTGCACTCACAGCCGCCGCCGAACCACCAGAGCTACCACCTGCAACTAATTTAACATCTTTACTCCATGGGTTAACAACAGGTCCAAAATAACTAGTTTCATTACTTCCACCCATTGCAAACTCGTCCAAATTAAGCTTACCCAAAAATACTGCACCATCATCAAGTAAATTTTGCGTAACAGTAGATTCGTATTGAGGTACAAAGTTATCAATTATTTTAGAACAAGCAGTAGTTCTAATATCTTTAGTGCAAAACAAATCTTTAATACCAAGCACAATTCCGTCTAAAGGCTTATTTGCACCACTCATATATCTCTTTTCAGATTCTTTTGCTTGCTCTAAAGCTTTCTCAGGTACGGTTGTAACATATGCATTATACTTTTTATTATCTTCTAATTTCTTAATATAAGCCTCTGTAAGTTCCACAGGAGAAATTTCTTTAGCTCTTAATTTTTCAAGCGATTCGCTGATAGTTAATTCTGTTAAATTACTCATAATCTTACTCCACAACCTTCGGTACAACAAAATAACCAAATTCTTTTTCAGGTGCATTAGCTAAAATTTTATCACTTTGGTTGCCTTCAACAACTTCATCATTTCTCAATAAAATATTTTCTTCATGAGGTGAAAACATTGGTTCAACCCCATTTGTATCAACTTCACCAAGTTCCTCAACCCACGCCAAAATTTTATTAAATTCACGTTGTGTTTCTTCTAATTTATCTTCTTCAACCCCAAGTCTTGCCAAATATGCAATTTGTTTTACAGCCTCATTATCAACAGCCATTATGATTCTCCTATTAAAATTCCTAAAACTATTACCATAACTACACTTTTTTTCAAGTTTAAATTTAACAAAACAAAAAAGAGTATAGAAACACTTTTTTTACTGCAAATATATTTTTTTATGCCATTCTAACAAATAAGAGGTGTAAAATGATTGTGAAATTATATAAAGATATTGAAAAAATTTGGTTTCGCCTAGATCAAAAAATAAGATTTATTTTAGTTGGCGGTTTTAATACTACTGTTTCTTTTTTAATTTATTATGCCTTTTTATATTTTACCTCAGGTAAAGAACAATTATCATTATTGCTAATGAATTTAGTAAATATAAATCTCTCCATCGCAACTATGCGATATTATGTTTTTCAAAGCACAGGCAACTGGTGGCATGAATACACAAAAGCTTTTTCCTCATACATTGTTTTGTATTTTATCAATATGGGGTTGCTCGCAACATTTGTAAAATTAATTCACATACAAGAAACATTACCTACAGATAGTATATTGCAGTCGATTCCAAATCTAAACAAAGCCACCGCTCAACTATGTTGCGTAGTAATCATTACAATAGCCACATTTTTTATCCATAAATATTTTTCATTTCGAAAAGGATAGTTGAGTGAAAATATATCAATTTTGTTCAAAATATTTCAAAATAAGCATAATATTATCAATTTTCATTACAATTTATACTTCATTTTATAATGCTTTTGTAGAAGAATTTTGCTTAGATGAGTTTGAACATTTACAAGTTTCTTTTAACATCTTGAATGGGCTTGTTCCTTATCGTGATTTTTTTGAGCACCATCATGGTCTTTTGTGGTATGTTGGAGCGATTTTTCTGCATCCATTTTTTAGTCAAGCAACAGTCTTGTATTTTGCTCGCATAATCGCTTTAATGATTTTTTTCTCCTCCTTTTTTCAATCTATAAAATTTGTCGTTTGTTTTCATTGGGTGTTTTTAGTTCAATATTAGCTCCTCTTTTATATGCAAACATAATCAGCATACAAGAAAATGCAATAGACTACCGTCCAGATACTCTAATGACATTATTTTTTATGATTGGACTATACTATTTTTTCAAATACATAATCCAAAGACAGTTTTATTTTTTGTTTTTATCTTTTCTTATGTTTTTCTTAAGTTTTATAAGTTTGCAAAAAATATTAGTCCCTCTAAGCGGAGTGTTTTTTATCTTAGTTTATCTAATCATTCGTAAAGAGATTTTTCTAAAGGATATTTTCAAAGCTTTGTACATTCCTAGTTTATTATACATAACTTATCTTGCTTATTTGTATAAAACTTATAGCCTTCAAGATTATTGGGAGAGCTGCTGGATTTTAAATCTAAATTTAGGGTTGCTAGTTTCTACAAAGTCATATTTTATACTGCCACTTAGTATGTTTATTTCCCTATATTTTATGTGTTCAAAAAATATACCAAATGATATAAAAATGTATTCTTTTATTGTTTTTATAAATATCTTTCTCATATTAATGGTATTTAAGTTATATAATCCGCAATATGAAATACAGCCTTATGCACTATTTTCAATAATCTTTGCTGTATTTTTAGATAGAATAATAAAAAAATATCCTCAAATAGTAATATTGTTAAGCATAGCTTTGCTAATAATATCATCAATTGTGTTGGTGAAAAGTATTAATAAAGAAAGAACACTACACCTTTCATCAAACGTTGCTCTAAACAATTTAATAATATCTGTAAGCTCACCTAAAGATTATATAATAAACAATAATAATGTTGGAGGTATAAGGCTTTACGCTACAGGATACTATTGGTTTGATTTTTTTGTAGCTCCTCATATTCACCAACATTTATTTCCTAGAAGAGAGCTTCCAAACTTAAATCTAATTATTAAAACAAAAAAACCTAAAATTGTACCAAAGGATACATATTGGGTAAAATGTTTAGATGATAGTTTTAAACCTTCAAGGCAGTGTTCCGTAACAGATAAGGTCGAGGCAGCGAGTGTTAATGATGATTACGGAGAACGCAGTTTTATTTATATCCGAAAATATTGATTTATCTCATCAAACTTTTAACAGCTAAAAACTTTTCTAAAATGCTTTTATCATTAAAATAATCAGGAACGATTCTGTTCTGAGTTAACTTAATATCAGAAAGGTATTTTCCTTTTCTTGTATCTCTATCAAGTAGCATTTCATTTGCTTTTACTTCATTAGCTTCTTTTGTTAATAAACTCAAATATTCATCAATATCAACTTCAATAATAGACTTTACCTCTCCGTCAGATTTACTAAAATCCAAATCTTTAAGTTCTTTATCAATTTTTAATGCGTAAAAGTATTGAAATTCCCTAATTTTATAACTTTCAGAAGGGTCTGCATTGCAAACTCTAATCCCTAAAAAACTCCAATCATTTTTATCAATATCAAAACCAAGCTCTTCTCTGATTTCTCTTATTCCAGCTTCCTCAACAGATTCATTGTCTTCAATGTGTCCGCCAACAGCAAAATCAATATAGTCTTCTCTTTCAAAAGTATACGATTCTTTTGGATAAATAGTTTGAAAATAAACAGTTTTTAATTTTGAATTATATAAAACTCCGCCAAATACTTTATGCCATAATCCCCTTTGATGAACAATTTTTTTATCCTCTACCCCAATATCATTCATCTTTGCATCATATATTTTTAGCATTTTTCTAGATAACTCCCCATAATTTTCTTTTTACCAACTTTATCAAAAAATACTTCACATTTATCACCATCAACATTAATTATCTTTCCATAACCAAAACTAGGGTGATATACCCTAACACCCACTAATGGACTAGTTTTTTTTGTTTGATAAAAATAATCGCTTTGTGATTTTCTGCCATAATATCCTTCATCAGAATATTCATCATAAGCCACACTTTCATAGCTGTCAAAATAACCGCTCTTTTCCTTTTTTCTATACGAGTTACCATATCTACTAGAATTATAGTTTTCAGATGAATAAGAGTTATTGTTTTTATAATAATCTTTTCCTCCACCATAGTTGCCACCATATGAATTTGCACTTGTTTTTGCATATCCAGTGTTATTAATAAGCTCAATGCAACTAGGAGGTAATTCGTTCAAAAATCTAGAAGGAGAATATGTTTGCCATTGTCCATAAAGTTTACGGTTAAAAGACATCGTTATATAAAGAATTTTCTTTGCTCTAGTTATAGCGACATAAGCGAGTCTTCTTTCTTCTTCTAGTCCGTCTTCATCATTACAATCCAAACATTTTTGATGAGGGAAAATTCCTTCTTCCCACCCAGGCAAAAATACGGCATCAAATTCCAACCCCTTTGCCGCATGTAGTGTTGAAATTATTACCTTGTTTTCATTACTACTATATTCATTATCAATAACCAAACTTACATGCTCTAAAAAAGTAGCCAAATTAGGATAAGTTTCGCTATCACTCATCACGCTGATAAGCTCTTTAATATTTTCGATTCTTCCAGGTGCTTCAACAGATTTGTCATGCTCCAACATTTCTAAATATCCAGATTCTTGAGCAACTTGTTCTGCAAATTCACCAAGAGGAATTGCTTGCATAACTTTACGCCATTCACTTACCATATTTATAACATTTTCAAGCGCACCTTTGGTCTTTCCGCTAAATTCTCCATTTTCAACCATATTAACCATAGTTTGATATAGTGGAGTTTTATCAAATTTCCCTCTGTCTCTGATTTTATCAACCGTTTTATCGCCAATACCTCTAGCCGGTTTATTTATAATTCTTTCAAAAGCAAGGTCATCACTTGGTTGTAATATTAATCTAAAATATGCAAGCATATCTCTAATTTCAGCTCTTTCATAAAACTTCAAACCACCGACAACTTTATAAGGTATAGATTCTTTTATAAAAACTTCTTCAAAACTTCTAGTTTGAGAAGCTGTCCTAACAAGAACAGCAATTTCATCATAGTTAAAACCATCATATTTCAAAGAGTCGATTCTATCAGCAACATATTTTGCTTCATCATCACCACTATAAGTGCTAACTACTTTAATTTTCTCATTTTTACATTCAGAAACAGGGCTATGTTCTGCAACTTTTAGTGTTTTTCCTAGTCTTTTAGAGTTATGGCTAATAACAGCACTTGCTGCCGTTAATATATTGGCGGTGGAGCGGTAATTTCTTTCCAATCTAATCGTTTCAGCTTCAGGAAAATCTTTGTTAAATTTCAAAATATTTTCTATTTCAGCTCCACGCCAAGAATAAATAGATTGGTCATCATCACCCACACAGCAAATATTTCTGTATTTTTGTGATAATAAACGAAGTAATAAATATTGAGTAATATTTGTATCTTGATACTCATCAACCATAATATACTTAAAACGTTCTTGGTATTCATTAAGTATATCTGGATTCTTCAATAAAATATCTAGCACATAAAGGAGTATATCTCCAAAATCAACACAGTTAAGCTCTAACAATCTTGCTTGATATTCTTTATAAATCAGCGTTGTTGTGTTTTGTTTATATTCACTAACAACCTTATCTACAGTTAATCCTTTATCCTTAAAACGAGATATTTTTTCTAAAACAGCCTGAGGAGTATATTGCTTCTCATCAATACCATTATCTTGTAATACTTTTTTTATAACTCTTTTTTGGTCATCTTCGCCTAATATCGTAAAATTATCTTTCAAACCAACACGTTCAGGAAAGCGTCTTAAAATTTTAACGCATATACTATGAAAAGTTCCAAGCCAAACAGAATTAACGGTATCACCAATAAACTGGCGTACACGTTCTTTCATTTCATTTGCCGCTCTGTTTGTAAATGTAACAACCAAACAGTTCCAAGGTCTAGCGGTGCCATTGCTTAAAATATAAGCAAGTCTTGTTGTCAAAACTTTTGTTTTTCCAGTACCAGCTCCAGCCAAAACAAGTAATGGACCATCTGTTTTCAAAACTGCTTGCTTTTGTTCTGGGTTCAATCCATCAACAAATACTGGTTGTGGTTTCAAAGCGCTAATGTTATCAAAAACATTAGGCATATTTTCATCATTATCGTCATCAAAATCAAAAATGTTACTCATCTTATAATATTTCTTGTTTTTTTATCCCATGAATCTTATATATAACTTTATAGGATAATTTTTTAAAATAAAAAGTCTTTTGTTTACTTTTAGAACAGAAATAAAACATTTGGGGGATTTTATGAGCGACGTTAAAGAAAAAATCATAGCTTTGCAAAAGTATCTAGATAGTAGAATTATCGGTCAAAAAGAACTAGTTAGAAAGTTAATAATTACATTGTTAGCAGATGGACATGCTCTTTTAGAAGGTGCACCCGGTTTAGCAAAAACAAAAGCGATAAAAACATTATCAGAATGTGTTAAATCATCATTCAATCGTATCCAATTTACACCAGATTTGCTTCCATCAGATATTACAGGTAGCGATATTTACATTGCAGAGCGTTGTGAATTTGAATTTAGACAAGGACCAATTTTTGCAAATCTTGTATTAGCAGATGAAATAAATAGAGCGCCCGCCAAAGTGCAATCTGCATTACTAGAAGCAATGGCAGAACATCAAGTAAGCGTTGGTGGTAAACAATATAAACTTCCAGAATTGTTTATGGTTTTAGCAACACAAAACCCAATAGAGCAAGAAGGAACATACAATCTTCCAGAAGCTCAATTAGACCGTTTTTTGATGTACATAAAAATAGATCAACCAAGCGCCGAAACAGAACGCAAAATTCTAAAATTAGTTCGACGTGAGCAATTAGGCACTAAAGAACAAGATGAAAACTGGCAAGAATTTTCCAAAACAGTTGGTAAAATTTCAATAGAAGATATTCTAAAAGCAAGAAAAGAAGTTTTATCAATGCACATGAGCGAGCAATTAGAAGAATATCTTGTTCAATTAATCATAGCAACAAGAGAGCCACAAAAGTACGATTCTTCACTAAAGGATAATATTTTATTTGGAGCAAGTCCTCGTGCTACAATAGCCTTAGATAAATGTGCAAAAATCAATGCTTGGCTAGATGGGCGTGATTTTGTAACTCCAGATGATGTTCATTCTGTAATATATGATGTTCTTCGCCACAGAATAATTTTAAGTTTTGAAGCTCAAGCAGAAGGTATCACAGCAGATGATATTATCACATCAATCTTAAAATCAGTTCCATTACCATAATATTTTGGTGTTAAATAATGATATTTTTTAAAAAGAAAGTAGAGGAAAAACAAAAATCAAATGGCTTATATGCAAGCCTAGATGATTTGTTTGAGCAAAAAAAATATCTACCATATATTAAACAACGCCACAATAATGTAACTTCAGACCAAGCAGGTGATATTCGTTCAGCATTCAAAGGTCGAGGAATGGAATTAGAGGAGGTTAGGGCATACGGATTCGGTGATGATGTAAGAGATATAGATTGGCGAGTTACCGCTCGTTTAGGTGATACTTATACCAAAGTTTTTTCAGAAGAAAAAGACCGTGAAGTATATGTAATATTAGACTTATCTCCATATATGTTATTTGGTACCAAAAAAGAGTTAAAATCCGTTTCAGCCTCCAAAATAGCTTCTTTATTAGGTTGGCAAAGCTTAGCAAACAAAGACCGCTTTGGTTTGATTTTATATGATGGTGAAAAAACTCGTATTTTCAAACCACAAAGTAGTCAAAAAAATCTAATGGCAATACTAAAAACTATATCCGAAACAAGTAACAAAATACTAGAAGCACCCAAAGATAAAAAATCAGATATAAAAGAAGCTCTACAATTTTTGCAATATAACATAAAAAGCCGAGCAATGGTTTTTGTTATTAGTGATTTTAAACAAGCCTCCGAAGAAGCTCTAAAATCAATAGTGGCCCTAACAAAACGTTGCAAGGTATATTGTATAAATGTATATGATTATATCGAAGAAGTATCACCAATAAGCGGAGAGTATTTAGCAGAATATAATAATCAAAAATTATCTTTTGATACAACTTCTCCCGCATTTAAAGACACATATTTTCAATACTTTGCACAAAAGCGTAAAGCAATGGAATGTTTTTGTAGGCAGTTTGGCTGTCAATATGTAAACATAAGAACAGATAAACCCCTACACAAACAATTAAAAATTTTATAATTCCTTAACCAAGTATTGCTAAAATACCTTGCAAATAAGAGGGACTTTTATGAAAAAAAAATTAACAATATTTACACTCATTTTTTTAATAATTTTATCTGTGTGGTATTACTATCAACAAAAGATAACGCTAAGCGTTATAGTGCCCGTCTACAATGCTGAAAAATATATACAAAGATGCCTAGATAGTATAATTAAACAAAAAGGCGATTTTGAAATAATTGTTGTAGATGATGGTTCAACAGATAAAACCCCACTCATATTAAAAGAGTATGCAAAAAATAACTCAAATATAAAAATTATAACACAGTCCAACAAAGGTGTTTCTTCTGCCCGTAATACAGGCATAAAGGCATCAAATTCAAAATACATAACCTTTGTAGATAGTGATGATTGGTTAGAGCCAAATGCTTTTGCCAAAGCATCAAAAATAATCAAACAAGATAAGTCAGATGTAATATTGACAGGCTATTATGATGTGTATGATAGAGAATGGATAAGAAACATCAAAGGTGAAAAGTACGTAAATGAAGCCCCAGAAATTAGCAAATATCCCACAAGAACATTAGATAAATTATCGCTATTTTCTCCCTTTTATGCAAACGATTCTTACAGTGATTTATACTATTCAGGAACAGACATCAGGGGTAAGTTCTACTTAAAGAAATTTCTATCAACTAATAATATTTTATTCGCCGAAGATATAAATTGCGCTGAAGATATTATCTTTAATTTTGAGATTTTTCTAAAAAATCCTAAAATATCCATCCTAGATGCCCCAATATATAACTACTATAACAGGGTAGACAGCATTTCAAAAAGTATAAATATGGTAAAATGGGCTCCACAAAGTATAGCAAAAATGCAGCAAAAAGAAGCATACAAAAAAGCAAACAGAAACATTCAACTCCTAATAGATGATAGTCTCTTATTTTTAGTAAACATCGGTATATCAAACACAATACGCCAATCCGGTTCACTAAATGATATAAAAGATTATGTGCTTAACGCATATAGCAGTTTCGATAAATATAACATAGCCGAAAAAAAGAGTTTAAGAAATTACCTTAAACTCCATAATATGCTACTTAATAATTAATTAGTCAGCTTCTTTAATGCGTTCAATATTTGCTCCAACAGCTTTAAGTTTTTCTTCTAGCTTTTCATAACCTCTATCTAAATGGTAAACTCTATTAACAATAGTTTCACCGTCAGCAACAAGACCTGCCAAAATAAGCGCAAAAGAAGCTCTCAAATCTGTAGCCATAACAGGTGCACCAGAAAGTTTTTCAACGCCTCTAACAATAGCGCTAGCACGTCCATGAATATTAATATTAGCCCCCATTCTGCATAATTCAGGTACATGCATAAAACGATTCTCCCAAATGCTTTCAGTCACCAAAGAAGCACCTTCAGCAACAGTCATTAATGCCATAAATTGAGCTTGCAAATCAGTAGGAAAACCAGGGTAATAATCAGTATAAACATCTTCACCAATAATAGTTTTACCTCTACCATCAATAACAATAGAATTATCTAAAATTTCTACTCCAACACCCATTTTTTCCAACACTCTTAATGGTTGTTGCAAGTGTTCAGGATTAGCATTAATAAGTTCTATTCTACCTTTAGTAATTGCCGCCGCAATAGCATAAGAACCAGCTTCGATTCTATCAGCCACTACTCCATGAACAGCCCCATTTAATTCTTTAACACCTTCAATCGTCAAAATAGAAGTACCACGTCCCTGAATTTTAGCTCCCATCTTATTTAATAAATCAATTAAATCTGTAATTTCAGGTTCTTTTGCCGCATTTTCAATTTTTGTAGTACCATGAGCAAGAGTTGCCGCCATCAAAATATTACAAGTAGCTCCCACAGAAGCTTTGCTAAATATAATATGAGCACCTTTTAATCCATCAGGAGCATCAGCAATCACATATCCATTTTTTATTTCAATATTTGCCCCCATTTGCTCTAAAGATGAAAGGTGAATATCAATAGGTCTAGCACCAATAGCGCACCCACCAGGTAACGAAAATTCTACATGCTTAAATCTAGCAAGCAATGGTCCTAAAACATAGTAAGACGCTCTCATCTTACGAACAAAGTCATATGGAGCAATAAGCTCTTTAATTTCATTTGCTTTATAAACATATGTTGTCGCAGGGTATCCATTATAAATATCTTCCTTTTTTTCAACCTTAAGCCCCATAAATTGTAAAAGGCTATTAAGAAAAGTAATATCCGAAAGATTAGGTACATTTTTTAAAGTAACTTCATCAGCAGTAAGTAAAGATGCACATACCAAAGGAAGTGCTGCATTTTTTGCCCCGCTTATATTGATTTTACCATTTAATACGTTTCCGCCAACAATCTTAATTTTATCCATATTAGTCTCACTATATTTTAATTTATAAACTTTTAAGTTCTTTTTTTTGTTTTAATTCAGCTTCTTGTTTTTTTCTTTTCTCTAAATTTTTCTTTAAAGCTTTCGCCTCTTTTTCAAAACGAATATCTTTTTGCTTTTTTTTCACACAAACCATGATAAATCCCCTAAATAAATATCAATGCTTATATATAAACCTCAAACTTTTAAAGAACGCAAGCATAATTTTTCAATATTTTTATAAATAAAAAACAATATGTTAAAATATTTTTTCAAAAAAACATAATTTTTTTGTTGCAATTAGAAAAAACTATGTTATAAAACACACCTGTTGAACGAATGCGGGCGTAGCTCAGGGGTAGAGCGCAACCTTGCCAAGGTTGATGTCGAGGGTTCAAATCCCTTCACCCGCTCCAATTTATAAGGGAAAGGAAGGTATGATGATGACCTTCCTTTCTTTTTTTGTGTCTCGGTTCCAGACACAGTCAAAACAATGCTTAAACTCTTGATAAACAATGACTTTACTATTGCTAACACCCACGACACGAACCTTCGGTTTACACAATGTTTTACACAAAATTTGTGTAAAAAACGATTTACTTTTTACTAAACCACTATATACTGTCCCTAGATATCGTACAGCCAAACATCACAACATAGATAAATTAGGAGTAACCTATGAACGATTTTGAAAGGAAAGCGGTTCCTCATGAAAAAACACTAAGCTGGATACATATAGCTTTGGTTTACACAGGTGTTGCTCTTACAATACCGGCCTTTTTTTTAATTGCTGATGTAACATTATCTTTAGGATATTACTATGGTTGTTTGGCTATCCTTTTATCTTCAATTATTTTATCTACTTTTGGAATAATGACTGGCGTAGTAGGTTCCAAAACGAATTTATCATCATATATGATTATAACTAACGTTTTTGGATGCCAAGCTGCCAAGGTTATCAACATTCTATTTGTAATCACTTTAGTTGGTTGGTTTGGAGTAACTGCAACATTTTTTGCACAAGCGGCAAATAACATTTTAGAATTAGGATATCAAAGTTGGCTACTCATCGGAACATTACTTATGATATTCACAGCCATTTATGGATTTAGGGGGCTACATGTTTTTAGCTTAGTTGTTGTCCCGTTTTTATTGATATTTTTATATACTTTTGCCATCATTTCACTAAAAGAAACATCGTTTTCTGACATTCTATCCATTCCGGGTAATCGTAGAATTTCTTTTGGCTCAGCGGTATCCATGCTTGTTGGAGGAATGATGGTCGGTGTGGCTATTTTTCCAGATTTGACCAGATATACCAAATCTGCAAAGGACGGAGCATTAGCAGGAGTAACATCATTTATGGTAACTATTTTGTTTGCTTTGCCCATTATGATACCCGTTCTTTATTACCAGCAAGCAAATATTGTAGAACTCATTCAAAAATTTGGATATCCGCTTTGGGCGCTACTATTAATTATTTTGGCATCATGGAGCTCAAACGACAATAATTTATACTCTGGAGCGCTTAGTTTAACAACTATTTTTAAGAATGTTTCTAAAAGCACCATTGTTTTAGCTCTTGCTACATGTGGATACATATTCAGTGCAATAAACATAACCAACTATTTTGTTGCATTTTTGATGTTCCTAAGCATCATTATTCCACCGATAGCTTCAATATATTCTGTTGATTTTCTAATCAATAATAAACTAAAAATGCAATGCAATATAAATTATAAGGCTTTAATTGCTTGGTTCGTAGGAGTTTTGGTAGCCCTTTTTACTGCACCTAAAAATGTTTATGGTTTAGAATTTTTCTCAATAACAACTATTCCTGCGCTAGATGGATACCTTGTATCCGGTTTTGTTTATTATTTGCTGCACATCAAAAAATTAAATTACAGAAAATTTAGTTTTTTGGGAAAGAACACCAGTAAGCGGTAGATTCTTAACAAATAAAATACTTGCTATCCAAACTTATATTCTAATATCTTAAAGTGACGATTATTAAAAATAATCCATCTAAAAAGAAGGATAAAATAGGTTCGTGTCGTGGAGTAAGTGAAATTGTGCAATTTTTCTATTTGTGTAACCATTAAAAGTGCCGGAAATTAAAGCATTCCGAGGTATTTTTAAAAGTTGCCAAGGTTGATGTCGAGGGTTCAAATCCCTTCACCCGCTCCAATTAAAAAAGGCCACCTAAAAGGTGGTCTTTTTCATTTCAAGTACTTGGGGTATTTCCTAAAAAATTTGTAAAAACGCCAAATAAACATTAATAGCCAAGCCAGAGAGAAAATTGCTCCAAAAAAAGCAAATCCAATCATTGCAACAATCAAAAATCCCGACTCAACAAAATGACATGCAAAATATGTTGCAGCAAACAATAAAAATCCAGCTACAAAAATAGCGCACGCCTCAAAAAGTTTAGCCCTAGCACGTCTCCATGCGAACCTAATTCTTTTCTTTTCCATATCTATATATAATTTAATATTTAACTAGCACCTAGTATATCATAATCTAGTTTTTTGTCAATAAATAATCTGTAGGCTTGGTTCTTCAAATATAAGTATTGACAAAAAAGTTTCTTTATGTTAAAACAAATATCGATTTTCTAATTATTAAAATATATGTTATGAAGCAAAATGTTACAGTAAAAAACGTAATTGACGATGGAGATGGTTTTTCTATCACAAGCGAAGAAGGTAATTTGTTTTTCTTGTCCAAAGAAAAGGCTCAAGGTAAAGTCCCCAAAGTTGGCGACATAATAACTCTTCACACATATGGAGGTTGTCTTATCCGTGGTATGGATATCAATTCTGTTCCGCTTTACTATAAAACAGATGAAGAGCTAAAGCAAGATCGCCAAAAAGAAAAAGAAGAGGAGAGAAAAAGAAAAGAAGAAAGGTTCAAAGAGCTAGAGCCAGAGCTTAACAAATTGTTTGCTCTTCTTCCAAAAATTTTGCAACATCGTATAGAGATGTTTCGAAAATTCTCTCCCAACTTCAGGGTAGAAGATGAGTTGTATGAATTGTCTTCGGTGTTCCTTGGCTCAAAAATTTATCATCATTGTAAAGCAAACAATCTTGAAGATTTTGAAGCCAATGTAGACAAGTTTGATACCTCAAAATACATCAAAACTCATTGGTTCTTATCCAAAATCGGTGTAAGCGGTAATCAAGTTGCCTTTGCGGAAGCTCTTGCTACTATCCTTTTCAGAGATGAGGTTGAGAATAAAATCAACATCAAAGACCCAACCATTGAGGAACTTCTTGTTGCAAGCAGTATGAGAATGCCAGATGCTTTATCTCCTTTAAGAACTCCACTTTGTTGGCCTCGAGAAAACTTTATCAAAGACTACACCAGTCAATTAGCGTAAGCAAAACAGCCTTAAGTAAACAAACTTAAGGCTGTTTTTATCATTTTAAATCAAAATATTAACCAAATATTCAAAACTATATTGTACTATGAAAAAAACAATTTAAAGAAAGAGAAAGATTATGGCAATATTTGGTAAAGATAAAGAACAAGACGAACAAGCAAAAACAGAAGCACAAGCTCCAGCTTCAGCACCTCAAAAACCAGGGGTTATGAGTAGTGCAGCTCTCTTAAAAAAAGAGGCAACAATTCCTCAAAAGGTAATCGAGGATAGCCTTCCTAAAACAACCAATGATGCAAAATTTTCAGACCTCTATATCACTCCAGATAAAACTTGTTATGTGTGGAGTGGCAAAAGTAATAGCGGTCTAAAAGTTGCAAAATTTATTGATTTGCAAGAATTTATCAATGCCGTAATCGAAAAATATGATGGTCATAGTGCCAGTTATTCATTACATTTTAAAGGAAGAGATTATCGTATCGAACGTACAATAGCCCTAGAAGGTGAACAATATTGTGCTCGTAAAATGCCAACATCGATTCCCGATTTAGAAAAATTAGGCTTGCCAAGTGGTATATATCGCCAACTACTAACATTAGCAGATAAAAGCGGTCTAATATTAATAGCCGGTGCAACAGGAACAGGTAAAAGCACAACAATTTCAGCACTTTTGAAAAAATATCTTCAAACAGAAGGCGGTTATGCTTTTACAATAGAAGATCCAATAGAAATGCCATTAGATGGTATTTACCAAACAACTCATGGCGATTTAGGGCTTTGCAAACAAACAACACCACCAGATGGCAAATGGGAAGAGGGTATTAAGTCAGCTCTTCGTTCAAAACCCCGTTATATTTATCTAGGTGAGATTCGCTCACCCGAAGCCGCTGAAGAGCTACTTCGTGCCGCAACATCTGGACACCTTGTCTTTTCAACCATACATGCAAATAATGTTGCAGATGCTGTAAATGCTTTAGCCAAATACGCCGCATCAAGTGGTATCAGTGAAGAAATGTCATACGAGCTAATGGCAAATGGTTTACTAGCATGTATTCACCAAAATCTAGTTGGAACACCAAAGCGTCTGCGTGCAGAAGGATTATTTGCAAACCCAAATATCAATGGCGGTTGTCCTGTTCGCACAATGTTAAGGAGTGGTAAGTTAAGTATAGCAACCCTTCTAGAACAACAAAAGACAAAGCTAGAAAGAGGACTTCCTTTATTTGAAAATCCTCCAGCATAATGATAGTATAAACAAAAAAAAGGTAAGTTTTTTTAACTTATCTTTTTTATTATTCTCTTTCAAAATCCATCGCTTTAGAATTAATACAATATCTCAATCCCGTATCTGTTGGACCATCATTAAATAAATGCCCTAAATGAGAACCGCATTTTGCACAACTCACCTCAACTCTATACATATTATGGCTAAAATCATCTTTAAGAACAACGCTTCCTGGAATAGCCTCATCAAAGCTAGGCCAACCACTACCAGAATCAAATTTATTATCAGATATAAAAATAGGATTACCACAAGCACCACAAGTGAAAATTCCCTCATCTTTTACGTATAAAAGTTCACCACTAAAAGGTTTTTCAGTTCCTTTTTCTCGAAGTATATGATACTTTTCATCACCCAATTTTTCTTTCCATTCTTTTTCAGATATACTCATATGTTTAGGTTTCAAAGAGCACGATTTTTTACCTCTTTTTTCTAAATATTTTTGATGATATTCTTCTGCCTCATAAAAAGTTCTTTCTCTTAAAACTTGAGTAACAACAGGGTTTTTATAAATTTTCGATTCGTTTATTTCTCTAATTTTATCAATAGCTTTTGCTTCTTGCTCATCATTTGCTACAAAAATAGCAGACCTATATTGGCTTCCAATATCATATCCTTGCCTATTAAGAGTCGTCGGATTGTGGTTTGCAAAAAATATATTTAATAACTCATCAAAACTAACAACCGTATCATCATAATTAACTAAAACAGCCTCGGCATGATTTGTCATATCACTACACACCATTTCATACGTAGGATTATCCACATTTCCTCCCGTATATCCAACAGTCGTTGATACAACCCCTTGTACTGCATCAAAAACAGCTTGCATTCCCCAAAAACAACCCCCAGCAAAAATCACATGCGCCATACTCATTTTTATCTCCTTTTTACAAAATATATAACAAATCCATTTCATTACTAGCTTTTATAGAACTAAAAAATATACTTGCATTTACTCTTATTTTGTGATACTATACTTCCGTTGTAACAGATGTTATAATAGGGCCTCGAAACCCTTATATACTTAGTCGTTAGCATACGACTTAATAATTATGCCGACTTCCGTGTGGACGGATGTCGGTGAATAAGGCTAAGGCCAAATAAGCCGAGCCGGTTGAGTATATACGGTTTCGAACATCCGCCCGCTTCTGCGGGTTTTTTTTACACAAAAAGGAGTTCGATATGAAAAAAATTTTACTACTAGCAGGGTATCTTACAGCAATTAGTACCCAAACCGCAAAAGCCGAAGAAGTATATTATCATTATATAGATAAACATACATCTTCCCCAAATGTTGAATATGTTGCATACAAACCATCTCACCGAGTCGCATATCAAAAAAAGCAATATGCCACCGTATCAGAATATTTTAATGGATACGAAATAAAACCATACATAGGTGTAGATGTATCTTCTAATAAACTAGATTTTGCAGACAACGATTTAGTAAGATATGGAAGCGAAGAATTTTTTGAAGATAAAAATAAAGCTGTAAGTTTTGTTTTTGGTGCAAGACTCGCTCCATTATTTGGTGCAGAAATATTTTTCCAACAATCAGATGAAACAGATAAATATTACAACTATTCTGATGGTTATGAAAAAGATTCTTTAAGTTTCGTTTCCTATGGTGCAGATTTCCAAGCCTACATTCCTCTAAAAGAAAAATTAGAGATGATATTATCTCTAGGTATTGCAAATTACGATTTCAAAGCAAAAGGAAAGCTTGCATTAGATAGTGTCATCGGAGCATTATCAGTTAAAGAAGATTTTGAATCTGTTGCGTGGAGATATGGCATAGGTGCTGAATATACACTAAATGACTATCTCAGAGTTCGAGCTCTAGCTCGTTTTATAGATATGGATGACGAACATATCAAAAATATGACAGAACTATCTGTCGGACTTCGTTATTTATTTTAACAAATAAAAAAAGGCCACCGTTGTGGGGGCAACAGTGGTCTATCTCTCAAAATTAAGTTTATTTTGCATTAGTATATTCATCTTTTTTCTATTAAATATTTCTTTTTCGGTATTTGTTTTTTCAGATTTTGATATTAATGTAATTTTATCTACTTCCAAATTTTCCTTTCCGCAATATTTAAAAGCCAATCCAAAATGATTAACCATATTTTCATTAGAAAGTGCATTGCGCATAAATTTTGAATATTCGTTCTTAAAATCAGGATAATTTTCGGCAAGCCAAACTAAAGTATTCTCAACATCAGCCACTCCTGCCCGTCTTATTTCTTCATTACCATCTTGATTTTTTACTCTAAAACACAAACAATCCCCAACATCATCTTTCTTTTTTTCGTTATTTTCAATATAAGGTCGTTTCTGTTTGCAAATTTCTAACAATTCTACCCCTTCGCCAAAATTAAATTTATCTTTTAATTCATTAGCTTGTGGTGAATTAAGAGTGTCTAAACACAAAAATATTGCTTGTTCCGCAAAAAGAGCTCTTATTTTGTTTCGTTCAATATCAAATCTAAAATCAGGAAAAGTTATTTTTTCCATAGGAACGCTAAATTCAATCTTTCCAACTTGCTCACTCCTATCACTCTCTCTCGTTTTATCATCAGTAAGAAAATCGACATGACTGGATGCCCCTTCTGCTGTTGCATAAAAATAAAGTCCGCCTTGTTGCTTTTGATCAGAATCCCCAGTATCTCTACCTATGGGTTTCAATCCATCCTTAAAATCAGATAAAAGCTTTCGTTCATCAGTCTGTTTAGCAACATGGTAAAAAATTCCACTCATAATATATCCTTTGCAACATAATATAAAACAAATTATACCATGTAATTGATTTTAAGTCAATTTATTTTAACAAATAAAAAAAAGCCACCGTTGTGGGGGCAACGATGGCGTGGGGTTTGTTAAGGTTTTATATATTTAGGATTCTTCTTCGTTCTTATTTAATATAAATATATCACAATTTTTGCCCTCATTCAAGCAAAATTTTTAAAAAAACGTAAAAAATTTAAAATAATTTCAATAAGTTCTTGAATCTTACAAAAATATTTTGTACTCTCCACAAGCTTTTGCATAAAAAGAGGAGAAGAAAATGTATAATACTTACTGTGGTATAGACTTCGGCACCACAAACTCTGCCGTGTCTGTAACCAAATTTGATAAAAAACCACATTTAATCACTTTTGAAAATAATAAAACGACGATTCCATCAGCAATTTTCTTTCCCGAAGAAAATACTTACTCTCCAATTTTTGGAAATTCTGCAATTCATAAATACATAAATGGTAGTCTGGGACGTTTTATGCGTTCACTAAAAAGGATTTTAGGTACAGATTTGATGGATTTGAAAACCGAAGTCAATGAGATTCGTTTGAGCTATGAAGATATAATTTTATATTTTATAAAATATCTAAAACAAACCGCCGAAAAACAAATAAATCAATCTTTAGACTCCGTTGTTCTAGGTCGTCCTGTTCATTTTCAAGATTTTGCACCCGAGCAAGACCAAAAAGCCGAGTCCGTTTTGCGTAAAATAGCTTATAATGCAGGTTTTAAAAATATATCGTTTCAATATGAGCCAATATCAGCCGCTTTTTCACATGAAGCAAAGTTAGAAAAAGAACAACTTGCCTGTGTAATAGATATAGGCGGTGGAACATCAGACTTTAGTATAATTCGTTTAGGTAAATCAAATAGCCAAAAACAAGACCGCACATCTGATATTTTAGCAAATACTGGTATAAGAATAGGTGGCAATGATTTTGATAGTAATTTATCAATAAATTGCTTTATGCCTGAGTTTGGTTATAAAACTCTATTAAAACCAGATGAATATACAGGCAGAATCCTCCCCGTACCTAATCAACCATATGTTGAACTTTCAGAGTGGAGTAGCATAAATTCATTATATACATATTCATCTAAAAAAAATATCGAGCAAATTTACAATAATTCAGCAGAGCCTCAAAAGGTTGTCAATTTATATAATACAATAAGAGAAGAGCTCGGACATACATTATTAAATAAAATAGAGGAATGCAAAATAGAACTAAGTAACAAAGATGAAGTTATAACAACACTTAATTTTCTGCCAACATCTCCAACAATAACTTCAAATGTTAGAGATTTTGAAAAAGCTATACACAAAACAACTCAAAAAATCGTATCATCACTAAATGAGTGCCTCACACAAGCTCAAGTATCAAAACACGATATCGGGCTAATAATTTTAACAGGCGGTTCAACAGAAATACCATATGTAAAAAACACAATATTAAAAATGTTTCCCAATGCCACTATTTCAGAAGATGATAAAATGTCTTCAGTTGCTCTCGGTTTATCATATGATGCAATGAGGTTATATAAATAAGACTCCTTTATATAAAAATTATACTATATATTATATAATATGCCCTCAAAAAGTAAATGCACAATAAAATAAGATAGTTTTAAATCATATACTTAATTTTTAAATCCTATAAAAACAGGGGTTTAGGTTGGTTGATGAAAAAAAGTTTAAAAAAGTGAAATTTTTTTAAAAAAAAGTGTTGACTTTGTAAAAAGGTGGTTATATAAGTTCGTTCACCGGAGCAAAGCGAGATAAACGAAATCTTGACGAGCTGTTGCGGTCGTAACCAAAGGGTTATG
>JAFTVD010000023.1 GCA_017465945.1 Alphaproteobacteria bacterium | reverse complement strand
GTCCTCTGCTCTACCAACTGAGCTATCTGGCCGTCACGAATATGACTTATATATAACATTTTTAATAAAGGCAAGTATTTTTTTTATTTTTTTTGCATTTTTTGTGAATAAATTTATAACTATTTGAATTAACGACAAATAAAATAATATGTTTTTTCTTGACAAAACCACTATTAGTATATACCTTAAAAAAACTGTGATTTTATATTTATGTTTAATAATTAATTTAAAAAAATTATGCTAGAAGAAAGAAAAGCAATTAAAAAGCTTTTAAAGGAAAAAGCGGGGAAATGTAGTGTCTTTTCCGGTTCAAGTTTCAACGTTTACAAAGAATTGGATTTGTATGGGAAAAAAGTAAACATCATTGATTTTGGCAATGAAAAATACGCCATTGAAGAAACAAGACAAATTTACTACCTGGAATTAGGTGAGTATGTTCTTTCACTTGGTACACATCATGACACGCCCAATACAATAGATTTACGCTATTCTACTTTGTATCGTACAAAAGACGGAAAATCATTTCCAGTAGAATTAAGCGGTCAATTCTATAGCGGATGTGTGGTTGTTATCGATAGAAAGATGATTGCCATATGTTCTCCCAAAATTGAGACACAATTTATGATTGTTATAAACGACAAACTGCGTTTAATTCCAACTTTAATTGCTGAACAAATTATCAGAAATTTTAGGTTAAATAAAAAACACTTAAAATCTTTGATGGGGATGTTCGCTCAAAAGGGATGGAAAATTCAAAACGAAATAGCAATCAATCCTGACACATTGGATGTCCCGTCCTTCCTCGAAGTTACAGACTGGAAAAAAAGAACGAAAACAATTTTGAACTATAATACTGATATAAGTTCAATTTATAGTGCTTTCATTCGTAAAGAAAACAAAGAAAAGCCATGTATCAAATACATCAGCTCAAGTAACTTCTAAAAAAAACTAAAACAAAAACTCCTCTACAATTAAGTAGGGGAGTTTTTTTGTTAAAAGCTTAAGATTTTTTCTTGCAAAATTTCTTTGATAAAAGATGGCATTAAATCAAAGACTTCTTCACGATTGACATCATGAGCTGGAATAAATATCTTCTCTAACGGCCCATAAATTGGAGAACGAACCCATGCAACTGTCTCGTAATTTTGAAGCATTTCCTTAAAATCAATCCTTTCATTTAAGAATTCTAAATCCAAATTTGGAAGATAACAAAAAGCATTAATTTCACTCCTTAAGCGCAATTCTTGTTCGCTAGCAGATATCATGCTAATATAGTAATCATCCTTTACTAGCTCGCCATCTACAAGATAAATAGCATTAATATCGTTACTAGAAGTTATAAAAAGATATTCATCATCCCTTAAAACACACAACGAAACATCCGATCTATTAAAATTGTCCTTTTCCTTGTATTTTGAAAGAAATTCATTTTCGCCAATAGCCATAAATTTAGACTTAATCAAATCAAATATAACTATTGGCTTACCTTTTTTTTCCATTTCAGGTAAAAAGTACCTACCATATTCTTCAATAGAAAGAACATCTTCAGGATTTACATTTTTACAAAGCAAAACAGGACTAAGTTTTTTAACAATACATAGACCATTTTGTTTTAACAAATCCTTCCAATCATAGCGGAAATCAACAAAGTTGTATTCACCATTCTCGTCAATTAGTGTATCATTTTCAAGCTGGCGAACATTACCTTCCCATAAAACCTCTAGTGTTTCAAAACTTTTTCCATTGGCATAATCTATACGCTCACCTGAAAAAAGATAACTTTGGTCTTTTTTTCTAACATTCTTTGCAAATTTATGCTCACGTTTTATTCCAACAAAGGGGAGCTTTTGCCTCTTACCATCGATAAAAATCTCAAAATATTTCATAAAATATAAAAAAAATAATTAAAGGTTAAATAATAAAATTGTCGAAAGATAAGTACCACAAACATAAAAAGAGTCAAGAAAAAACGCCAATCACAATAAAGTAATTGACGTTTTTCTTCTAAAAATTAGGTAAATTATATTGCTTTTAAGATAAATTCACTCAATTTTTCATTAAATAGTTGTGGGTTAGATACTGCTTCACCTTCAGCAATTTTTGCTTGTTCTAAAATAAGCATAGACGCATTTTTTACATCATCAAGATTATCTTTTTCAAAAATCAAGTCCGCCAATTTTATAATTAAAGGATGATAAGGGTTTAATAACAATATTCGAGTACTATCAAATGCCGTTTTTTGTTGGTGATTACGCATTAAACGCTCCATATGAATACTCATTTGTCCTTCTTCAACAGTCAATCCTGCAGGGCTTGTTGTTAATTTTTCAGTAATTTCAACCTTAGATACCTCATTGTTAAACCATTCATTCATATTTGTTATAAGCTCATTTAATCCTTTGTCGTTAGCTCTTTGACAATCTCGCTTAATATCAAAATCAATTTTAGCTTGATTAATATGCTTTAAATCATGTCCTTTATAGCTTATAAGCGTTTGTGTCCAAAATTCATCTATAGGATCAGTTAATAGCAAAACTTCAATATCATGCTGCCTAAAAGCTTCCAATTGTGGATTGCAATTTAAGGTTTTAACATCATCTCCTGTAATATAATATATTTCTTTATATTTATCACCTTGACGTTCAATATACTCATCAAGAGATGTTAACTCATTAGACGATTTAGTAGAATAAAAACGAGAAAGTTCAGCAACTGTTTCTCGATTAGAAAAATCTTCATAAATACCTTCTTTAAAGGCAATACCAAACGCATTCCAAAACTTAGCATAGTTTTCTTTATCACTTGCTTTGTTCTTTAATTCTTTGAAAATTCTTGAAACTGTACCTTGTCTAATTTTTGCAATCAAAGAGCTTTGTTGCAACATTTCTCGAGAAATATTAAGAGGTAAATCATGACTATCAATAATACCTCTAACAAAACGAAGATACATAGGCATCAAGCCTTCAACCTTATCAGATATGAAAACTCTATTAACATACAATTTAATACCAGTTAATCTATCAGGTTGGAATAAATCATAAGGAGCCTTTGTTGGCACAAACAATAAACCAGAATACTCTAAACTACCTTCAGCCTTAAAATGAAGTCTCATCCAAGGATCATCCGAGTTTTTGGTTGTATGTTGATAAAAATCTCTATATTGTTTTTCTGTAATATCAGCTTTATTCCTTGTCCATAATGCTTCAGCTCTATTAACAGTTTCTTCACCAGCCTCACCAAGATTTAAGACAATAGGGTAGTCAATATGTTCAGAATATGTATGGATAATATTTCTTAAATATATGGTATCTGTAAAATCTTTAGCATCATCTTTTAAGAAAAGCTTAATATCAGTTCCATTTTCGTTTCTTTCTGCTTTTTCAATAACAAAACCATCAACACCATTAGAAAACCAAGAATATGCCTCATTACTGTCAGCTTTTTTAGTAATTATTTCAACTTTATTTGCTACCATAAACGCAGAATAAAAACCAACACCAAATTTACCAATTAAATCAACAACACTAGTGTTTTCTTTTGTGTTTTGTAAAAATTCAGCAGTTCCAGATTTGGCAATAGTACCAATATGATTAATTAAATCATCTTTATCCATACCAATACCATTATCAGAAATAATAAGAGTACCTTCTTCTTTATTAGGAGTAATTGTTATTTTATAAGCACTATTTGCTACATTTAGTTGAGGATTAGTAAGTTTCCAATATTTTAATTTATCCAAAGCATCCGACGCATTAGAAATAAGTTCTCTCAAAAATATATATTTTTCAGAATAAAGAGAGTTAATTACAATATCAAGTAACTTATTAACTTCTGTTTTAAATTCAATTTTTTCAGCCATACTAAATACTCCCAATTAAAATTTATAGCATTTTTTATATTATATAGGTTGATATTTACCCATTCGCAATAGATAAAACAAAAAAAACAGCACTTAAAAGTGCTGTCTTAATAAATAAACAAAATTATTAATTATCCCAACTATATTCTACTTTAGTTTCCTTAACAGGTTTAGTAAGAGCTTCTGTTAAAAAAGATACAATTTTTCCATATCTTTTTCTTTTGGCAATATCTAAAGCATCATGTCCTTTAATATTCTTAAAACTTATTATAGCCCCTCTATGTACAAGCAATTCAACTGTAAATCTTCTATCCGCACTAACAGCACTCATAAGAGGAGTAATACCATCCATATCAGGAATATTTATTATTGCGCCATTATCAAGCAATAAGTCAACAACATCATTGTGTCCACCATGAGCAGCTCTATGAAGTGCAGAAACACCTACATAATTTCTTCTTTTAACATCTGCCCCCATATCGATTAAATATTGAACAAACTTATCTTTACCCAAAGCAGAGGCTATCATCAAAGGCGTGTTACCATCTAAATCAGGTTCATCAACATCAATACCTGCAGCCATCATTTCTGCAAATTTAGCAGTATCTTCTTTATCAATAACCGTATATATTTCAGAATCACTATAAGCTCCAACATTAAATGAATATAAAAACATCATCAAAAATGTTGATAATACTAAAGATTTCATAATGCCTCCACTAAAATAATACAACTTAATACATATAGTAACACATTTTTTCATAATCGTAAAGATGTTTTTTTAATATATTTATTTTATCTGTTATAAACAAAAATATTGACAAAATGCGAAATATGAATAAAATGCAAAAAATCAACCTTAAGGAAAACTAATGAAAAATGTTCAAAATTTGCTAACAATACATTCTTCGACAATTAGTGCGAAGCAAAAATCTCGATTATTTGCCATATATCGAGATTATATATCTATTGCTAGAATTTTTGAACAACTAAGTAAAAACCAAACCCCAAAAGGATTAGCTGCTATTCAAATTAGCCACATTAGAGAAAAAGATTATTCAGATATTCCATGGACACTAGATAATGCAAATATTGAGCAAAGAGAAATATATAATAAATTTAAAAATAATGATTTATATGACGACGAACATGATCAATTTGGCTTCATAAATATAGTAAAAACTCAGCCAAATGATAATACCCCTGAATTACTATCATCAACACTTGATTATTCAGTATATAGCTATTCAAATTTATTACCTCATCCAATAGAAAAGGCAATAACAGTTGCCAAAAAAGATAAACCGATAAAAGATATAAACTTTATAATAAACGGAAAGCATTTAATACAATATAGTGGCTCTAAAAAAGATAAAACATTAGAAGAATTAAAAGAAGATGAAAATTTCACTAGAGCACTATCATCTATGCTAACAATCATAAGCCTTATGCCTGATGACTTAACATCCATCGAACAAAAACAGGTAGAAAATCTTAATATCGAAGGTTTGGTTACAGAATTTATGAGTAATTATGAAAACATACTACTAACCACAATCGCAAATCTAGCAGAAGAGGGCGATAACATCTTAAAAGATATCTTAATTAAACGAGAAGGAAATAATTACCTAAAAAAAGCTGAAAACCAAGGAATGATACCATCTGCTCCTGTTTTTCAAGACTTATTAAATATCCGCCATCTTGTTCATCATCAATTAGAAACACTTGAAGGCTATGGTAAATTTATAAACAGAAAAAATGAACAAAATAAACTCGTTAGAAAACGTTATATTGAATCATACAACAATCTTTGTAAAGGTTCGTTTAATAAACGTATTAACTCATACCTAGAAACAAAAGAAAATTTCACAGAATTATTAACAGGTCTTGTCCCTAATTGTTTAATTCGTCAAAAAACAGAAAGTAATAATAAATTCTTAAAACGCATAAAAGAATACATACAAGAACATCCATCTCAACAAGTATACATCGAAACATCTTATTCAAATAAAGAAGCTAAAAAAGATGCACTTATAAAAAGTATACATAAATTATTTCCTAATGTAGAAATTATAGATAATATTTCTGTTGATAATATTAATGAATTTGCAAATAGATTATCCCTTTATATGAAACGAAATTTCTATCTAGAGATATTACAACGAGCAGAACATAAAATAAGTGAACATTGCTTATTATATGGTGATAATTGCCCTCCATCTCAAGGTTGGACAAAAATCGCAAAACAAAAAATACTAACCAAAGAAGAAATAGAAAAGTGGAATAAATATAAATTATTAAGAAATGAGCTAAGTCATAAGTATTTAGATACAGAGTTAGTACAAAAATTACAACAAGAATTTACAACACTAGTGGATGATTTTTTTGAGCTAAATGAAAAAATTAATCAAAGAAAACCCTCATTATCATTAAATGAAGATAATACTTATACAGCTAAACATCAAAACGGGCGAATTGTTGTAATCGATTTTTCTAAAAAGAAAGTAATAAGTGTTACATCTTCTAAAGGAAAGGATATAACCAAAGAAACAAAATACTCAACTGGAAAAAGATATACCGAAGAATATAATGAAAATATGCAAATAGAATTAAAAGGAACAGAAATAGAAATCGTAACCCTAAATAATGGTGTAACAATAAATTTAAAGAAAAAAAGAATCATATTGCCCAATAATACCAAAATTTATATGGAAAGCAAAGATAATAATTATATAACTTTTGCCAATACGAAAATTTTTACAGATAAAAACTTTAAAATAACAAACTACATTGAGGCAAATAAAGATATAACTATCCAAAAAAACGAAGTTATCAGTCCATTAAATGCGTATCGTATTTCAACAGATAATAATATGCACATATTAATAGACGATATAAAAACTCCAAATAACCAATCTCTATCTTTAAGATTTAGCACTAATCAAACAGAAAGCATCATATCTTTTTCTGATGGTACATGCTTAAAAATATGTGGTGATAAATGCAAACTATACCATCATCAATTAGAACTAACATATCAAAATCGTAAGCAGTTTATCGAAAGTTATTTCCCTAAACCTCCCCATATTCCATCTAAAAATAATACAAGATAAAATAGAATACTCAAAAAATATTGACTTTTGTGTCAGTTCTATTTATAAAAATTAATAGAATGGCAATGGTGCACATTCAAGGTCGATACATAATCGATCTTTTTTTATTTTAAATCACATACAGATATATATTAATCAAAAAACCACGAGACTATTTCGTGGTTTTATTTTTATCTGTATATATTTTACGGAGAAATTATATGACAATACAAAACAAAACAGCAAAAGCTGTATATATAGCAGACGGATATAGCAACATACTTGTTATACCATTTACTTTTTTTGAAAATCAAGTATCAGTATATAAAGATAATAATGAACTTCCATTAAAAGAGGGGATTGATTATACAATAACAGGTAACAAAGAAAAAGCCGAAGGTTGTATAAATCTAACAAACACCCCCAAACAAGGAACTGTTTTTACTATTACAAGAAACGTTCCATTAAACCAATTAGTAACTTTTATCGAAGGTGAAAATTTTCCAGCATCAGATTATGAAAATTCACTAGATAAAATTACAATGGCACTACAAATGCTAAAGGAAAATATTGATAGATGTATAACAATAACTCACAATTCTAAATACACAAAAGAGGAAATATATGATTTTCTAATAAAAACAAATGAAGAATTTGAAACCATAAAAAAGGTTCCAATGCTTGCTCAAAATGTTATTAGAATTTATGAAGAATTATTAAATTTCACAACAGATACCGTTGCACCTAATGATAATAGAATGGTATCATCAAAAGGTGTAGCAAATCATTTGTTTGCCTCATATTATACTAAAGATCAAATAGATGAGATTAAAACATTAAAATATGGTCCTATCAGTATTTCAACAAATAATATCGAAAGTGATGCAACATATTCAAACTATCCATATCACTTAGATATTCAAATAGAAAAAGCAACTTCTAATCATATGCCAACAGTAGTATTAAAATTAGAAGACGCAATATCTGGCATATATGCCCCAATAACTGAAAGCTACGATGGATATGTTAGAATGTTCTTAAAAAAAATACCATCATCAAATACTATAGAAATTCCAATCATATTATTACAATAAAGGAGGAAATATGGAACGATTAAAAGATATTTTCTCAAATTATGGTTTATGGGGATTTTTTTTAGGTTTAATAACAGTTATTATTAAACCTTTTATATCAATAAAAGAAACTCTAAGAGATATGCTAATAACTTTTATTGTTAGTATGCTTTCAGGACTTTTAGCCGAATATATGGATATTCCCCAACCAGTAAAATACGGTATATCAGGTGTATGTGGGCTTTTTGGTGTTCGTTTATATATGATATTAGATACTATATTAAAAACAGCACAAAACGACCCTCTACACTTTATAGAAAAGATAAAAAACAAAGAGCCTCAAAAATGAGGCTCATTTTATAAAAAGGAGCACATTATGAAGATAAATCTAATCCTAATAACAATTTTAGTTATAACCCTAAACTTATGCTACAACCTACAAAAACAAATACAAGAAATAAGAAACAAAGTAACATTATATAAAAAAAACGAACAATTACTATCTTCCAAAATAAAGGAATTACATCATGAAAAAATCAAGCTTGAAACCATTAAAGAAGAACTATTATCTGAAACTAAAAAAGATACTTTTAACTGGCATGCTGATATTTCTAATACTCATGTTATTAAACGCTTGCAAAAAAACTGAATATATCTACAAAGAACTACCTAAAGAACCAATAACTTGTATAAATGCAATAAAAACTCCACTTGATATGGCAAATTGCCTAAATGAGTATAAACTTAAATACTAAAAATCCCTGATTTATAGTTTCATCTATAAGTCAGGGACTTTTTTTGTTTTAAAATCACAATACAAACGAAGCTCTAATAAAGGTTAAGTCATCATCTTCACAAAAAGGCATCAAAACCCCATGTTTTGTATTCATGTGTTGCATCAAAATGTTTTTTCCAACCAACAAATTAGGACTTGGCTTTTTAAGTGAATAACCTCTATCAAGTTTACTAGAACTACGATACCATCCACCTCTAAATTCTTTTCCACCCAATTGTCTCATCAATGCGTTTATTTTGTGAACATTTTTCTTAATAATACTCAACGTATTAAAAGAGGGAAGGGTAGCATCTTTTCCGGCAAAAAATCGTTTTTCAACATACTCTTCTGCCTGCAAAGCATTCATTTTACCTTCAGGTTCTTCCAAAATAATGATTTCGTTATTAACAACAATCCCGAAAGGAACTCTCTCTTTTTTATCCTCAATTAACCTACTAATAAAACCATCAGTATAAACCACCGGATAAGAGTAACATTTTTTAGTTAACCTAAACCAAAAATCTAAAAACGCATTGTACATAAACAAAACAACTGGATTAACTTCGTCATTTTTTAATTTCAAGTTTTTACTCATAAAAATTAACGTTAATTATAATACAAAATAATCAAAAAACTTTAGGACTATACAAACAAAAAATAAAAAATCAACAAAAAAATACCCAGTCTATAAAATAGACTAGGTATAAAATTTAGATAAGATAACAAATACGAACATAGAACTCATTATTTTGCAAAGCACATCCTTCACCCAAATTGCTCCGCATGTTCATATGAATAGTTTTAACCTTATCTCCTTCAAAATTTCTAACAAATTTGTGCTCATCATCTATATAACGTTCACAATAATGAGTGCAACTAGCATACCAACCACCGACAAACTCGGTACCACCAAGTTGTTTTAAAAGGTTGTTAATCGTAGATAAATTACTCCTAATATGCTTTAATGCTTCAAATGTAGGAAGATAAGCCTTAAGCTCTGCAAAACTATCTTTTTCTAGTAATTTGCTCACCTCACATAAAGTCATTTTTTCTTTAGGTGCATCAATTCTAATGATAATACCTTTAACCACAATTCCAAAAGGAACACGTCCAACACCATCATTTTTATCCTGACTAATCAACCCATCTGTATAGACAACGCTATAAGGATAACTATGAGCAAAAAAGATAGCCTTAAAGTTATCAAACCAACTATTGTAACGTAGTATCAGATGTAATTTAACACCTTCTGTTTCTTTACTATAATTTTTAATATCCATAATTATAACACTTAAATTAAACAATAATAAAATATCATACCACAAATAACATACTGAAATAAAAATACAATAAAAAACTTGCATACACATACAAAATATAGTACAATAACGATATTGAGGTAAGATATGAGTATTAATAAAGAAAAAATTTTTGCAGGCCTAGGTTTTCTTGTTGCACTAAATACAAATGCAGCACCAAACGATTCTATTCAAAATCAAGACGAAAATACTCACAATATAGAGCTAACAACCCCTCAATCTAACGATACAATCCCAGCAAATACAATCACATTTTCAGATGCTTTAGCTCTAAGACAAGACTTAAAACAAACATCAACAGAGTTTAATTTTATAACAACACAATTAGATACTCTATCACCACAATCATCATCACTTACTACAGTTTCCTCAATAGAAGAAACCAAATTAATAATGAAACAATCAGCTCTTGAAGCTCATGAATTTCTAGATAGTTTACGTCTTTCTCCTCCTGAACAGAAAATAGAATACGCCTTAAGATACACAGATAATGCCTATGAAACAACTCTTGCTTGTTTTAATTATACGCAAAACAGTATTTACCAATATGTAAACAACAATGATTCTATAAAAAGAGCATACTCTACAGATGATGCTGTATTAAACCACGAATATAATCATAAACTATATCATCAAAGTCAAACCAAAGAACTTCCTATGTCATTAAAACAAAAATATGAAATAGAAATGCATGATGAAATTCAAGCCAATATCTGTGAAGTTTTAACCTATAGACAAGATTATATAAATGCAACCACCCCGTCACAAAGAGAAGATGTACTAAAAAAAATGTGATGAAAGAAAAACAAAATTTTATTCAAATGCCATAAGAGAAGGAAAAATTAATCCACTAAGTAATAATCCTAAAGATTTTATGAGTGAGATGGAATTTATAGGAAAAGAAACCTCAAAAATGTGGATGAGCGAATTTTCTTCAATATATAATTCACAATGTTATTCAGCTGCAGCTAATTTTTTTCATACTCACTCATATGATGAATTAAAACCTAATGATAAAAATTTTCAAATAGCACTTTCAGCAGGATATACAAAAGGCGGAATAGATTTTTCAAAATTTGTAGATTTAAGCGAAATTCAATGCAAAAACAGTACCATACTAGAAACAGATAAAGATATAGAGAAAGGATTAGCAAGAAAAGCTTGTTCTATTATGCAAGAACATATTAATGTAACAGAACCTCAAAAATTTGAAACAAATTTAGGTATCATAAGAACAGATTTAAGTTTTGAACAGCAACTACAACTTGAAATGGTTAGAGTTTTTATGGATAGAGTAAAAGAAGATTATAATACCTTTTTATCAAACCACAACATTTCATCACATCAACTAAAAGAAAAACAAAAAAAAGAAATATTAACCTCCATTATAAACAACGAAAGAATGGCAAGTGGCTATGATACTCATTCTAATAAATTCACAGAAAAGCTCTTAACATCAAACATTACACCTAAAAAAAACAATAAGCTATTCAACAATGAACTAGAAAGCCTAACCACTATAGATGGTGTAAATATTCATAAAGAACTAAAGAGATATTGTATATTAGATGAGTTAAATAGTAAAACAAATGATAATGCAATTTTTATAGGATATAGCAATAACAATGAACTCCTAAAAGATTATGATAAAAAATCACCAGCAAATAGAGAAAAATTAAAGAAACAATATTTTAATACAAAAGAAGATATTGCATTAAGAATAAAAGAACAACAACGACAACAACATGAAGAACAAGCTCGAAATGAAGCAAAAAGACAAAATACATTTACCAATTCAGAAGATAGAAAAGCAACCCAAAATCAAGAATTATACTATGGCACACCCATATATGATGAAAATTCAACTATAGAAACAAGAGAAATTATTGATTTTTCAAAACCTTTTCTTCTTCGTCAATATCAAGCGATGTGTGTATTAGAAAAAATAAATCCCCAAACAACAAAATCAACAACTCAAAATCAAACACAAGAAACAAGCCCATCAACCATTAATTATGCCTTAATATCCCAAAGTCAAAACAGCAAATAAAAAAGCTTACATTTCTGTAAGCTTCATCATCTGGTAGCGAAGGAGGGATTCGAACCCCCGACACAAGGATTATGATTCCTCTGCTCTAACCAACTGAGCTACTCCGCCATCGGGCAACGAAAATATCTTTACAAATAAAATTTCTTAATGTCAATAATAAAAATAAAAAAAATAAAAAAATATGTGAATAACACTTTTTTTCTACATTTTCACACTTGAAATGTAACTTTTTTAATGATACAAATTCCCTCAAAGGAGTAATAATATGAAAATAAAATGCACTAAATGCTCATCTGAAAATTATGTAAAAAACGGGCACGTATTTGGCTGGCAACGCTATATTTGTAAAGACTGTGGTTATCAGTTCACTAAAATAGGGGAACGAGGTAAACCAATGAATATTATCCTAACCGCTCATGCTTTATATATGTTTGGTTTATCTATCCGTCAAATAGCAAGAGTTGTCGGTGTTTCTGCTCAATCAGTATCTCGCTGGATAAAAAAATATCACCAAACATATATGCAAGACATTGGAAATAATGAAACAAAATACAAAGCAACAACCGAAAACCTAGTTGATTGCTTAAACCTAAATCAAGATGACAAATTGCTCATTAGCTCGCAAAATCTACCATCTGGCGCTAAATTGCATATTGTTATTAGCTTACCTCAATAAAATCATTACAAAAGTTACATTTTCTTTTTTTTCGCTTGCAAATAAAATCAAAATTGCTAAAAACCACACCCGAACATTTATTGAAAGGCACTGGTTATGAAAGTAAAGAAAGTAAAAAACTCTAAAATCTTAAAAAAAGTATTATATGCGATTCTATTAATGATAATTGGCGGATATTTACACGCAGTAAGTACTCCTAATATGAATACCAACTGGGGCTCAAATGAACCACCATATGTTTTAACTAGTCCTTTACATACAACAGATATATCATCAAAAAAGAAATATATCGCCCAAATTGAAGCTATAAATAGTGTTGATATTATCCCACAAGTATCAGGATATTTAGAAGATATACTCTTTCAAAATGGTTCAGAAGTAAAAATTGGTGATAAAATATTTATCATTGAACAAACACAATACAAAGCTGACTTAGAAAGAGCCGAAGCCCAAGTAAAACAACTTTCTAAACAATATGAACGTATATCTTCATTAAACGAACAAAAATATGCCTCCGATAAAGAAATAGACTTAGCTGAAAGTAACCTTCGCCAAGCTAAAGCCAATCTTGAGATTGCAAAATTAAATTTAGAGCATTCCGTAATTAAATCACCAATAAATGGTCGTATAGGTAAAGCTTTTGTAACCAAAGGAAACCTAGTTAGTCCAAATGGTACAAAACTTGCCCGTATTGTTCAAACAAATCCTATTCGTATAGTTTTTTCAGTAAGTGATAAAGAACGCTCTTTATTTATAGAAAAAATATCATCTTCAGAAAATATTTATTTTGATATAAAACTACCTAATAATAAAACTCAAACCATAGATGCCAAAAACCTATTTTTTGATAACGAAGTAAACAGACAAACAGCCACAATTCCAGTCTATTTAGATACTTCAAATAACGACAATTTACTAGTACCAGGAAATTATGTTGATATATATGTTCGTTTCCAAGATAAAAAAGAAGCAATCCTCGTACCCCAAATGGCATTGGTTGCAGACATTCATGGTACATACGTAATGTGTGTAAATAAAGATAATATCGTCGAACAAAAATACATAAAACTAGGTGATGTAATTGATGACAAACAAATTGTATTAGACGGCTTAAAAGGAGATGAAAGAGTTATTATCCAAGGTCTTCAAAAAGTAGCCCAAGGCATAAAAGTAAACCCAAATCATCTAAACAATGGAGTTAACTAATGTTTGCAGCAACTTTTATTGAACGTCCTCGTTTTTCATTTGTTATCTCTATTGTTATCTCTCTTATTGGAGTAATAGCCTTATTTAAGCTACCAATCGCCCTATATCCAGAGGTAACTCCTCCTCAAATAACTGTTTCAGCCATTTATCCAGGAGCATCAGCAGAAGTTATTGCTAAAACAATAGGTATTCCTCTTGAAGAAGAAATCAACGGTGTTGAAGATATGCTTTATATGAATTCAAGCTCTGAAGATTCATCATACACCCTAAATGTTACTTTTAAAACAGGTACAGATCCTGATATGGCGCAAGTAAAAGTACAAAATCGCATCCAACAAGCAACTTCCAAATTACCAACAGAAGTAACAAGACAAGGTATAACCGTTAAACGTCAATCAGCAAACATTTTAGGCTATGTAGATTTCTCCTCCCCCAATAACACTATGTCAGAACAAGAAATTGCCAACTATATATTTAACAATGTTGAAAAAACATTAGCTAAAATAACAGGTGTTGGCGCAGTAGATGTATATAGTTCCAAACTTGCTATGCGTGTATGGTTAAATGCTGACAAAATGTCTGCCTTAAAAATAACCACCAATGACGTTCGTAATGCCATATCATCACAAAACTACCAACCATCACTTGGAAAAGTAGGAGCATTCCCGACATCACATACTACACCTCTTGTATATGCACTTCAAACCACAGGGCGACTAAACACCCCCAAAGAATTTGAAGAAATAATCGTACGAACAGATACAAATGGAAGTGTTGTCCACCTAAAAGATATTGCTCGTGTAGAAATAGGGCAAGAAGAATATGGTTTTGCAGGTCTTTATAATGGTAAAACATCTGTTCCAATGGCAATATCTTTATCATCAGGAGCCAATGCTGTTGAAACAATGGAAAAAGTAAAACAAACCCTACAAGAATTATCAAAAGATTTTCCGAAAGATATGACGTATCTAATAAGTTATGACTCAACCAAATATATTGACGCATCAATTAAAGAGGTTGTCGTAACTTTAATTATGACATTGATTCTAGTTATAGCAGTATGTTACTTCTTTTTACAAGATTTTAATTCAACCTTAATTCCATCACTTACTATTCCAGTATCAATACTTGGTACATTTGCAGTAATGTTGGCACTTGGTTATAGTATTAATATGTTCACATTATTCGCACTTCTCTTAGCAATTGGTGTCGTCGTAGATGATGCGATTGTGGTGGTAGAAAGAGTAATGTACCTAATGCAAAATGAAAATATGTCTCCTAAAAAAGCAACCTATACAGCAATGTCAGAAATATCAGGAGCACTTGTTGCTATGTCTCTAGTATTACTTGCTATTTTTGTTCCTGTTGGCTTTTTAGATGGTATCACAGGTTTAATCTATAAACAATTTTCTGTAACCATATCAACAGCAATATTGTTTTCTCTATTAAACGCATTAACCTTATCACCAGCACTATGCTCATTATTATTAAAAAAACCAGAACCAATAACATCAGGCTTTTGGTTTAAGGTTAATAACTTTATTAACAAACTAATTCATATCTATTCAATAGCCGTATCTTTTGTTGCCAAAAAAATACCATTGATTTTAATGATATTAACCTTTTTAAGCTTAGCTCTTTATGGTTTATTCAAAACTGCACAATCATCTTTTATTCCAGAAGAAGACCAAGGTGTAATTGTTATGAGTTTACAACTCCCAGAAGGTGCAACAAAATTAAGAACCCTATCACTAATCAATAAAGCATCTAAGCTAATTCGTTCAGAACCAAGCATAGAAGGTGTTTCCGAAGTTGTAGGATTTAGTTTAATGGGAGGACGAGGCGAAAACGTAGGAATGGCATTTATTATTCTAAAACCATGGAATAAACGAAAATCAGCATCTGAATATTCAACCGCAATCTTAAATCGTTTAAGACAAAAACTCCAAGCATTTCCAGAAGCCGAGATAAACTTATTTGAAATGCCTGCAATCCCTGGTCTTGGTACAGCAGGAGGACTTGATATTAGACTGCAATCACGCCTAGAAATAGACTATCAAAAACTAGATGCCGCCCTTCAAGGTTTTCTTGGTAATATAAATCAATTACCAGAAATTGCTTATGCCTATACAACATATACCTCCAAAACTCCAAATATATTTGTAGATATTGATAGAAACAAAGCCGAAAGCCTAAAAGTACCATTATCAAATATCTTTGCAACCCTAGAAAGCTATCTTGGTTCATCATACATCAATGATATAAACTTAGGTACTCAAGTAAATAAAGTAACCATGATGTCAGATTGGATGTATAGAGAAAGTATCGATAACATAAATCAACTATATGTTCCAAACCTAAAAGGCGATATGGTACCTTTAAGAGGAATAGTAGAATTAAAGAAAATTCTAGCACCTCGTCAAGTAGAACGTTATAACCAATATCCATCAGCATCCATTACCGCCGTGCAAATTCCAGGAATTTCAACAGGTAATGCAATGAAAAAAGTAGAAGAACTCGTATCAAAGCTTCCTCATGGCTTTAACATAGAATGGTCTACAATGAGCTTCCAAGAAAAGCAAAGTTCTGGGCAAATTGGTTATTTAATAATGCTTGCAATCATTTTTGCATATTTATTCTTAGTTGCTCAATATGAAAGTTTTATCATTCCAATTCCTGTACTTTTATCATTAGTTGTAGCTATGTGCGGAGCAATGCTTGGCTTGTTCTTTACTAATCTACCATTAAGTATATACGCCCAATTAGGTTTAATCTTGCTAATCGGACTTGCTGCAAAAAATGCAATCCTTATCGTGGAATTTGCTAAAACAGAACGAGAAAAAAGAAAAACTATTGTAAATTCAGCCCTTCTTGGCTTAAAAGAGCGTTTTCGTGCAGTATTGATGACAGCATTTTCTTTCATATTAGGTGTATGGCCAATGGTAATAGCAACAGGCGCAGCCGCCGAAAGCCGAAAAGCACTAGGAATACCAGTATTTTGGGGTATGATAGCAACAACCACCATTGGTATGTTTATCATTCCACTAATGTACGTTTTGGTACAAACCCTATTTGAAAATCTAAAAAAGAAAGCTAAAAAGGGAGGTTAAAACCTTCCTTTTTTTTTGCACACCTAATAAAATTTAGTAGAAAATTAAACAAATACGTCTATCTTACAAAAGCCAAACTAAAGGAATAAAAAAATGATACAAGATATGACCAAGGGTAATCCCCTAAAGCTAATTTTACTATTTTCATTACCAATCTTAATTGGAAATATCTTTCAACAATTATATCATCTAGCAGATATATTTATTGTAGGAAGACTTTTAGGTGAAAATGCTCTTGCAGCAGTTGGGGCATCAGCTCCCATATTTTTTACATTTTTAATCATAGCCTTTAGTTTCACAGGAGGACTAACTGCAATAACTGCTCAACGTTTTGGCGCCAAAGATTATGATGGAGTTAGACGTTCTGTTACACATTCTATTCGTGCAAGCCTAATATTAGGAATAGGGCTAACCTTTATTTTGCTTATAACACTAACTCCATTATTAAAAATACTAAATATCCCTCAATCAATATTCAAAGACTCATATAACTTTATTTTAATCTTAGGATTTGCATTAATTTTAATTATATTTTCAAACCTTTTATTTGGTTTCATTAGAGCATTAGGAGATAGCAGAACCCCATTATATTTCTTAATATTTACCACCATAATGAACATAATTTTTAATTTAATATTCATAAAACAATTAAAACTAGGTGTAATAGGTTCAGCTCTTGGTACAGTTTTAGCCATATTTATCTCTGTTATTTGTTGCCTAATATACATAAAAATATATTACCCAATACTCTACATCAAAAAACAAGATTGGACATATAACAAAGACTTTATGAAAGAGCACTTAAATATAGCTATCCCAATGTCTATACAATTTTCTATACTATCTTTAAGCATAATGATAATCCAAGCCGTATGTAATTCTTTTGGTGAAAAAATTATTGTTGGTTTTACTATCGCTTTACGCATAGAGCAACTTGCAACCCAACCACTACTTGCAATCGGACTTGCAATGGCAACATTTGTAGCACAAAACTATGGAGCAGGGCGCTTAAGACGCATAAAAAAAGGTGTAAAACAAGCACTCGCAACATCTTTTTTAATCAGTATAGTCATGAGTTTTTGTATTCTAATTTTTGGTTCAAAATTAATTGGACTTTTCCTAGAAAATCCTGATAGTTTTACGATTAATATTGGCGCATCATATTTAAGAATAAGTATTTTATTCTACTTCTTTTTAGGTGCAATATTTATATTCAGAAACACCCTCCAAAGTTTAGGTAAACCTAAATATCCAGTAATTTCCTGTTTTATAGATTTAGGCATCAGATCTTTTTCTGCCATAATACTAGCTTCCCATATTGGATACGAAGGAATATACTATGCTTCACCACTTGCATGGCTAGGTGGTTCAATAGTTGTAATGTATGGATATTATAAAAATGTATATAAAAGAAAACTAAAAGACATAAAAGAAGAATATCACCAAATATATCAAAAAATGCAACCATAATATAAACAAAAAAGCTTGACAAAAATAAAACAATATATAAAATGACACAAAATTTTATTATTAATTTTAATTTATATATATGAAAAAAGTATTATTTTTCTTAAAACGCATATACTTGCGTTTTGGTGCAGGTTATCCCAAGCACCTAGATGATAATGGTATGTTCAAACTAGGCAAATTTCTTTGGACGAATTTTACTCCAACAGAAGATATGAAAGAAAGTGCTGAAAAATTCCAACGCTATGCTCTCTCGTTAAAGCATTGGGAAATTTATAGTCTTCAAGAATATTTAAGATATCACCTCAGAGATCTTGAAAAAAACTTTTCAGAACACACCGTTGGCCGCGAAGAAGATTATGAAAGAAAATACAGAGAAACTGTAAGACTTCATCTTCACGCAATCTGCTAAAAAAGCCTCCGTATGGAGGCTCTTTTTTTTAACTCTTAAACTTACTTGCTTCCGTTCTTGCAAGTTCATCACATCTTTCATTTTCTTTATGCCCTGCATGTCCTTTAACCCATACCCATCTAATCTCGTGCTTTGCTTTTAGTTCATCTAATCTTTGCCAAAGTTCAACATTTTTAACCGGAGTTTTTTTATTAGATGTTCTCCAGCCTGTTTTTTTCCAATTAAAAATCCATTTCTCAATTCCATCCATTACATAGCGACTATCTGTATAAAGTGTGATATTGCAAGGCTCTTTTAGTGCCTCTAATGCTTTAATAACAGCAGTTAATTCCATTCGGTTATTTGTAGTCTCAGCCTCTCCACCAGAAAGCTCTTTTTCAACATCTCCATATCTCAAAATAGCACCCCAACCACCAGCTCCAGGATTACCAGAACATGCACCATCAGTAAAAATCTCAATTCTTTTCATTTTTTTTATTTCTCCAATTAATTATCATCTTTTTTTAGTTTTAATATTTTTACTATCGAAAAAATACAATAAAATTGATAAATAACATTTTGCACCCTATGATACCCTAAAGTTGAACTAAATAAACTAGTCGTTTCAAACAAATTTTTATATGTAGGAATTGCAATAAATAACTTATTATCAAAGAAACTAAACTCGATACCATTACCTTTAAAAAGTTTTTTAATTTTTAACATCTGCTCCATTAACATAGGTGTTAAAACATATCTGGCTTCAATTTGGTCTGTTGCTTTAACTTTCCACTCTTTTGAAAATACAACATCTTCCAAATTAACATCTACTTTTTTACCTCTAACACAAGAAAAAGTATTATTAATAATATTATTAGAATAAACTATAGTTTTTCCCTTAAATTTCTTATTAAAATCAAATAAAATAAATATACCCTTAAAAATAGTTTTCTCTCTTTTTCCTGTTCCTCTAATTAGTTTATGTTCTGATACATTAATATTTACTTCCTCATAACTCCCCTTAAAACAATCATCAATCTCTTCAAAATCAAAATTTGGGAATAATTCACTTTTATTAATACAGCTGTAATGTATATCGCTCATACCATATGCCATATCACCAAAAAATGATAATATTTTATCCATAACAGCCTGTTTTGTTGCTTTTAAAAAATTATTATATATACTATATAAAGTAACATAAAAAAAACAAACTACCGCTACGAAAGCTTTTACTTCGTTATCAGTATATACCCCATCTCTATCTAAAAAACTATTAAATAAACCACACACAAACACTCCAACAATTACCCAAATAATAAATTTCAATAATTTTTTCTTCCTAATTTGTTCTAATTCTTTATAATCATCTATTAGATTTTGATTATAAAAATCACGAAACTTCTCTCTAATCTCCAATAATTGTTTATCAATAAGCATTAAAACTCCTTTTAGACATTTTTTACATTAAATTTTAATAAATCAATTAACACATAAATACTATGTATTTTTTTAACAATGTGTTCCGCATTCTCATACTTTAAATTAGCCTTAAACAACGTTGTTTTTTCAAGCTCTACTTTTGGAATAGATATCAATAAATTATCATCAAAAAAACTAAACTTTATACTATTTCCTTTAAATATACGTTTTATTTCAATCATTTGATTCATCAACTCAGGAAATAAAATATATTTTATATCATTTTCATCAGTAGCACATATTTTCCAATCATTAGAATAAGCCATTTCTTTTCTTATTCTAAATTTGTATATTGATATACAAATAATATAAATAATTAAAGGGATAGATAGTAGAATTGTATATTTTTTCAACCAAAACACACCAATTAATAAAGGTAATATACAAATAAAAAATAACAAACAATCATCACAAATACTTTTATTTTTTTTACTTATATAACAACCTATAATCTTATTAATATATTTTTTATTTAAATGAATTTTTATTAAAACACCATTATAAACAAGAGTTCTAACTCCACCGACTACAAGAAATTTATAATAACTCAGTATTTGCTCGGAAATTCCAAATTCAAAACCATTATAATTACCACTAATACACTTGAAAACTGTAGAACCTGTAAAAAAAGAAAATAAATCAGCTTGTTTTATATCATCAATACAAATTAAATTTTCACCATATACTATATTATCAAAAAAAGATATTACTTTTTCAGTAACACACGTTTTATAGACATGTTTAAAGGCATAAATAGGTAAAAATAAAACAAAAGCACACAAACCTATAGATTGAAACATAATTTTCGAAGTATATAATTTAATTTCACCTCCACATAAATACTTAAATTCAAACCATAATCCACCAATACAACTAAAAAAAATAATACTACAACAAATACAATAGACTCTCCATATTATTTCCAATCTTTTATAATCCTCTAAAAGATTTTTTTCATAAAATATTTTAAATTCACTTTGTAATTTTTCCAAATTTTCAATATGTTCCTTCATATTAAATTTCCCTTTTTAAATAACATGAAAAGAACTCATTGGTAAGCAAACTCAAATCTGCATTTTTTCTCAAAGCTTGCGCCACAAACGATCTTAAATCATTTTTAGAAACATATATTCTAAAACTCTTAGGAACACTTCCTTCCGCACCAATCACACCTTCCATCAAAAAGTCTTCATTAATATCATCATAAAATCTAATTTCTGCTTTTGCACAATTAAACAATGCACGAGGAGGAATTCTCATCTCTAAAGGGGTAATAAGGTTAATTGAATTATGTTCCGATGCCAAATTATCAAGTTGAGAATCATAATAAAAGTTTACCTTATTTTTATCTCCCCCCACACTTAATGTATTGCACGATAAAAATACTTCTTTTGCAATCGCATTAGAGTTATTTTCTGCAAACAAAGAAAATCTAACCTTTACCACACTTTCTTTTTTGGTTGTTTTCTTAACAGGCCTAAAAATATCTTCCTCATTTTCTTTAGCCACCTCAATCATTTTATTATTAATAACCATATCAATATTTGGTTGAGGACGTTTACCAAACATTCCCGCAATAACAGAATAGGGGGCAGGTACATTGTTAGAACCAGACCTAATATAAATCTGACTACCAGCCGTTGTCATCAATGGTGCAATATCAGACTTAGGGATATATGTAGCTAAAATCCCATCACCATTTTTATCACTACATATAATATGATTTCTAACTCTATTATGAGATGGAATAGTACATCCAGATATTGCCCCTTCAAGCCAACTTAAAAACCTATGAACATTTTTAACCTTAACTTTAGCTTGAGCAACATCACCAAGTTCTACATCTCTTGCACATTCAACACCCCAAACTAAAACTCCGCCTTCACTATTGCCAAATGCAGATATAGCTTTTGCTAAATTTCTTCTATCATTTTGATGAAGAGCTCTCATTGATTTACCATCAGAAACCGCTTGCTTAAAATCCATAAACAATTCTTCTGTTTGCCTGTTTAGTATAAACTCATCAATCGCGTCTTCACCAAAATAAATAAGCTTTTCAAAAATATCTTCAGCACGTGACATAATAGGCCTCATTTCATGTTATCTATCTATAAGACAAAACATAAAGCATATATTCTTAACATTTCTCTAACACTTCATAAAAAAAGGAGAGAAACCTCTCCTTAAACTTAATCAAACAATACTTATTTCAAATAATCATCAACATCTATTGCTTCTCTTGCTTTTTCTTCTGCTTCAAAGAATGGATAATCATCCGTTAACCCAAGCATAGATGCTATTAAAGAAGATGGGAAAATCTCTAACGCATTCTTATACTCTTTAACCGCAGAATTATAAAATCTACGAGCAGCCGCAATATGTTCTTCTACATCAAGCAACGCATCTTGAGCTTTATTCATCGCTTTATCAGATTTTAACTCTGGATATGCTTCTGCTCTTGCATTAAATACACTAATAGCTTCACTCAATTTATTTTCAGCCTTAAATTTATCATTATAATTAGAAGCATTTAATACACTTTCTCTAACTTTCGCCACTTCATCAAAAATTTTCTTTTCATGCTCCATATATTTAGATGCTGTCTTTAACATATTAGGAATTAAATCTAATCTCATTTTTAATTGAACATCAATCCCTGATAAAGCCTCTAAAAGATTATTTTTCTTTTGAATAACCGAAACATAAACCAAATAAATAACAAAAGCTAAACCTAATAAAACAATTAATCCAATCATCATAAATCTCCAAAAGTTATATTTTAAGTACACTATAAATAATAATTCTTAAATTTGAGTAAATTAAAAAATTTGTCCTTTTGTACATTTTTCTTGCAATTAAAAAAATATTACTTATATTAGCTTGCGACAATACAATTATTATAACTTAAAAAAACATAATTATGAAAAAGATTATTTTTATGCTCATTGTTACCTTAATGGTAGCAAGCTGTGGTAACAAATCAAAAGAATTTCCACTAATTAACGATTTAGTCGTTTACACTTACGAAGAAAACGACACTCTTTTCCAAGGTGTTAAATACAAAAATTGCGATGATGTTATCATCAATCCAGACAACTATCAAAGCATTGAAGCAGATAGCCTAATCATCAAAGTAACAGATGCCAACAATCGAATTTGGGTATTTAACCACAAAGGAACATCAATCGGTGGAATATCATTTGATTCTTTTACCAAAATCAAATTTAATGATGAAAAAGGGTATTACATTGGAACAAATTATGATAAATCATATTACTATTTCAGTGATACCAAAACTTTTTTGGCGCCATCTAAGGTTTTCATAAACAAAAACGCCATGTGTTTTGTTGTAGATAATAACCTTTATTTCTACACTCACGAAGGTACACGTTTATGGAAAACCCCAACCAAAGACATCACTTTGCTTGAAACAACAGATGAAAAAAACATAACCTTTGCTGTTGCTTTTATGACTTCAGATGGCAAATATACAGTCTATGATATTAATGGCAAAACCTTCAAAACACTAACGCCACGTCAATGGAAATTTTACCAAAAAAGTTTTTTAACCTCAGAATCTATATCTGATTTCACCTATGCAGAAATAGAAACTCTCTAACATTAATAACCGTCACCAAGAGTGGCGGTTATTTTTTTATTGCATTTATCTAAAAAAGATATACTATACCTAAAGTTACTTATATTATTAACGTTAAAATTTTAATTATTATGCCCAAAAAGAAAAAAGTTTCTTACACAGTAGGAACCACTCTCGATGGTCCCGTAGTTGTTGAACATGATGTTTTCATTAAAGATGAAAATACCAAACAAACACCCACAACGCCTAGTCAAAAACAGACAAAAAAGGCGAATATATCTACCAAAAAAGTAGATACAAAGCGCACCCGAGGCCAGTCTCAAAAAAGTGTAAGAATGGATCACAAGAAGTAAAACTTCTAACCAAAAAGACCTCAAACATTAGTTTAAGGTCTTTTTTTCTTTCTAACTATTGACTTTAATACTTTTTTGTATAATATAGCGCAAGGAAAGTTATATTTATGTTCTATATAAAAAAAATATTAGTATGAAAAACGAAATTTTACAAACGTTAACAAATCTCCTCCTTGCTGATAAAATAATCACAACAGCACAAGAGGTGACTTTTGAAACTAATTTTCAAAATGATCTAGGGGTAGATAGTCTTGAAGTTGTAGAGCTGGGAATGAAGCTTGAAAATCATTATCAAATTAATGATACAACTTTTAACGATATTCCAACAACCGTTGGTGAGCTCATTGAGGCAATAGAAACCTACATTTCTAAAAAGCCTCTAACAACAAAAGGTATTCTTGAAAGTGAAAAAAGCAAAACCATGTTGGCCATCAAAAAAGACTTAAATCATTTTGCAAATTCCGACCAAAAGAGCATGGTTATAGTAATTGTAAAAAATGAAAATCATTTACTTTACTCCATGCCAAATGTTGATGAAAACACAGTATCAAGTTTACTTGATTAACCTAAAACAAAAAACTCAAAACACTACGTTTTGAGTTTTTTTTGTCTATTGACAGACACTAAAATTTATGATACATTACAGCTCGTAATCTTAAATTTTATATATAAATATGAAAACTATTTTGTTTGTTTTACCTGCGGTATTCTTTATCTACTTACTAGTATGCACTATGCTTTTTACTATCTCTGAAGTAAAAGAATACAAAGAAAGAAAAAGAGACGAGAACTCTCAAAAAAGTTGTTACTATGGAAATGATGCTTGGTTTGAAGACTTAAATACCAATCGTTATTAACCAAAGTTCTTTTATCGAAGATACACTGATATGTTTCTTCCATAACTTAAAAAAAAATCCCTAAATTAGATTTAGGGATTTTTCCTTTTTAAACTAATAAAATTGGCGGATAGAGAGGGATTTGAACCCCCGGTACACTTGCGCGCACAATTGATTTCGAGTCAACCGCATTCAACCACTCTGCCATCTATCCATCGTCTCAATATATAAAAACAATCAATTTAATATTGCAAGATATTTCTAAATATTAACACAAAAAAGTCCCCTAAATTGCAACTTAAATGCAAAATAGGGGGCTAAAAATTAGTCTATGCTCACAGGAGTATTTTCACAAACAAAACCAAACCAGGTAATAAAACCAAAAGATATCGCCACAAACCAAGATACCTTATAAAGCACACCTTCTGTTAAAAAAATACCTGTAACGCCAAGACAAGCGATTACAAACATTGCACAAATTGTGCCACTAAGAGTAAATTTTTTCCTCATAATTATACAAATAAAAATTAAACAATACCCAAACAAAGTATTATTAAAAAAAGTTATCGTCAATAAATTTATTAAAAAAATTATCTTGAATATTTATTTGTATAATCAAATCTAACCGGCATATTTCCATTAGAAATAGCCTTTAATTCTTTAAATACTTCAGGCTTTGATAACATTTTATCAACACTAAAGCGTTCTTCATCCTTATGTTTGTCAAGCTTTCCTCTAAACCACATAGCAAGCTCGCCAATTTTCACTTCATTTCCATTTGAAATAAAAGATCCATAATTAACACTAACACCTTGCGGTATATTATTCATCTCTTTATAAAGATAATCATCAATAACTAAACTAACCAACGATGGACCCAACTCATTAACATAATCACTTTTTTCATTAAAAATCCAAGATTTAACATTTGTATTATCAACAATTAAATTATCTTCAGGTTTTTCATTAGAAGAGGGCTTTATTTGCATAACATGCATCATCTCATGAACAATAATTTCACCAACAGGAGCATAAAATCCTTCACCTAATTCCCCCCAACTATCAACCCCAAGAATAATTCCTAAATCTTTACCACGACGATTTATAATAGATATTCCATTACAATAATCATCATCTTCAACAGATGTAAGATAATACAATCCCTTCTCTTTAATATCTTGTTCTTTCATCCATTTATTCAAAATTTCATAACTTGCCTTATTACAAAAAACACTATCATTTGTTGTTAATATCATATTTTTATTTTTATCTTTATAAAAGGATTCTGCAAAACTCAAAACATCAATATTTTCAATAACAACACTTTTTAAGTTTTCACAATCTTCGTAATAACGACCTAAAACTTCGTGCCTTGCATCAATTAATCCATCTGATTTGGTATGAACTTTTTTGTAATTATCTTTATATTCAACCACTTTTTCAAAATACAAAAAAGCTTTTAAGTTATTATAATCATTCAAATCAACATCATCAACACTATCTTTATGCTTCGAAATTTGTGATAGCGTTTTATAAGCCATCACCTTATAAACCTTTTTTTGGTTCTCATTAAGAATAGGGCTATTTTGCACATCTATAACGCTAATCTTAACTCCATTTTTCACAATATTCCAAAAATTTTCTTTATTTTCAGGCAAATGATTGTAATTACCATCAACAAGCTCTGGAGCGTTATTTTCTTTTATTAAACTATCTATATATTCTTTAGATAAAGGTTCCTTTTCTTTTAATATTGCAAGATTATACTTGTTAACCACCTCATTATAAATATCCATGTAATTTATAGTATCAACCGTAATTTTATTTTCTGAGCTTCTATCTGTTACTATTTCAATGCGATTTTTACCATTTTGGCTATCATTTATTTTGCCGGCTTCTTGTTTTTTTCCACATCCTGTTAAAACCATGGCAGATGCTAACATAAAAGGATACGCTCTTCTAAACAACTTTTTAGCCATAGCAAAAGGCTGTATTTCCCTTGTTGTAGGAAACACCTTTATTTTTCCTTTTCCTCTTAAAAAATTAGCATATACATCACGTTCTAACATAACAAACTCCTAATTAACAAACACCACTTTTGCCAATTTAGAGTTAATAGCATAAAACTGATTATTACGTTCAACCACAAACAAATATCTATTTTGCTTTAGAGGGACAATAAGTTCAGGATGAATAAAATCAATTACAAAGCTTTGCTCTGCATTCTTCAATATTGCTTTATGCTTACCTTCATTAACCTCAAGCAATAAATCAACATCAAAATCCATCTTAACATTCAGCTCTAATAATACTTCTCCCATATCATTTAATAAAAAGCTTCCCATGGTAAGATCCTCATGTTATTACAAATATATAATAAATTATACTCTAAAAATATTCCTAAATCAACAGATAATAACAAAAAAAGTCAAAAAAAAAGAAAAAAACTACAAAAACAAATAACTTAAATTAAAATCACCATCAAAAACATTAATTTATCATTTTAAAACACTAAAGCAAGGTATTATTTTTCATCTTACAGGGAATAGATTTAAACAATACCTTGCTTTTTAATTGCGCAATTTCAGATCTGAAAGGTCTTATAATAATATCTATAAACAATTCCGGCAGTTTGTGATATTCATTTTAATAAGGGTTAAAATTTTTGGCCTTAAAATTCACCACTTACAATAAAACTTTCTCACCTTATTTATGCTAACTCATAGACACAAAGCATAAATATCCAAATTTTAAATTAAAAAGGCAATAATCTAGTGACATATATATATAATAAACTTAACAAACCATTTAAAAACTAAAATGATAAACTGATTCGTACAATATATTTTTAATGTTGTTCACAAGATTATTTTATTTTAATCAAAAAGCCTTCAACATTTACACCATTTTCTTTCCTTAATACAATATCATAGGTAGCAAATTCTTCACTTTTAATTTCTTCTTTAATTTTTTCAATATAACAAAGTGAATGTTTATATCGTCCGTTTGGTGCTAAATAAAAATCTCTACCATCATCATCTAAAGTTTTCTCAACAGAAAACCATAATTCTAGACCTTTAAGCCTTTTCAATATGTTTTTCAAATCCCCAATATAGCAAAAAACATCCATACCAACCACAATATCATATTTATCAAGCTTATTATTGGCTAAAAAGCTTTCAATATCACAGCAATATAGATTCTCATAGATTCCTTTTTTCCTTGCTATCTCAATCATTTTATCAGAGACATCAACCCCATCAATTTTAATATCCTTACAATCAAAACCATTCCAAACACTTCCTGTACCCGTTCCAAGCTCTAAAACATACCCTTTCAAATCTTTCTTTAATTCTCTAAACTTATTAACTATTTCAACATCTAACTTATCCATAGTCTCATCATAATTATCAGCAAATACATCAAATAATTTTTTAGCATATTTACTATCATCACTATTTAATTTAGCTCCACTCAATCCTTCTAATAGTCTTTTAGAAAACACATTTTCTTCATCCAGATTATACCAGTTTTGAGCAATTTTTAATGCAAGTTCCGCATTTTTAAAAAATAATTCATTAATAGTTTCCATTATAGCAATTTGATAAACATCAGATTCTTTATCTCTAAGATAAGCATTAAACATTAACCCTAATGCTTCTTCATATTCTTGCAATTCCTTCAAAATCAAAGCTAAATTATAACTTACAACAGGGTCATTAGGATTTAATTTCACAGCCTCCCTATATGCGCTCAAAGCTTCATTATAACGTTTCTCTTTATATAATAACACCCCATAATTTAAATAAGCCCCATATAAATCACGCCTTAAATCAAAACTTTTCTTATAAAATTCTTCAGCTTTAGCATTGTTACCTTTTTCTAAATATAAATCGGCGACACCAAGTATTGCCTCAACATTATTATCATCAAGATTCAACACCTTATAATAAAACATTAAAGCTTTATCTAAATCATTTTTTTGCCTATAAAGTTTAGCCAAATCTAAAATAACATCACCTCTATCTTGACAAAGCGCAAATGCTTTTTCTAAATATTTTTCTTTCAAATTTAAGCTATCGGCCTTTTTAGAAGCCAAAAAGTTTGCAAAAAAATCATTCTCATCACTATCAGCAAGCTCAAACAAGTTTTTTGCATCATCAGTATAAAAGCATAAATTAGCTCTTGCTTCTTTATACTCTCCATCAATTTCAAGAGCATTACAAAAACTTTTTATAGCTTCAGTTTTTTGACCAATTTGTGCTTGCAATACACCTAAATAATTCCATCCTTCCTTTAAATTTGGCATAATATCTAGCGCTTTAACATACATTTCAATAGCATCACTTTTCCTATCTAACGCTTTGTAACTTAATGCTAAATTAAAGAAATAGGGGGCAAAAGGCTTAGGCGAATATTTAATTGCGGATAAAAAACAATCAACAGCTCTAAGATTATCATCTCTAGTTTGAGCTATCAAACCTAATAAATTCCACACATCAGCATTATAAGGCATTGCTTCTAACATCTTCAAATAAATACTTTCAGCTTCATTAAGAGCTCCATTATTTTGTAATTCAATCGCTTTTTCAAACATCAAATCATAAGACATAACAACACCTTATCTACTTATTTTAAACTAAAAAATCATTGAGCATTCTTTTAATTTCAACAACATCTTCATCACTACTTAAACGATGATTAGAATTTTTCATCAATATAACTTTAACATCTAAAGATGTAAGTTTCTTAGCAATTAATGGGGCAATTTCCCAAGGTAAAGCCGCATCATTCATTCCTTGCAACAAACGAACTTTACCATCATACTTAATTTCATCACCTTCTAACAACAAGTTAGGCTTTGCCGATTCTAACATATTTTTAGTGATAATATATGAAAAATCATTGGTAGGAAATATAATTTCTCCATTTTCTTCCAAAGCTTTTTTATGTTCATCATTAAAATAATTTTCAAAAAATCTCTTCAAAAAGTCAGGAGCAGCCGCAAGTCCAATCATCCCGATTACTCTATCTGGAAACTTTATAGCCGTTAATAAAGAAAGCCATCCACCAAGTGAAGCCCCCATAACAACCACATCACCATCAACAATATCTCTAACAATTTCAAACATTTGCTCTTTATAAGTATCTATTGTTGTTTTTCTAAAATTATCTACATCACTACCATGACCTGCAATTTCAAACCTAAAAAATCCAACACCATTTTCAATACACCAAGCTTTAACCACCTCTGGCTTTCTCCCCATCGGGTCAGAACAAAAACCATGTGCATAAACTATCGTAAATTTTTGAGTTTTTCCCATATCTGGCTTAATATACTCAATCAAAGTGGTGTGTCCGTTCTTAAATTTATATTTTTGCATCATAACGCCTCTCATGTTTACTAACTTTTTTAAGGATATAGACTATAATGAGTAAAGATAAAGTAAAAAAGCCTGTAATTTTACAAGTATTACCCGAATTAAATCAAGGTGGAGTAGAATTAGGAACAATCCAAATTGCAGAACACCTAACAAATGAAGGTATAACAAATTACGTCGCATCACTTGGTGGTAGAATGGAACACCAACTAGAACGTCTAAAAGTAAAACACTTTAAACTTCCCTTAAAAAGTAAAAACCCAATAACCATATTGAGAAATGCTAACAAATTAGCACAAATCATCAAACAAGAGGGAATTAATATTGTTCATGCACGCTCACGTGCTCCAGCATGGAGTGCATATCTAGCAGCCAAAATGGCAAAGGTGCATTATGTAACTACATTTCATGGCACATATGGCCTTGGTCCTTGCGGTATAAAAAAGGTATATAACAAGATAATGACACTAGGTGAAAGAGTAATAGTTATCTCAACTCACATCAAAGAACACGTTATAAAACATTACAAAGTTGACGAGAAAAAACTAGCATTTGTTCATCGTTGCGTGGATGTAGAAAAATTTGATCCACAAGCCGTAACTCAAGAACGCCTTAAAACAATGATAGAAAAGCATAACATTCCAACAGATAAAAAACTCATATTATTAATAGGGCGCTTAACCCGTTGGAAAGGGCAAGAATTATTAATTGACGCTCTAGCAAAGATTAAATCAAGAGATGACTTTCATTGTATTTTCACCGGTGATGACCAAGGACGAACAGAGTATTCATCAGGTTTAATCCAAAAAATAAATGATTATAAAATGAATTCACGCTTTACCTTCATAAAGCATACAGATGATGTTCCAGCCTTAATGAAAGCATGCGATATCGTTGTATCTGCCTCAATAGAGCCTGAAGCATTTGGTAGAATTGCAGCCGAAGGAGAAGCAATGGGTAAAATTGTGATAGCATCAAACATAGGTGGTTCACTAGACAACCTAAAAGATAAAGTAACAGGATTTCACTTCAAATCAGGTGACGCCAATGATTTAGCTAAAAAAATCGCTCATGCACTTGATATGGATGAACAAGAAATCAAAAAAATCACAACTTCTGCTCAAAATTATATAAAAGAAAACTTTACAAAACAAATTATGTGTGATAAGACCTTAAAGGTTTATCGAGAAGTGATAAGCTCAAACTAATTAATTTAACTTATTTATAGGGGTAAAAAATGATAAAAATTGAACTACCAGACGGTAGCATAAAAGAAGTAGAAGCCGGTATTTCAGGCTTTGAATTAGCCAACCTTATTAGTCCAAACCTTGCAAAAGCTGCTCTTGCTATTGAAACTAATGGCACACTAACAGATACCACCACCCCTATAACTTGTGATGCCAAAGTTAAAATCATTACAGCAAAAGATAAAAGTGGCTTAGATATACTTCGCCACTCATGCTCACACATCATGTCAGAGGCAGTAAAAGAATTATGGCCAGACGTACAAGTAACAATAGGTCCTTCTATTGAAGACGGCTTTTACTATGACTTTGCCAGAAAAGAACCATTCACCACAGACGATTTTGCTAAAATAGAAGAAAAGATGAAAGAAATCGTAAATCGTGATGAAAAAATTGAACGTATCGTTGTATCAAGAGCCGAAGCCATCGCTTTGTTTGATTCAAGAGGCGAGAAATATAAAGTAGAAATCATCGAAGATTTACCACTTGATGCTGAAATTTCTTTATATCGTCAAGGCGATTATGTTGACCTATGCCGTGGCCCACACGTTCCATCTACATCAAAAGTAGGAACAGCTTTCAAACTAATGAAAGTAGCTGGCGCATACTGGAGAGGCGATTCTAATAACGAAATGTTGCAACGTATATATGCAACCGCATGGGCTGACAAAAAAGACCTACAAGCTTACTTAACTAAAATAGAAGAAGCAGCCAAACGTGATCACCGCAAACTTGGTCGTGAAATGGATTTATTCCATTTTGAACCAGAATATGCCCCTGGCGCAGTATTTTGGCATGATAAAGGTTATAAAGTATACAGACGCTTAATTGAATATATGCGTAACCGCCAAAATCATAATGGTTATGAAGAAATCTCAACTCCACGCATTATGGATAGATGCTTATGGGAAACATCTGGTCACTGGGAAAAATATGGAGCACACAACTACTCCGGACAAACCGAAGACGGCAAAATGTTCTGTATCAAACCAATGAACTGCCCAGGAGGACTACTAGTATATAAACAAGGTCAAAAAAGCTATCGAGATTTACCACTTCGCATGGCAGAATTTGGTAAAGTAAATCGTTATGAAGCATCTGGCGCACTAATGGGTTTAATGCGAGTAAGAGAATTCACACAAGATGATGCTCACATATTCTGCACACCAGAACAAATGGAAGAAGAGTGCATCTCTACAATGAAGCTAATTTTTGATATTTACAAAGACTTTGGTTTCGATAATATCAAAATTTATCTATCAACTCGTCCAGAAAAACGTATTGGTTCAGATGAAATATGGGATATTTCAGAAAAATCATTAGCTAATGCCCTTGATAGACATGGTTATGCTTATGAGATAAATGAAGGCGAGGGCGCATTTTATGGTCCAAAACTAGAATTTATCTTAAAAGATGCTATTGGTCGTGAATGGCAATGCGGAACAATCCAAGTAGATATGAACTTACCATCACGTTTTGATATTTCATATATTGGAGAAGATGGTAACAAACACCAACCTGTTATGCTACATCGTGCATTATTTGGTTCTATCGAACGTTTCTTGGGTATCTTAATTGAACATCATGCAGGACGCTTACCTCTATGGTTATCACCAGAGCAAATTGTTGTAGCACCTGTTACATCTAATTTTGACGCATACGCAAACGAGGTAGCAAACACACTTCGTAAACACGGTTTAACTGTTAAGGTTGATACACGTAACGAAAAAATCAATTACAAAATTCGTGAACACTCTCTTGCTAAAACACCAGTAATAATGGTTGTTGGTGCCAAAGAAGAAGAAAATAAAACCGTAACAATTCGCCGTCTTGGTTCAGAAAACCAAACAGTAAAATCATTAGACGAAGCAGTAAAAGAGCTCTCAACAGAAGCACAAATGCCTCATCTATATGAATAAAACAAAAACAATAAAAGAGGGTAGCCTAAAAGCTATCCTCTTTTTTTATGCTTAAAACTTATAAAATTAACTTCACATTAAAAAAAATAAAATATACTTTTAACATAATACTACTAGTGGAGGGAATATGTTATTAAGAAGTTTTTTTGTATTATTACTTGTTGCATCAATTACAAACAATGCAATAGCAAAAGATATTACACCACCAACAACTAATGGCACTAAACTACATTTATTAAAAAACACAAAATGTCGCTACCGTAAAAAAGATAGAACAACTTATTGTGTTGATAAAAATAATACTAAAATAACCGGCGAACTCCGAAAATATGAAAGTGGCAAAGTAATTCGCTCGCTACATGCAAAAAACGGCTTACTCGAAGGAACTGCAAAAGCTGTTGAAACAAACGGAGATAAAATCTACGAAAAAACCTATGTAAAAGGTCAACTTCATGGTCCATCAATAACCTATCACCCTGAAAACAAAATCCAATCAGTAATCCCTTATGTAAAAGGCAAAAAAGAAGGTATCGCCAAATACTATTATCCAAGTGGTAATCCTCATGTACAATGTACTTATGTAGAGGATAAATTAGATGGTCAAATGCTTACCTATGATGAAAATGGTAAAACAATCTATGACGTTGTAACCGCAAATGATAAATTTGTAATTGGAAGTTGTAGTTACATTGACGAAAAAAATGAAATAAAAACTAAAGAAATTCCTCAAATTTTATTAGATGCAATAAATGCAAACTGCATAAACATGGGAAATACTATTATGAAATCATGTTGCTCATTTGATGATTCAGATGAACTATCAAACTGCAATAAAACATGGTTATCTCAACACAAAGAACAATTAGAGGCATATACCACAGATTGTAAGCTACGCCAAGAATAAGAGAACATCTATGAATAATATAAAAAAAATAAGAAAAGAAAAAAACATAAGCGTTACAGAACTTGCTAACCTTCTTGGTATGTCTCAAAGCAATTTAACCAAAATAGAAAACAACCAAGTAGAATTAAAAAAAGAGCTAGCCAACAAGATTGCTGAAGTTCTTAAAGTTTCAATCAATAGTATAACTAATGAAAAACAAGAGGGGATAGAATTAATAAATCCAGAAATTTATAACCTACTACCCCACACACATTGGAATATTCCTCCGCAAATTAATGCTTCTTCTACCACCAAAGGCTATATTATGCCAGACGACACAATGCAACCAACACTTTTTAAACATTCAATAGCCATAATAGATGATATAAAAACACCAATAACCAATGGCATATATTTAATCTCATATAACAATCAAACAATTTTAAGAAGATTACAAATAATAGATAATAAGAGTATTAAAATCATAACCGATAACACAGCATATCCACCAATACAAACTTCTATTACTGATATAGATATAATAGGACAAATTACCCATATAATGTCAGTACAAAAAATTTAGTTAACAAAAAGTTAAAACTCTGTTAATAACTATATCCATAAACTATACATATATAATATAGTCATTATAATCCCTAAAATATATAATATTGTATATTTTGAGGCTTAATATGTCAAAGCTATGCACTTTTTTGCGTTTATTAACATTAATAACAATCACAAATGTTTTTGTTGTTCTTCCTTCACATGCTCAAAAATCGATAAATGATTTGCCTAGAGCTACGGCAGAAATTATACAAAAATACAATATAACTCCTAAAAAAATATATCATTACGCACGCTTACAAAATAAAAAAGCCCTAATATACCTTCGTGATTTTATAAATTTAACAGATAAACAAACCCTAACAGCCCTTTGCTACGCCCAAAAAGCAAAAGATAAAAATGCGTATGAATTACTAATAAAAGCAGGTGCTTCTCGCAATGTTATGTGCCATGATGATGAGGACCCAATATGTAGTATAGCATATATTGATAACAATTCAAATGAACTAAGTAACTGGTTAATTGGTGGCATACTTGCAGGAGGTGCTATTTGGGGAGCCGCAGAAATATTAGGCGGTGACGATAAAGAAACTTGCCCCAGAGGTTATAGTATAGAAAAATATACCCCACAAATGTGTGGCCAAACTGGTCTAGATGGCTGGATATACGAAACATATGGTAAAATAGGTGATAAAGATTGCGGTAAATGTACACCTAAAACTTGCAATACAGGTGATACCAACTACCAAACTGTAGAAGATTGCAGACAGACAGCACAAGCAGGGTGGGAATATACTAATGATGGATTTAGTGGCGACCTAAAATGCGGACTATGTTCACCAAAACAATGCCAACCATCATCATCAACACATTATTTCATAAAAGAGCATTGCCCACAAAAACAATATATGATAGCAACATCTACTACAGAAACAGGCAAACAAGGTGATGATACATGCTACGAATGCCAATACCAATGCGACGAGTCTCTAGGTTTTGCAAATGAAGCCACTTGTAAACAAAATGCAAATGGAGAAATTGGTTATTCTTGTTTACTTGATACAAATTCACAATGTTGGTTTAAAGATGCCGAACTTACATGCCAAGCAAATTCATCAACAAACTATTTTATAAAAGAGCATTGTCCACAAAAGCAATATATGATAGCCACCTCTACAACAAAAACTAACAATCAAGGCGAAAATTCTTGCTATGAATGTCAATACCAATGCGACGAAATAACTGGTTTTGCAAATGAAACCACTTGTAAACAAAATGCAAATGGAGAAATTGGTTATATTTGTACTCAAGATGCTGTTTCACAATGTTATTACAGACAAAGCGAAGCTTCATGTCCTGCCGAATATAGCACCTTAAATCAAGAAAAATCTGATTGTGCAAAAAACAATGGCGGAACAACAGAAGGCTGGGATATAAACTACCAAGGTTATAGCGGAAACTTGCAATGCTCAAAGTGCGTAAAAAATACTTGCACATGTAATAATGATGCGTCCTGCATACTTTCTAATGTATCCACAAACTACACCTCACAAGACAAATGCCCAACTAAAACAGATAATTTCTTCAAAGATAGAATAGTAAGAGGCTATTCAGGTTCTGACATCTGTTATGAATGTACCTATACTTGTGATAACTCAAAAGGTGCTTATGACACCAAACAAGAATGCTTAAACCAATACCCATCATATACATGTAATGACTTTAGAAATAATTGTTACTACAAAGGTTCAGCCGGTGCTTGCCCAACAATAACAGTAGACGGCCAGCAAACTACAACAGCAACAGGTTTGACCCCTACATCATGTAGTCAAATCGGTGTAGGTTCAGGCTGGGAAATTATAGGAACAGGTACATATTCAGGTACCGAAGAATGCAAATATTGTAAAACCAAAGCATGTGTATCAGGTGATCCACAGTACAAAACTGTAGAAGATTGCGGTTCAACCGGTGCAAGTGGATGGAACATTTCTCAAAACTACTATACAGGAGACATCTTATGCGGTTTATGTACTAAAAAATCATGCCCCTCAAGCACCAATCCTATATCCACATCATACACTTCTACAGAAAAATGCCCATCTAAAACAGATAACATAATAGAAAAAGTTGTTGAAAATGGTAAATCAGGTGAAGATACATGTTACGAATGTAATTATTATTGCGATAACTCAAAAGGTGCTTATAAAACCAAACAAGAATGCTTAAACCAATACCCAACATATAAATGTAATGAATTTAAAAACAACTGCTATTACAAAGGTAGCTCAGGCGATTGTCCAGATGTTGAAGTAGATGGAAAAACAGTATCTTCTGCAACAGGTATTACAGCATACTCTTGTAGCCAAATAGGAGTATCATCTGGCTGGGAAGTAATAGGAACAGGAACATATTCAGGCTCACTTGAATGTAAATATTGTAAACCTAAAGCATGTACATCAGGAAATTCTCAATATCAATCTGCAAGCGATTGCGGTACCACTGGTTCAAGAGGATATACATATGATTACAATGGTTATAGTGGAGATGATTATTGTGGTATATGTACCCCAAAAACGTGTTATAGTTATAATGATGAAATACCAGATGTATCAGAGAATTGTTATATAACCGTCGAAAATATAGCAGAAGGTTATAATAGTTCTATTTCACATTATGCAGGAGAAACTCCGTGTTATAATTGTCAATACGATTGTAAAGAAGAAAACGGCTACTACAATTATTACCAAGATTGCATAAATAATCTGACTATTGAAGGTAATGATTGCTCAAAAGTAGATACCTACACAAACTGTTACCATGAAGACACAAGTGGGGTATGTTCATCAGGTACAAGCTCATTATATAGCTCAATAAGTAATTGCCCTTATTATGATAAATATCCAGACATCGTATCAAATCAAATGTCTGGAGGTATAGATACAGATGGACAACCTTGTTATGAATGTATATACACATGCCAAGGTAGCGTTATCGAAGGTGATGTCGAAAAAGAAATTGTTGATGATAACGATTGTAGTGAATATTATGGTTGGAATTGTGAAGAAATACATGATGCTCCATACCCTGACACAAACTGTGTATTAAAATCTGCCATGACAGAATGTACAAGAGGCGGAGAGGTGTATATTAAAACATGGAAAGACTGCCCTCCAGGTGGTAACGAGAGTAGCTGGACTCTAGAAAGTAGTGGATATATAGGAGGACAAGAATGTAAGAAATGTACCGCTGTTGAATGTTATGAACAAGGTTATTCTAATGCTTCAGGTGTTTGTGACAGAAGATTAGGCTTTAAATCATCAGATTCAATTATTACAAATATATATTTTGGTAATGTTCCCTGTAAAGTATGCGAATGTAAACATGATGCTTCGCTTACAACATGCCCAGATGGATCAACCCCTAAAATAAATGAATTATATGGGATGTCTTGTAAATATTGTCCTGAAGATGAAGCTGAATTAGCATCCCTTACCCATCCGTTACAACAAACACTTATCAATCATACAACAGGTGATTACATTGGTTCATCTCAACCAACAGTAAATGCCACTGGAGAAAATCATATAGATAACCACGCCATTACAATACATAATAGTTCAAAAGACTCTACAATAAGCTTAAAACAAAGTGATGACACTAATACTATATTGTACAATTCTTATGCTTCAACGCAACCTACATCTAAATATCAAGCTGTAGCCAATGCAACCTTAAACATAATCCAAGAAGAAAATGCAGAAAATAACACATTAATAGCCTTAAAATCAAGTAATGATGTATATAATGCTTACGCTGATAATAACTCTATAGCAACAGCCAACATTAATATAGAAGACATACAAAATAACACAAACGAAATATATGGTATATATGCTCAAAATAATGCATACAACGCTAAAGCAATAGATACATCAAAAGCTTATGGTAATATAAATATAAACACAATTACTCAAAATAGAGCAATAGGCATCTATGCCACAAATAACATTTATAATACATCATCAGAAAATGAAAACAGCCAAATAAACATCAAAGGAGCATCTTCTGGTAATATTTATGGTTTATATTCAAAACAAGGAAGCATAAAAAATAGTGGCGATATCAATATAACTTCAAAAGATGGTCAAGTATATGGTATATACCTAGAAAATGGTAATAATCAATCCATAGAAAATACTGGCAACATCACCTTAAACACCTCATCTACAGCCTACGGAATATATGTAAAAGATGGCGGAAGTAAAGAAAGTGGCGTAAACATATTAAATACAGGCACAATTAATATTACCGCAAATAATCTAAGTAAAGGTATAAAAATAGAAAACAATGGTGCAAACGCTAAAGTAGAAAATAGTGGTACAATTATCGTAAATAACCAAACAAATGACAGTAACGCTATTGACTTAAATGGTGCAACCTTAACTAACAAAGGAACAATCCTATCAACAGACCAGCTTAATTTAAGTTCATTTAATGCAACACACATCTTAGATGGTGGAACCTATGTAGCAGAGAGCATAAAAGGTGATACCCTAATCTCATCTAAATCATCACTAAATAGCAATCAAGATACATACACAACTAAACAGGCTTTCCAAACTAAAGATGTATCAAACTTAAATATATCTCACGAAAGTGCACTATATGATGCCAAACTCATAAAAAATGAAAACAACTCCTATGATGTACAATCAACAAGAAAGAACTTTAACAATTTCACCGATAATGCCTCTCTATCCAACTATTTAGAGCAAAACTATAAAAACGGTAATTTAACAAATTTATACAACAAATTAAAAGAAAAAACAACCAAACAAGCATTAGCAAAAGAAATTTACAAAAAGACAGGCGCAGATTTCTTAATAAACTTACCACAAGAAAACATCAACACCATTCGCCACACATCTGAAATTATTACTGATGCTATTCTAAAACCAACCAACGAGATTAATCGTGTAATATCAGGAGTAGATACCTACCTACAAGAAACAGATGGTAAGACATATACAACAGGCTACGAAAACCAAACCACATCAACCTATATGTTTGGTGACAAAAAGATAAATAATAATAATCGTTTAGGTATAGGACTAGCCATACTACAAACTAAAAGCAATTATGATAATGGAATAGACAGAAAAGAAAATATAATTAGCATATTCCTTCCATGGCTACACCAATTTACAGATACTTTAAGATTAAGCACTATATTAAATATTGGTTATGGCTTTGGTGATTATGAAAAACATCAAACTAAAACAGACATAAAAGATTATATATATAGTATAACTAATAAACTAACTTATGACGTAAATTTAAATGACTACGCAATGTTAGAGCCACAATTAATCTTTAACGCAATAGGTTACTATCAAGACGATATGATAGAAAGCCATAATGATAACCCTCTACGCGTAAAAAGTGGTAATCATTTATCAACAGAAGTAGGAGTAGGGCTATTTATCAAGAAAAACCTTATAGATAAAGAAAAACAAAAACTAAATTTAAGAATAGGTGGCATATATTACCAAGAGTTAAATAATCCTCATAAAAATCTAAATGCAGGCTTTATAGAAGGTAATGGATATTACAAAATAACAGATATAGACGATATATACGACCATAACAGAGCAATCTTAGAAGCATCATTAGATTATGAATATAAAGATTTAAGCCTATATTTGAAATATAATCACTTACTTCAATCAAACAAATCAAAGATTTTTGACTTTGGAATAAAATATAACTTCTAATCAAATGGAATATTATTCAACAAACATTGTTTAACAGCAAAAACTAAACAATATAAACTATTGATAAATATATATTATTCACAAATATTCATATATAGACAAATATTCATTTGATGAATAAAAAATTATTTTAAGATTTACAATATTTGGTTGCCATTTAAAATTTTTAAGCTAATATATGTGGCGATAATAAATATATTAACAATGGAGACGATATATGGCTTGTAATCATCAATGCTCACACGAAGTTGAGCAAATGTGTCCACTCTACAAAGGTGCAAGACACGATCCAGCCCCAATTCCAGAAGAAGGAAAATGGGTAAAAGCTAAACAAATTTCTGACATTTCAGGTTTAACACATGGTTGCGGATGCTGTGCACCACAACAAGGTACATGTAAATTAACACTTAATGTTAAAGAAGGCGTAATTGAAGAAGCTTTAGTTGAAACAATTGGTTGTTCTGGTATGACACACTCTGCAGCAATGGCAGCAGAAATTTTACCAGGAAAAACACTTCTTGAAGCTCTAAACACAGACCTAGTATGTGATGCAATCAACGTTGCAATGAGAGAATTATTCCTTCAAATCGTATACGGCCGTACACAAACAGCTTTCTCTGAAAACGGTTTACCAATCGGTGCAGGACTTGAAGACTTAGGTAAAGGCCTACGTTCACAAGTTGGTACAATGTATTCAACAAAAGTAAAAGGTCCACGTTACCTAGAAATGGCTGAAGGCTATGTTTTAGAAATCGGCGTTGATGAAAACAACGAAATCATTGGTTACAAGTTCGTACACCTTGGCAAAATGATGGAAGCAATCAGAAACGGTACTGATGCTAAAACTGCTCTTGAAAACAATATTAAAACTTACGGTCGTTTCGAAGACGCTGTAAAGAAAATCGATCCAAGAAAGGAGTAAGCCATGCAACAGTTCGAAGGATATGATAGAAGAATAAATACCATCACTCCAGTATTAACAAAGTATGGTTTCAAAGATTTAGATGAAGCAAAAGCTCTTTGCACATCTCGTGGTATTGATGTAGAAAAATTAGTAAAAGGCATCCAACCAATCGCATTTGAAAATGCAGTATGGGCATACACATTAGGTTGCGCAATAGCATTAAAAGAAGGTGTAAAAAACGCATCTGAAGCTGCTGAAAAAATCGGTATTGGCTTGCAAGCATTCTGCGTACCAGGTTCCGTTGCAGACCAACGTGAAGTAGGTCTTGGCCATGGTAACCTTGCCGCAATGTTATTAAGAGAAGAAACAAAATGTTTCTGCTTCTTAGCAGGTCACGAATCATTTGCCGCAGCCGAAGGCGCTATTGGTATTGCACGTTCTGCAAACAAAGTAAGAAAAGAACCATTAAGAGTTATCTTAAACGGTCTTGGTAAAGACGCTGCATACATCATTTCACGTATCAATGGTTTCACAGCTGTTGAAACAGAATATGATTACAAAACAGGTGAATTAAAAATCGTTCACGAAAAAGCATTTTCAAATGGCGATAAAGCAAAAGTAAAATGCTATGGTGCAGATGATGTATCAGAAGGTGTTGCTATTATGATTAAAGAAGGTGTTGATGTATCTATTACAGGTAACTCAACAAACCCAACACGTTTCCAACACCCAGTTGCAGGTACATACAAAAAATGGGCTATTGAACATGGTAAAAAATACTTCTCAGTAGCATCAGGTGGCGGTACAGGTCGTACACTTCACCCAGATAACGTAGCTGCAGGTCCAGCATCTTATGGTATGACAGATACTATGGGACGTATGCACGGTGATGCACAATTTGCCGGCTCATCATCAGTTCCAGCTCACGTTGAGATGATGGGATTAATTGGTATGGGTAACAACCCAATGGTAGGAGCAACCGTTGCTGTTGCTGTTGCTGTTGAGGAATCTCTTGGCAAATAATCATTAATCTAACAAAAAAAACACCTTACGATAAAAGTAGGGTGTTTTTTAATTTTAAATATAAAAAAAGAGCACTATAAAGTGCTCTAAATAGTATAAAACAAAATTATGATGCAATCACAGATTCAAGTGATTTTTGCAAATCAACAAGACGATGTTTTTCAAAAGAAACTGTTAATCTAACAGAAGCCTTATATTTCCTAAGATCAGCCACTTGTTCATCACTAATTGCTAAAGTATCTTTAGCCATCATAAGAATTCTTCTTCTATTTCTTTTAGCAATTTCTTGCATCTCAAAAGGTGTATTCTCAAAAACAACAACAGAGTTATTTTTCTCAAAACAAGCCACAACCTCACTTATAACTCTATCATCCATACAAAGCTCTGGCCAAACAACTTGTGAAGCATAACCCAAAGAAATAACTTCAGCTAATTCAACCAACTGCTCAGAAGACATATAACAACCTGTTAAATCAATATGTATTAATTTATTTAAATTTTTAATAACATTTAATAATGCCAAAAACAATTCAGGTTGATCCTCAAAAGAAATACATTTCAAATATAAAAATTGCACATCTTTACATTCTTTAAGTCTATCCAAAATATTTTTTATAATTATAGTATCAGATGTTTTTGTTTGCTCTATTGCTTGCTTAATAACCTCTCTTGCAGAAGAGTAAAGGCTATCACCATATCCATCAGCAACAAAACTTTCAACATTACCAATACCAATAGAAAACTTAACCAAGCCACTATCTTTAGCCCTATCTATCCATTCATAAGCTTCCATTGCCTCTTTTTTGCGAAAACAAGGACGTTTTAACGCTATTTCTTTAGATTTGGTATCAAAAAAACCAAACCCATTTCTACTTCCACATTCATTGGTAATCGAAACCATTTATCTCTCCTGTCTTTAATGAAATGTATATAACTAAATACAACCAGTATTCTAATCAAACATATTAAACAACCATTTTTAAAAATCAATATTTTTTTAGCTCAATATGTATCGCACACACAATAAATAGCATAAAGTATATAAAATGGTATGTAGAAAAGTATAAAAATCATCAAAAAACATAAATAATCCAATCAAATATGAATAATCATTAAACAACTATATTAAATAAGTTGCGTCAATTAAAATAAAGTTCTAAACTCCATAACATACTAACCTAAAAAAACTGAAAGAAATAACAGATGACTTTTCCCAATATCTCAACTTTTTATCCAGAAATAATTATCGCAACAATAGTTATTTTTACTATCACTTTAATATTATATGTAAAACAAACTATCAACTTATCAAAAAACAAAGAAACCTACAATAACCTAGAAAAACAATATACAATAATAAAAGAAAGATACACCAATCTTGAGATTAATTTAGCTAAACTAGAATCAGAAAAAAATAACCTCCAAGATTCGCTACGCCAAACAGAAAATAAATTAAGCGCACTTGAAGCCTCATCAATAGCCAAAGAAGAAAACTTACAAGAAAAAATCAATTACCTTGAAAAAATAAAAGAGGATTTAACACTAAAATTCAAAGACATATCATCAGAAATCATCAAAAATCAACATGAAACATTTTCAAAATCACAACAAACAACTTTATCTCAAATAATAACCCCATTTGCAGAACAATTAAATTCATTCAAAAAAGAAGTAGGATTAGCAAGAGAAGAAAGTATAAAAAACAAATCAAGCCTAGATACTCAATTAGCAAACCTCTTAAACCTAAACCAAACCCTAAGTAATGATGCCAAAAATCTAGCCACAGCCTTAAAAGGTGCATCAAAAACACAAGGCAACTGGGGTGAATGTCAGCTATCAAGAATTCTTGAAATATCTGGGCTTCGTAAAGACCAAGATTATGAAACTCAAGCATCATTTACAGATGAAAATAAAAAAACATATCGCCCAGATGTTATAATCCACTTACCAGATAATAGAGACATCATTATAGATTCTAAAGTATCACTTAACGCATACCTTGACGCTATGAATGCCGAAAACGAAATAGAACGTCAAAAACATCTTCAAAAAAATCTAAATGATATTAAATCACACATTGATGAGCTATCAGCAAAAGAATATCAAAAACTATTAAAAGATAAAACCTTAAATTATGTAATAATGTTTATTCCTGTTGAAAGCGCTTATATTGCTGCCCTTGATACAGATAACCATATTTACGATTACGCCTATAAAAAGAATGTAATACTTGCAACTCCACTATCTCTTCTTCCAACCTTAAGAACCGTAGAAAATTTATGGAAAATAGATAGCCAAAACCAAAATGTTCAAAAAATAGCCGAACTAGGCGGTAAAATATACGATAAATTAGCATCATTTGTTGATGACATGAAAGCAATCGATAGAGGATTAAACCAAGTATCAAACGCATATAACAATGCAATGACCAAGCTTCAGGGAAGGGGATCTGCATTATCTCACGCAGAAAAAATGAAACAATTAGGTTCAAAAACCAATAAAACCATTAACTTATCATTAAATGATAATGATTTACTATTAGAACATATAGAAGATAAAATAGCAAATGGAGAATAAAATATGCCTAAAATAGTCTTTACTGGTGGTGGCTCAGCAGGGCACGTAACCTTAAATTTAGCCCTAATCCCTTGGTTTATCGAAAATAAATGGGAAATAGATTATATAGGTTCACGAGGCGGAATGGAAGAAGAACTCGTAAAAAAATATAAAGAAGTAAAATATCATGCCATAACAACAGGAAAATTGCGCCGTTATTTTTCATGGCAAAACTTTATTGATATGGTTAAAATTCCTTTTGGCTGTTTAGAAGCAATATTCTTAATCCGTAAATTAAATCCAGACGTTATATTCTCTAAAGGTGGCTTTGTATCCTTTCCAGTCGTAGTAGGTGGCTTTATAAATCGAAAAAAAATATTTATGCATGAATCAGACCTAACACCTGGACTTGCTAACAAAATGAGCCTCCCATTTGTAAATACATTTTTTACAACATTCCCCGAAACAATTAACAAAGTTAAGCAAAAACAAAAGGTTAAATGTATTGGACCTGCATTATCAGATAGGTTATATAACGGCTCAAAAGAAGAGGGAGCAAAATTTGCAAATTTGACAACAAATAAGCCAACAATAATGGTAATAGGGGGAAGCCTTGGGGCAAAAAGTTTAAATGAAGCAGTAACAAACAATCTAGACGAACTACTAAAAAATTACCAAATCATCCATATTGCAGGAAAAAATGGCTTTAATCCGGATATAAAAGCAGAAGGTTACGCTCAATTTGAATACGTAGATACAGAACTAAAAGACCTAATGGCATTATCTGATATAGTAATATCAAGAGCAGGTTCAAATTCCATTTTTGAACTAGCAAGCCTTCATAAACCAATGATTTTAGTTCCTCTTCCTAACACCGCATCACGAGGCGAACAAACCCTAAACGCTAAAAGTTTCGTTGATAAAGGTTATGGTGAACTCATCAAAGATGAAGACATCACAAACCCCGATATACTATTTCCAATGCTAGAAAAAGTATATAAAAATAGGGCGCAATACACTAAAAAAATGCAAGAAAATCCTGTAAAAACAACATCAATAACAAGCTTATGCCAAGAAATAAGTAAACATTAAATTACTTAATTATATTGCGAATATAAGAAATATCATTAATCCAAGGCTCTACACTATGTGGAATACCATGTCCTGTTTCCATAGTAATAAGAGCATTTTCTGATGTAAAATCAAGCACTAATTGACGTAAGTTATAGTTACCTTCACCAAAATGAAGATGCTCATCACAAGTAGAATTAATATCACCATCACACAAATGATACATAACAGGATTTAGTTTAACAAGCTCACTCAAAAACTCAAAAATATCGATATTACAACCATTTGCGCCACAAATTGCATGTGAAAAATCAAGACAAAACTTTGCCCCACATTCATCAATAAATCTCTTAATTTCAGAAGGTAATATCCCATGAAGCAATCTTTTTGTTTGTGAACAATATGTTGGCAAATTCTCTACAGTCAAACGACTATCATTAAAACTTCTAAATTGCCTAATGCTTTCTTCTAAAAATTCAACCCCAACATTCATTCCTGGGTGCAGTATAATATAATTAGCATCCAATAAATCAGCAAACCTTTGCGCATCAAGCAATCTTTTTTTATTATTGCCAAATTCATTTTTATCAGAAATATCAAGTCCTTGTATGGCATGCGAAGCATGAATAATTGTTTTAATACCTCCAAACATATCCTTAACAATATCTTTTGTTTCCATAAAACTATCGGGCAGGGCAAACAACTCTAAATAATCAAACTTTCCATTTTTAAGTGCTATTTCTGCATCTTTTGCAAACTTTATATTCCTAATAAAATCTTTTGACCAAAGTTTTAATCCAAAACGTCTCATATAAGTTCTCCATTAGTTCACATAATTACTATTAGTAAATAAAATAAAAATCAAGTAAATAAAAAAACAAAACAACAAAAGAATTCTTAAATATAAAATTCTGTAAATATAATTTTTAATTTTATTAAAAAGATTCATAATTAAAATATATCAAGATTAAAATATACCAAAACTCAAGCATTTTCCTAAATTGCACTAAAAAATAATAGGGCTCTATCCCCCCTTTTTATATATAACACATTTGTCGCATAATATATATTATGTATACAAACATATATATTTTATATAATAATCAATATGTTACACAAAAAAAACACAATCAGTACATATATTTTATTTGTATAACATAAAATAAAATCGCTCTCTAATCGAGCTCAGCAATAAAAATCGATAATTTATACGCTGACCTCGCTCATATCGCTCAAATTAATCTAATAAAAAGAAGCCCCAATAAGGAGCTTCTATTAATAAAATCATTACAAAGAACCTAAATTGGCTAATTTATCCTTTGGTTTTGTACCCCATTCAATAACTCGCCAATTTTTATCCTCTTTTTCCTTTTCTAATATACAAACGCTACCTGTACCGACTTTGATATTAAATTCTTGAGAAAACTTTTCAAAGTCACCAGTTAAATGCGGCGCAAAACGAATTATACCATTCGAGCTAACAACCATAACAGTTTTGTTTGCGTAAACATTTTCAATTTCATCTGCAAATTTTTTCCAAGAAGAAATTATATCATCAACACAAACTAACCAGCCATCAGGTACAATCGCTGCCCTTTCCCACTCGTCCAATGCTTTTTGTCCAATTCTGGCAACAACCTCACTTTCAGGTTTACCTTCATCTGGACCATAGTCAATTTCTCTAAAACGTTCATCAACGATTAAATCAATATCCTTATCTAAAGCAGCAATAGCTAAACGAGCAGTTTCCATGGTTCTTTTTAAAGGAGCACTAATAACTACGTCAGGAATCATTGTACGCATTTTCAAATACTTACCAACATTTGTACCACGTTCAGTTTCCACCAAAGGCAAATCCGTTCTAGCCCCTACTCTAAGAGGTGTTTGCTCTTTAGTAAAATTATTTCCATGACGCACAATAATCAACCTAGTAGTCATATAACATATCTCCTAAAATTCACCATATTTTTCAAATAATTCTTCAGCACGTTTAATATCTTCAGGTGAATCAACTCCCCCCATACTACCTCTAAACGCACCATAATCAACTTTTGCAACCTTGATTTTCATACCATTTTCCAAAAATCTTAATTGCTCCAAGCCCTCAAGTTTTTCTAATTGACCTTCATCTAACTTGCTAAATTTAAACAACGCATCATATTTATATCCATACATACCAATATGGCGGATAATTGGACTTTTAGCTTCTTTTTCACGTAGTTCTTTTTCTTTTCTAATAGCAGGAATAATGTTTTTAGAAAACCATTGAGCATAATTATCCTTATCAACCACACATGTAGTACCAGAAAAAGGAGTTACTTTCTTATTTTCACGAAGTTCATCCAATTCTTCCCAGTTAAGTTGAGTAACAGGAGTAACCAAATCTGCACTTTGATCTTCTTCAAAAGTCTTAATAAGTTCTGCAACAAAATTAGGAGGACAAACTGGATTATCACCTTGTAAATTGATAATAAAATCAGGTTTTTCACCCAATATTTGCACTGCCTCACAAATTCTATCACTACCAGTCTTACATTTATCACTGGTCATCAAGCATTCGATTCCTTTTTCTTGACAAAATTTCTTAATTCTCTCATCTTCAGTTGCCACAACAATATGAGCATCCGTATTCTTTGTTCCCTTTTTAGCTATCTCATAAACTCTAAGCAACATTTCTTTGCCTGCAATCTTCGCCAAAGGTTTTCCAGGAAATCTAGTAGAACCATAACGAGCAGGAATTACAACTAGTGTCTTAACCATAATTTAACTCCAAAATTAAACTAATTTCAGTGTCAAACTAGTCTTTTTTGTATAATTGTCAAGTATTTTATTTATTTTTTAAGAATATTTATTTACTTCTATAATTATCAACCATAGCCAAAGCATCACCAAACTTAATATCCCTTGACTGTTCACCACCATAACTATACCTTTCTTGAAGGTCAGATAAAGCAAAATCAGACCTTAAATATTCCTTCACATCATCTGGTAACAACTCATCTACAGTCTTGCTTTTTCCATATTTTTGTCTATCATTACACAATCTATCTAAAATTTCATCAGCTCTATCTAAATATAAAGAGCAATACCCATCTTCATCAGGCTTTGGCATCTTATTTTTATATTTATCATATATATAGTTTCCTTTAGCATCTGTCTTACACTTACAAATATCGTCAAAATCCAAAGTATAAACCGCACAATGTAAATACCCCTTATCCCTAATATGGTACACAGGCATATCTTTCAAATCATCTACACTCCACTTTTTATTCAATACACACGCTAGCAAATACTCTCTTTTAACAAGTCCACTTGGCATACGAAATCCTGTCAATTTTCTTGTTAATTCCTCAACAGAAGCCCCCTCTTTTAATGATTTAAAATATTGTGATTTAGAAAGTCCAGTTGGTCCCCAACAAAAACCAGCCCCAAATGTAACCAAAAGCTCTTCATCAGAGCATGGTCTATCAACAGTTGCTAAAATAGGCATCATATTTTCATCATTATATCTAAATTTTTGCACAATAACTTCTTGATTAGAAAGAACAGTATTAGGCGAAACTCTTGTTTCATTTCCTTTTTCATCATACAAAACCGTATTTCCAATACCTGCCGTCGAAATACCTTTACCATCCGTAAAACTTTCATTAGAAAATCCTTCAACCGCAGTCATCAAAATTGTTAATTCTTCTCTAAGCTCATTCATTCTAGCTAAATTACCATGTTTATCTTGTAATATTTTACCAGAATATGTCATATAAGTACCATCATTTCTTTTCTTCTTTTTCTGAACCCTTTGTTCTTTATGTTGCCCATCCGAAAAATTAACATTTTTTACAACACCTATTCCCCCAACAGCCAATAAACCTGCAAGCATTGCAACTTTATATCCTTTAGGAATATATCTTTTAGAAGCATCAAACTCAATTTCCGCAATTTTCTTTTTCAAATTTCGTTTTAACTTTTGACTTCCATCTTTAACATTTTCACAAACAATATTTATCCCCCTTTTTCCATATTCTTCTATATACTCCCCACTTTTTCTTAAAGCCTCCTTGCCAATTCTTTTAATTTCACCACCATAAACCTTTGTTTTATCACCAACATTTTCTAAAAAGTTTAATACTTGCACCATTTCCGGTGTGTTTTCAGATAATAAAACAGCCCTATTATTTTCTTTTAATAATTTTGTATATTTTTCAGCACTACTATCATAAAATTGAATTTCACCAACATCAATCCCCGCTTCTTTTAATTCTCTATGGGCATTAATAATCATATTATACTTAACACTTGCTTTTTTTATCGCATTTTTCGCAATCTCTTCAGGATTAATCTTTCCTTCATACCCAAAGGGAACAACAAACTCCCTTCCCTCATATTCAACAGTTTTAACACGTTTTCTATTACTATTATATTTTCCTCGTTCTTTATCTTCAAAATCAAATAACTGATTTTCAAACCTTAAAACCGATTGCTTATCCGTATTGCTTCCAATAGTACAGCTATAAGGCACAACAAACTCTTTGTCCCCAACAAAAAGCTCTAAAAAATCATCATTTCCTCTTCTTAAATTTTCTTCAATTAAATAGAGATCATTTTTACTAAATTTATCATCATACTCTGCCATAAAAAAATCTCCATATTTAAAACATAAGCTATTTTAACATAAAAAAAGCTCAAAATCAAATATTTTTATTATACTTAACTGTCAGATAAATTTTTCCATTTTTAACATCGTCAACTCTCTCTATTACTTGATGTTTTTCATAAAAATAAGCTAACTTTTTTCCCTCATCCATACTCAAAACTTCTTTTTTTATTTCGCTTTTGTTATTAAATTTCTCTAAAACTTTAGCTAATAACTCATCTATCCCCTCACCAGATACAGCAGAAACAATCACTTGATTATTAATCTTTTTATTAAGCAATAATGCTTTTTCATCATTTTCTAACAAATCAACTTTATTAAATACTTCTATGTAATTATCTTCAAACTCGACCTTTGTTAATCCTAATTCATGCAATACATCACAAACATCTTTTTGCTGTTCTTTATATTTAGGATTAGAAACATCTATAACATGCAAAATAACATCAGCTAATAAAACTTCTTCTAAAGTCGCCCTAAATGCCATAATAAGCTCATGAGGCAAATTAGAAATAAATCCCACCGTATCAGACATAATAACATCAACACCCTTTGCCAAACTAACTTTTCTCATTGTCGGATCAAGTGTTGCAAAAAGCATATCTTGTGCTAATACATTGGCTTTCGTAACTTTATTAAATAGTGTTGATTTTCCAGCATTAGTATATCCAACCAATGCAACCACAGGATAAGGAACCTTAACTCTTGCTCCTCGCTGAATAGACCTTGTTTGTAAAACTTTTTGAAGTTCTTTTTTTATTCTCAAAATTCTATTATCAATATGGCGTCTATCTAACTCAATTTGTGTTTCTCCAGGACCACCCAAAAAACCACCACCACCTCGTTGTCTTTCCAAGTGTGTCCAACTACGAACAAGCCTTCCTCGCTGGTACGTCAAATGAGCTAATTCTACCTGAAGCTTACCTTCTTTTGTCTGTGCCCGTCTTCCAAAAATCTCTAAAATAACCGCAGTTCTATCAATAACTTTAAGATTAAGCTCTTTTTCTAAATTACGTTGTTGAACAGCACTAATCGCATAATCAACAACCAACAACTCTATTTCTTCATTCACACAATCTTCTTTTAATTTTTCAATAAAACCTTTACCAAAAAAACTGCGTGGTGTAATTTTATTTAGTGTAACACTAACAGAAAAGACAGCCTCCTGCCCCATTGCAACAACCAGACCTTCAGCTTCTTTTTCTTTATTTTTTAAATCATCTAAAGAAAAAAACTTATTTTCTGTTTTTACAATAGGACAGACAATGGCTGTCCTTGTTTTCTTGTCTTTTTCAATTAACTGCAAGGTTAACCTTCAACAACATCAACAGGTGTTGCTGGCATAATTGTCGAAACAGCGTGTGAATAAACAAGTTGAGTATGACCATCACGTCTAAGCAACAAAGAAGTTGCATCAAACCATGTAATCACACCTTGTAATTTAACTCCGTTAATTAAAAAAACAGTAACGGAAACTTTCTTGTCTTTTATATCATTTAAAAAATCAACTTGTGCATTTGTAGTCATGTTTAATTTCCTTATTATATTTTTCACATTATGCCAACAAAAGAAAAATCCCTTGCCGCATATTATATATATAAAACATATTTAGTTAACATATTCTAAATCCTCTTAAAAAAAAGACATCTTTTTTTAAGATGCCTTCTTTTTCATATCTATTTTTCTTAAAAAGCTTTCTTTAATCGTCTTAAAGTCTCTTCTTTACCCAAAATAGAAGCAATTTCTGAAGCACCACCAGGTGTTGTTTCCAAACCAGTTAAAGCGATTCGAACAGGGTATAAAACTTGTCCATTCTTTAATTCGTTTTCAATCGCAACACCTTTCAAACATTCAAACAAACTCTCATTTGTCCAAACATCCAAAGTTTCTAATTTAGGCAATACCAACTCAATAGATTTTTTAGCAATTTCAACATCTGTCTTCATTTTCTTATTAACAAACAACTCGATGCTATATTCTGGTAAAGTTTCAATAAAACCAGCCATTTCAACAATATCATTAATAGTTTCAACACGAGGTTGCAAAACTTTAGATAACTCTACCCTATTAACATTTCTTGTTAAAAACTTATCATATTGAACTTCAGCAAGCTTATGAAATTCATCAAAATCCAAAGCTCTAATATAACAACCATTCATCCATCTTAATTTTTGAATATCAAAAATAGCCGGAGATTTATTTAATCTATTCGCATCAAAACATTCTTCTAATTCTTTTAATGAGAATATTTCTTGTTCCGTACCAGGATTCCACCCCAATAATGCAATATAGTTCAATATTGCCTCAGGCAAATACCCTTTTGCAACCAAATCCTGAAAAGACGCATCACCATTACGTTTAGAAAGTTTATGTTGAGCATCTTTCATTACTTGCGCCACGTGCACATATATAGGAGGCTCCCAACCAAAAGCTTCATAAATAAGATTATATTTAGGAGTGGAAGAAATATACTCATTTCCTCTAACAACATGTGTAATTTTCATCAAATGGTCATCTACTACATTAGCAAAGTTATATGTAGGAAAACCATCACTTTTTAACAACACACCTTCGTCCAAATCATCATAATCTATTTCAATATCACCATATACAACATCATTAAATAAAGACTTACCTTTTTTATTTATAGTTTGACGAATAACAAAAGCCTCACCATTTGCCACTCTTCTTTTTGCCTCATCTAATGATATATTTTTACATGGGTCTTTAAACTTTGTATTACTCTCATCATCTTTTTGTTCATCAGCTTCATCTTTTGAGCAAAAACAATAATGTGCACCACCAAGTTCAACCAATTTATGAGCATATTCTTGATACAATTTCAAACGTTCAGATTGTACATAAGGACCATATTCCCCTCCAATATCAGGACCTTCATCCCAATTCATTCCTACAGTCTTTAATGTATTATATATAATATCAACCGCACCTTCCACATATCTTTTTTGGTCAGTATCTTCTATACGCAAAACAAATTGTCCACCATCTCTTTTAGCAATCAAATACTCATATAACGCAGTTCTTAAATTACCAATGTGCATATATCCTGTAGGACTTGGCGCAAAACGTGTTCTTGCATTCATCTCAAATAACTCCTAAATCAAAAAAAACTTTATCTTTTTTAGCTCAAAATATTATAAATGTAAAGACAAAAAAAAGAGGAAGAACAATTCTCCCTCCTCATTTTAATATATAAAAATACTAAAAATACCACACTCCCAAATAAAGCATAGCGATAGTTAATATAAACAAGATATAGAAATTACCAAATTTCAATGCCAAATCATCATAATAATGACCGACATAACTTGGATTACCAAATTCATTCTTCTTTTCATCTCCTTTGTAATATAAAGTGGTACCCAAAAATTTTAAGCAATAATACAAAACAGAATAAAAGATTGTAACAAAACAAACCCCCATAGCCAAAATTGTATAAGCATAATCAGTATCAGCCAAACAATCCATAGCAACTACTAACAAACTTAACACAACAACACCCATAAAGATTTGCTCAACATAACCATGCCATGCAGCTCTTCCTAAATCATGCATACGACGTACCATCATTGCACCAATAGCAATCAATGGAACAATAATACTAACCCCATAAAAGAAACTAGCCCAACAAATATAACTTTCAATCTTATCAATACTAAAACCCATTTCATTAGCAACAACTAAAAATCTAGAAGATAAAATATATCCGCATTGAAGTTGAATAATAACAGAAATCAAAGTATTCATAATAATGAACACCCACAATTCTAATCTGGAAGTTCTTCCCTCTAAATCAAAACACCTCTTCCATCCTTCAAAAAATATCTTAAAAAACATATCAGGTGTAAATTTATCTTCCATCTTATCTTTAACAACAACTTCATCTATTTTTTTATCAACCGATTTTGTTGTAACCTTTTTAGCCACTGTCTTTTTAGAAACCGGCTTTTTAGATACATTTTTCTTTACATCTTTAACCATGACAAAACTCCATATTGTTATAATAACAACATTTATAAATCATAATTTATTAAAATTACTTTAAATCAAATACTTTATTCCAAAACTTAAATTTAAATATAAACGCAAAACATATTGACAAAAAAAATATTTCATATATATTGCCCCATACTTACTTATTATTACGTCTATAATTATCTTTTTGTAATGTGCCATTATACAAAAAGTGAGGTTAAAACCTCTAATGGAGTACAGGTGCGTGAGCATATGTACTCTTTGAAAAGAAAATAAAACTAACCATTACATATTAAAAAAAATATATACTTCAGTTTTTTCTTTCTTTTATACGTAAAACAACATTACTTAAAAAAAGAACACCTATGTGAATAGCCATTCTTTCCCCGAACACATCCTCCTCCGTGTTCGGGTTTTCTTTTTTTTTTAAACAAATCATATCTAGAAAAAATCACTTTAATTTAGAAGCTAAATATTTATATGTATATCCTTTTTTCTTTTTAACAATTTCTTCAGGTGTACCGCAAGCAACAATTTTTCCGCCACCATCTCCACCTTCTGGCCCCATATCAATAATATAGTCCGCAACCTTTATTACATCTAAATTGTGTTCAATAACAATTACAGTATTGCCTTGATCAACAAAGGTTTGCAACACTTTCAACAACTTATTAATATCCTCAAAGTGAAGTCCCGTTGTTGGCTCATCTAAAATATAAACTGTCTTACCAGTAGCACGTTTAGATAATTCTTTAGAAAGTTTTACTCTTTGCGCCTCCCCTCCTGAAAGCGTTGTAGCAGGCTGTCCAAGATGAATATACCCAAGCCCCACCTTTTGCAATAATTCCAATCTAGACCTAATACTTGGAATATTACTAAAAAATTCAACAGCCTCATCAACAGTCATATCTAAAACATCAGCAATAGATTTACCTTTATATGTAACCTCTAAAGTTTCACGATTAAACCTCTTACCATGACATTCATCACATTCCACATACACATCAGGTAAGAAGTTCATCTCAATTTTTGTAACCCCATCACCTTTACAAGCTTCGCATCTTCCACCTTGAACATTAAACGAAAATCTACCAGCTTGATACCCTCTTGCTTTAGATAAAGGAAGTTCTGCAAACCAATCTCTAATATAAGTAAATAACCCAGTATAAGTTGCCGGATTAGAACGAGGAGTTCTCCCAATAGGAGATTGGTCAATATCAATTACTTTATCAATATTTTCAATACCTTTAAGTTCATCATAAATACCAGTATGCTCTCTTGTTTTATTAAGTTCTTTATTAAGGGCCTTATAAAGAGTTTCTAGTATAAGAGAAGATTTTCCTCCACCTGAAACCCCCGTAACAAGCGTTAATGTCCCCAATGGTATTTTCAAATCAACATTTTTAAGATTATTTGTTTTTGCTCCCAATAACTCTAAAAATTTACCATTCCCTTCACGACGTTTAACAGGAACGCTAATTTCTTTTTGCCCATTTAGATATTGTGCCGTCAAAGATTTTTTATTTTTTAATACATCTTCAACACTACCTTCTGCTACCACTTCTCCACCAATATCACCGGCACCAGGTCCCATATCAACCAAATAATCAGCATTTCTAATCGCATCTTCATCATGTTCAACCACAATTACCGTATTACCAATATCACGAAGTCTATTTAATGTTTCAAGCAATCTATCATTATCGCGTTGATGAAGCCCGATAGATGGTTCATCTAACACATAAAAAACACCTGTTAATCCCGAACCTATTTGTGATGCTAAACGAATACGTTGCGATTCGCCTCCAGAAAGTCCACCAGATTGACGAGATAAAGTTAAATAATCCAAACCTACATTGTTCAAAAATTGTAATCTCTCCACAATCTCTTTTAATATTTTATGTGCAATCTGTTGTTTTTGTGGCGTTAGTTGTTCTTCAACCCCCATAAACCATTTCAAAGCATTTTTTATAGATAAATCAGATACCTCCATAATATCTTTTCCACATACTTTAACCGCCAAAGCCTCATCTTTTAATCTTTTTCCCTTACAAAAAGTACAAGGCGCTGCCGATTGATAGTGTGATAATTCTTCTCTCGATGCCGCCGATTCTGTTTCCAAAAATCTCCTTTCCATATTAGGAATAACCCCTTCAAAAGGCTTATCAGATACAAAAGAAGAATAATACAGAGGCACACAAACATTTCCCGAACCATATAAAATAATATCTTTTGCTTTTTGAGGCAAATCCTTCCATGGTGTATCTTGAGATATACCTAAAAAATCACATAACGAAATAAGAGTCTGCTTATAAAATGAAGACTTAAACCCATACCAAGGAGCAATAGCACCTTGCGCAATACTTTTTGAAACATTTGGTATAACCAAAGCTTCATCCATATATAACCTTGCCCCAATACCATCACAATGTGGACAAGCACCTTGCGGATTATTAAACGAAAAAAGCCTTGGCTCAATTTCCTCAATCGTAAATCCCGATACGGGACAAGCATATTTTGAAGAACAAGTAAACCTAGAATTATCTGTTAAATTATCAACATACAAAATTCCATCACTAATTTTAAGAGCTGTTTCAACAGATTGAGCCACCCTCTCACTCATATCTTCATTTTTAATGATAAGCCTATCAACAACAACCTCAATATCATGCTTAATATTTTTTTCTAAATTTGGCACATCTTCAAGATCAAACACTTCACCATCAATTTTTACACGTTGAAATCCTTGTTTTAAAAGCCCTTCTAACTCTTTTTTAAATTCTCCTTTTCTTCCCCTAACCATAGGAGCAACAAGCATAATTTTACTACCTATATCAAGCCCTAATATTTTATCTACAATCTGACTGACAGTTTGCGCTTCTATTGGTAAACCAGTTGTAGGAGAATATGGTGTCCCAGCTCTTGCCCATAACAATCTCATATAGTCATAAATTTCAGTAATAGTCCCAACAGTAGAACGAGGATTATGTGATGTTGTTTTTTGTTCAATAGAAATAGCAGGTGCAAGCCCTTCAATAGAGTCGACATCTGGCTTTTTCATCAAATCTAAAAACTGACGAGCATACGCTGACAAACTTTCAACATAACGTCTCTGCCCTTCTGCATAAATAGTATCAAAAGCAAGCGAAGACTTTCCCGAACCTGAAAGCCCCGTAATAACTGTTAATTTATTTTTAGGAATAGAAATATTTACGTTTTTTAGATTGTGCTCTCTTGCACCTTTTATCTCAATAAACTTGCTCTCAGACATCTATTTGTACCTCCGAATAATCGTAATATACTACTTTTGTTCTTTTGGCAAGTACTTTTTTAGATTATAATAAATTAGCTACAAATAACTCAATGCGCTTTAAATAATAAAGGCGGAAAATTTTAGTAGTTAATAGTAAATATCCACCCAAGGAAGGGAGTGTAGATAAAACTACATGACCCGACTGCAGAGTGGCTTTTATTTACTAATTAAATGCGCTTTAAACAATAAAGGCGGAAAATTTTTAATAGATAAAGATGAGATTGAAAAAAATAAAAATTTTAGTGTAGATAAAACTACATGAATTTTTATTTATTTGAAAATCTCGCTTTAGATATAAAAATTTTACCCTTTATTTGAATTTCCAAATCACAGAACACTCATCCTTGCTCTTACATGCGCACGCATTCTCTGCTTTTTCATCTGATAGATACATAATCCCCCTAGCTATAAACTTTCTACCTCTATCTTTTATTTCTTCTGGTTTTGTATCTACATAAATTTCATCTAAAACACCACTAGGAGTAGGAGTAGCAAACCCTGCCACAGCAATAGCGTTCAAATTTGATAAATCCAATCTAAGCAAAGCCATACATCCCATCTGACTTAACCCTTGAAAAGAAACTTCAAAAGCACTTCTATTTCTATCAGGGGTTAATGATGAATAATAAACATCAACTCCCCCCATGTAAGCATTAGTTACCTCTCTAAAACCTTCCCTTTTCATATTAGATGGAAACAACTTCATTCTTTCTGCTGTTTTATAATCAAACTCACCATAATCAGTACTACTAAAATATGCCTCTTGAATATTTTTAACTAAAGAAATAATTTCCTCAGTACATTTGTTGATTTTTAATTTCTCAACACTTCTTTTATAAGAACGAATACCCAAATAACCAAGCATAATAAATGCAAGGAAAGCCCCTACTTTAAAAATCATTCTTACATTCTGTTTTTTTTCGCCTGACATTTCGCGCCTTCAACAACACAAATAAACTACAACGATTATATTCAATATATAAATTTAATTCAAGCCCTTTCTACAATAATAAACAAAAAGGTGTTAATTTTAAATTAACACCTTTCATAAATATATAAAATACTTAATTCTATAAACCTTTTAAATACCAATCTCTCATAGCTTTTTTCATCCTAGCCTGAACATCATCAATTTTCTTTTGATTACGTAACATAGCTTGTGGTTTATAGCGATTATTAATAATTGCATTACGTTGATATTCTTGTTTATTAAGCAAAATCTTATGAATTCTTTTTGCTTTATCAAAATCAACCGTTGAAGGATTATCAATTCCCATACGTTGGAACTGATAGTATTTACCTCTACCATCATTTCCATCTTGACGATATTCATTCAAGATATCAATAACCTTTTTAAATTCATCAGTATCTTCAAAGTGTTCTATAGGAATATGTAACTTCTTTCTCCAGTTAGGATAAAATCTATGATCATTACCACTAATTTCCATGAAAGACTTTTTATCACTTGAAGTCATATCAACATCTAGCGTACCTGGAATATTCCCCATTTCACTAACACCGAATATATCAGATAAAGGAACCATCATTAACGCAGAATTTGAGCGAGCAAGATAATCAATAGCTGCACACAAATATCCCTCAGGTACTTCATTTGCTTCTTCTCTAGGATTAAACGATGGTTTACCCCCAACTTTATCCCAACAACCATATTCACTCAAACGCTCATTAATAGAAATACGTTGTGTTGCATATTGCTCAAACATATTATTTAAGATTTTTTCATTATAAAAACCAAGAGCTTTTTTCTGCCAAACATCTTGAACATTCCACTGATTAAGAAGCGTTGGAGTGTCATGAGTTGATGTCGCACAAATAGCTAACTGTTGATATTTTTCAGGTCTAATCATTTTACCTTCATGGTCTCTTTCAAACGGAAGCACCTTATAAGAAAGAATACCATAATCTTCCATTTGTTTTCTAAATTCTTTAGTCGCTTCCCCCAAATCTTCACCAATAATCATTGTCTTATGACGATGACTTTCAAGGGCAACCAATGCCATAAGTTCTTCAGAATTATAGTAAACAAAAGTACCTTTGTGCTCATTAGCAGGATGGAAATATAAACGATTTAATTGCAATACATGGTCAATACGCATACACCCTGCATATTTCATATTTGCTTCCAAAATACGACGATATGGTTCATACGCTTCTTGTTGCAATTTTGCAGGATTAAACCCTAACACATTCCAAACTTGTCCTGTTGGAGAAAGTTCATCAGGAGTTGCCCCTGCACTACCATTAATAAACAAATCTTTATAGTACCAAGCTTCAAATCCTTTTGGAGATGCCCCAACAGCCATATCCATATAAAGCCCTATCTTCATACCAGAATTTAAGCATACACCCTTAACTTCTTCAAGTTGTTTAGTGCATTGCCATTGAGCATATTTATGAAATTCAATTTCATCTTTATGTTCAATCATAAATTTCTTAACAGCATCAGAATTTGGATCTTTATATTCATCTGGCCAATAATTCCAATCAAGCGGAGTAGGTTTTTGTTTTGCAAAATATTCATTTAATACTCTAAATGTTGCATATTTATCTAAAATACCATCTTGTTCGTCACAATAAACCAAATATTTATTATATTCTTCTCTATTAAAATTTTTATTTCGTTTAAATTCTTCAAAACAACGATGTAAAATATCATCAACCAATTCTTGAGTAACCGTATAATCAACATATCCTTTACGGCGGTTTCTTCTAATTTTTTCCTGAAATTCTGGACTATCATAATAAGCCTTAATCAAAGGACTATTCTTAAATTCCTCAATACCAGTAACATCAAGATACAAATAATTAAAATACATTCTGCTATCAGGAGAATAAGGCGAAGCATTTTCAGGTTGATCACCTCTATTTGCATGCAAAGGATTAACTCCTAAAAGTCCTGCTCCATTTTTACCTGCGATAAAACCAATTTGAGCTAAGTCACTATAATTACCAATACCAAGATTATTTTGACTTACTTGTTCATAAAGTTGAACCGGAATACCCCAAGTTTTATCACCATTTTCAATATCAATTCCTGAATAACATTTTTCAGGAGCAGAAATCAAATGAGATTGACATACAACATCTACTCCATTTTTATCTTTATATGAGAATTCAACTTTATGATATCCTAAATTAACATCAAAAGGAAATTCAAATTGATATTTGCGATAAACAGTATCTCCAATTTTGTGTTCAGAAACTTTATTAATATCTCTAGTTCCCTGTTTTAATTTTTCAATACTTGTTTCACCACTATAAACTTTACCCATATCGTCAACGCCAACTTCACCTTTATAGTGCTTTTTCATATCTTCATCTTCATAAAAGCTCCACTTAAGCGAAGTAACCCCTTCAGGTAAAGAAACCTCTATTGTATTTACTCTATTTTTTCTAAGCACAGGAACATGATGCACAATATTTCTAAAATTAGCATCTTTCTTCTGCCTAACAAGTTCCTTAACCTTAATAAGATTCGCCAAAAATCTAACATGATTAGTTGTAGTATGATCAAACGTATCCTCTAACACTCCCATAGACTTTAACATTCCAACTTTCATATCAGGGTCTGATTGATACTCTACACCATATAAATCAGCCAACAACCCCAAGTTGGTGTTAAACTCAGCAACACTATCTTTGTTCATCTTAAAAAAATCCCTCTTCCATAAAAGTTAGTCTCAAATTATGCCCTAAAGTATAGATATTAAAATATCAATGTCAAAGCTAATTACAGCCTTGTGAATAAGAAAGTATATTGTTTATTATGTACTTAAATATAATCATTTTTATTTCACTTAAAACCTCAAAAAAAGTAGAGGTAAAACATACTTGTTGACACATTCAATACTAGCCAAACTAAAAACCCTCATTCAAGCAAAATTATTAATAAATTATTAAAAATTTCTATTGAAAAACAATTTAAAGATGCTAGATTGGATATTACACCACCCTTGTTGACACTTTTAATTTATAAAATAAATATTTTCTTAACTATAAACCTTATATACTTTCATAAACAAAAAAACTAAATAAGGTTATTAAAATGCAAAATTTCACTCTTCACACTCATAATAATGAGCTACGTTTTGATGGCTATGCCGACGCTAAAACAATGATATCATCCGCCATCGATAAAGGCTTTAAAACAATAGGTGTAACCAATCATGTAATTGTAAATAAAGTATTAGATTTTGATAGAAATATAGAACCTATGTTTTTTAATAATTTTAAAGACGCAACAGAGTGTTATAAGCGCCATATCAATATTTTACAAAACTTAAAACAAGAATACAATATAGATATAAAAATTGGTTTTGAATGTGATTTTTTCAGCTCTCTCGATTGGCGTAATAATTTTGAAAAAATGATAAAAGAACTAGATGTAGATTACCTAATAGGAAGTAACCACTTCTTAAAAAGCATTGATGAAACTTTTCTTTGTAACATCTATCACCTAAAAAAAATTCCAAACCGCCCAGATGAAGAAACAATTCATCAATACACCATAAATCACTATAAAAATATTATCGAATGTATAAAAAGCGGATATTTTACATTTATCGCACATCTTGACTATTGTACAATATTTAACCTAGGTGTTGATGAAAGATATGATGAATACAAACATGAAATAATCGAAACTCTAATTAAAACTAGAACCCCTATAGAATTAAACACAAGTGGATACGATAGAATAGATCAGCCTCACCCCTCACCTTGGATGTTAGAAACTCTTGCTAAAAGCAATTTAGTCCCAATATTAATAAGTGATGATGCTCATGATCCAACCCGTATTGGTAAATACTTTGACAAAGCCGAAAGTTTGCTTACAAAATTAAATTACACCAATCGTTTTACACTTGATATGTTAAAAACAAAATTTTAGACATAAATAATATTGACAAAAAATATTTTTTATAATAAGAAATAAACAACATCTAATATAATTATATAAACAAAATTATTAATCATTAAACATATCACATTATGAAACAATTATTACAAACCAAAGAGGACATCCGCTCTATAATGTTAGAAGCTTTCAGTTCTACTATTCCTGAATTGAAAAATTTAGGCTCAAGCTATCCTATCATAGCCGTAACTGAAAACAAAAACTCTGTACTCGGTGAATCTTTTACTTTGTTCTGGATTTGGTTATTGCCAAACAATCAAGCAATAACTTATGGAGAAAACCATGAAAATCAACTTATTTTCTACCCCACCTACAACACTCCTGTAAAATCCGCAAACCTAGGTATTGAAAGCTCTTTTAAAAGTTCAAATACCAATACGGAAAACATTGATGACTACACTTGCCTTTGTGTTAAAAAAATTAGTCGCACACATGAAGGTGTTCAGTTTATCGATAAAGTTATTGAGGTAAATCGAACATCCAATGCAATAAAAGATATTCATAACCTATATGCCAAACAGTATGAATGTTTTGAATGCAAATGAAAAAAAGCTCCCATTTGGGGGCTTTTTTTTTTATTCCTCCTACTTTAAAGAAAAAAAACACATATTATATCAACCAAACAAACAGGAGGAAATAATGGAAACATATTTATTTATAGCTTTAATTTTTGTATATATCTTAACTGCATTCATGTTACCCCAAATTGCTCTAAAACGCATATGGACCGTAGCATATATTGTTTCTTTCATTATAACAGGAATATCTATATTTTATATTAAACTATATGCAACAGATACACTAATGAAAGTCGGCGAATTAAACTGGTATTACGTTCTATACGTATTTGGTTCAATCACCATAATTTTAGGTGTTATCCTACTTTGGATGTATAAAAAACCACTAATCTCATTATTTACAAATAGTAACGATGATGATGAAGATGATGTAAATTAAATATAAAAAATCGCAAGTAATTTTTTCATATCCAAAAATATACTTTTTTCGCAATAGTAAGAAAATTTAGACAAGTATAAAATAAACACCAAATACATAAACATATTATTATTTATTGACGTATTTAATTTTTTAACTGCCAACAACATTCCTTTATCTTTAATATATATAAGATAAAAAATTTCAAAAAATAACATATTTATTAAAGCTAACATCCACCTACCCCAGTCTATATTAAGTAAAAACTGTGGCAAAATACATATATTAATCAAAATATAATACACATATATATTTTTATACCATTTTACTTTTTTAACACTATCCCACGCTTTAATATAAAAAGATGCAATAAAAAACCAAAACGGTAACAATAATACAAATGATAACCACAACAATTCTCTTGGGCTTTTAGTTAATAGAAAATCTTTATTAATTTCATTAAATGAACGAACAATTCCACCAAAAATTTCTAAATCCACAGCTTGTTTTTCGTAAAAATACATAGCTTTATAATTTAAATGATTACAAAATTCATTTACATTATCAAAATTAACATATGAAAAAAATTGAAAAAATATAAAAGCTAAACATGTACAAACAAAACAAGCCAAACTACCATAAATTTTTGCTTTATCTTTCCCTTTATCTAAAAATATATCAGTAAACATCACAATCATTAATATAGGATAATATAAAAATACAACCCCCTGATAAGTAGCCACAGACACACAAGATAATAATGTTATAACACCATACTTAATTACATTATTTTTTATACTATTATAACAAATAACAGCAATCAGCATAAAAATATATGTATACATTTCAAGCCTACCTGCCTCAACAATATATGCATAAAAAGAACCAGGACTTGCTAAATATATAAAAATTGAGAAGAATATAGCTTTTCTATATTTTATATCACTATTAACAATTAAACGATTAAAAAGATACGATACTAATGCAATTAAAATCCCAAAAGAAATGCCATAAAAAAGAATTACATCATCAGAAAAAATAACTTTCCCACCTTTTATCCAATTTAATAAAGAACCAATAAAAAAACGAGATCCTATCCCCATAGAATAATTTACACCATACCAACTTGCCACCCAATTTCTGACTTTTTCTGGTCGACTAAATAAAAAATATAACAACGAGCAAATAAAAATACATATCCCATATTTATTTTTATCATAAAAACTACTTGCTATAACTTTTTTCCATAATCGCATTCCTAAAAATACAACAAAAGGAGCAACTCCCCCTATAATCCCAATACAACATAACCTATAAACAAAACCTAAATATTCCGTATTAAACAAAACCAAAGAATTATAATAATTTAAACATAAAGTAATAATACAAAAATAAACCAAATCTGAAATTTTTTCTTTTCTATTTATTAAATAAAATGATATACTTGTAGATAATAAACTTATAAAAAAGAACACATAAACACCATAATATGTGTAAAAAAAGTTCCAAATTTCCTTCATAATTCCTAACCTTTACTAAAAATCTTTTCTTTTAACTTTTTTCTCATTTTCTTTTAATTTAAACAAAATACTAAAAGCTCTAAACAATATTTTTTTCTTAAAAGTAGACCTACCACCTACATAATGTATTGGCACCTCAATATGTTTTGTTTTTCTACAATAAAATCTCATTTCTGTTTGATACATATGTGCTCTTGATAAAAAATTTTCAAAATTAAATGAAGATAAAACTTCGCTTTTAAACCCTTCAAAACCAGAAGTCATATCCGTTAATTTTGTCCCCAAAACAATATTAGCAAGCCATGTTCCCCACTTACTAACAATTCGTCTAAACAATTTAACATCAATTTCAGCTCCCCCCTTCATAAAACGAGAGCCAAAAACACAATCATATCCTTCATCCAATTTTTCTAAAAATAATTTTATCTCTTTAGGATTATGACTACCCCCTCCATCCATCTCAATAATTTGCTCAGCGCCATCAGCCAAAGCTTGGCGAAATCCCTCCAAATAACAAGATACAACCCCTTTAGATTCTTTATAAAAAATAACCTTAACAAATTCATCTTCAAAACTTCTAGCTATTTCTTCTGTCTTATCTTTTGAATATGAATCCATAATTATATATAAATATACACCCTTATAAAGCGACCTAATTTCATTTATCACATTTGCGATACTATCTTCTTCATTAGCTACAGGCATTACTATAATTGTCTTTTTCATCTATTTACCTAACAACTTTTTACAATCTAAAATCCAAGCTTTTAAGATTTCTAATTCACCTTTTTCTACAATTTCATTTTCAACCAAACTTAAATATACATTATAAAGATTATCATATATGTCATTTTCTGGTAAAACAGCCTTCTTTGCTAATTCCACAACCTTATTTGCATGCAAATAGCAAGGAATTTCCATTGCAAAGTCTTTCATATAATTATGTTCATTTCTTTTTTGCAAAACTGTAGATGTTGTAAATCCTAATCTAACCCCTTCATTCCACATAATAGGTTGAGCAATCAATCCCTTTAATATATCAGTAAATCTAAAACTAACCAATGATGGCAAATACAACAACGGAAATATCTTTTTAATAAACGCAGTATTTTGTGTATTAAATGGCGACAAAGTTCCTTTTTCCAACACAAAAGGCTCAACATCTTTATTAAAATAACAAGGAGTATTATTTGTTAATCTATAAATAGCATCAACATCAGGATCTTCATCAGCCAATCCTTGCCAACATCCAACATTAAACATCTTTTTATTTTTTTCATATTCTTTATAATTATCAATAGCCTCTAAAGGCAATCCTCTTGGCCATATTTTTTGCTCTGTAAAATATTTATAAACATTTACAAATGATGCATCTTTACCAATATACTTATATTTTCCCTTAAATTCAGGAAATGAAAAATTCTCTAAAGCCAAATTATCATCATCTGAATCAATAATAACATCAGCACCATTACTTATTGCATATAAATAACCTATCATCTTTCTTGAATAATGATTGTATGGCAAAACTTTTTCTATTTCAAACCCTAAACTCTCATTAACAGACAAAAAAGTCACATTATCACAATCATAAACTAAAGGAGATTTTTTATCTCCTACCACCACAACATGATAATCTTTCAACAAAGCAAAACGTTTAACAGCTTCTGTTGGCTCAAAAATACTTGTTATTACAATATAACGTTTCAAAAAAACACTCCCCCAAAAAACACACTATAACAACAATATACTTACATATAAAATTGTGCAAAACAAAAAGACAACTTACAAACATCCTTATTATCATATATGTCTGTTAAATTTTCTTCATCTTTATATATAACCTAATATATAAAAAACACATATTTACATCAACTTACAGCTTTTTTGTGGATGAAAACGCTTGTCATATTGTAAACAATATCAAAAAAAATCTAAAATAAGCAATCTTGGAGTTGATACAACATAAATAAAACACTATATAACCATACAAGCCTCCAAATAGGTATTATATTAATTAAAACTTTTTTTAATAAGGATATTATAATGAGCTGTACTGATGACAAAAACGACATTAATGAAAACGAAGATTATAAAGAAAATCTAACCCCATTAGATGATTCTGTCGTTTTAGAAAATGTAGAATACCCAGTATTATCACTGCGAGATATAGTCGTATTCCCTGGTAATACCGCTTCCCTATTTGTCGGCCGTTCCGTATCACTAGAGGCTGCCCAAGCATCATATCAATATAATACTCCTCTAGTATTATTAACACAAATAGAAGCTAAAACCGAATATCCTGAAGAAAAAGATTTATATAAAGTAGGAACTCTTGCTCGTATTAAGCGCTATATTGTAATGCCTGATGGCACTCTTAATATTGCGGTAGAAGGAATAAGACGTATCAAAATAGAAAAATTAAACACTTTTGCCAAATACTATACAGCTTTCATCAAAGCTTACGATTTCCAAACAAATGAAGATGATACATCAAGCATTAACGCCATGATGTCATTAATTAGTGATGAATTCAAAAATCAATCTCATGATTATAATAAAATCGCCAAAGAAAACCTATCATCTATCTATAACCCAAGCAATACAACAGAATTTATTGCTGCAATCATTGGCAATTTAGATATTCCAACATCAGACAAACAAAAAATACTAGAAGCTCCAAACGAAGCTAAAGTATTAGAAAAATTACTTACTTTTATTGGTGAAACAAGAACTAAAGAAGAAGTAGAAAAGAAAATCAAAAAACGTGTCAAAGACCAAATGGAGAAAAACCAACGTGAGTATTATCTAAATGAGCAAATGCGTGCCATCCAAAAGGAACTAACTCAAAACAGTGATGGACAAGAAGATGAAATATCTCTTTATACTAAAAAAATAAAACAAGCCAAACTTTCTAAAGAAGCTAGAAATAAAGCCCTAGCAGAACTTAGAAAGCTAAAAGCATCAGGCTCATTAAATGCCGAAAGTACTATTATTCGCAATTACTTAGATTGGTTAATTGATCTTCCATGGAAGAAAAATTCTCCAACAATTTCTGACATAAATAAAGCTATCGAAGTTTTAGATGAAGACCACTTTGGCTTAAAAAAAGTAAAAGAGCGTATCATTGAACATTTAGCAGTTCAAACTCGTTCAAAGAACTTAAAAAGCCCTATTCTATGTTTAGTAGGAGCACCTGGTGTTGGTAAAACCTCACTTGGTCGCTCAATCGCAAGAGCAACTGGTCGTAAATTTGTACGAGCATCTTTAGGTGGAATGCGTGATGAATCAGAAATAAGAGGACATCGCCGTACCTATATTGGGGCAATGCCGGGAAAAATTATCCAAAATATCAAAAAAGCAGGCACCTCGAACCCACTATTCTTATTAGATGAAATAGATAAACTAGGTTCAGATTGGCGAGGTGATCCAAGTTCTGCGTTGCTAGAAGTTTTAGATCCAGAACAAAATTCAACATTTAACGACCACTATCTAGAAGTAGATTATGACTTATCAAAAGTAATGTTTGTAACAACAGCAAACTCACTTAATATGCCACGCCCTCTTCTTGACCGTATGGAAATAATCCGTATAGATGGCTACACAGAAGATGAAAAAATCGAAATAGCCAAACGCCATTTAATTCCAAAGGTATTCAATGAAAACGGTGTAAAACCTGAAGAATTATTCATAACAGATGATTGTATAAGAGACATAATTCGTTATTACACATCAGAATCAGGCGTTAGAAATTTAGAGCGTGAACTTGCAACAATCGCTCGTAAATCAACAACAAATATTTTAATTGAAAACCAAAAAGATCCTCATATTGTTGTAGATACAAATAACCTAGAAGATTATCTTGGTATCAAAAAATACCATTACGGAATTAAAGAAGAAAAAAATCATATAGGTGTAACAACAGGACTTGCTTGGACAGAAGTTGGTGGAGATATCCTCTTTATCGAAGCCGTAGATATGCCAGGAAAAGGTTTAATAAAACAAACAGGAAAACTTGGTGATGTGATGAAAGAATCAATCGATACTGCTTTTTCTGTAGTTCGCTCTCATGCCCTATCTTTGGGTATCAACCCAGAGGTGTTTGAAAAAACAGATATCCACGTTCACGTCCCAGAAGGCGCAACTCCAAAAGATGGCCCATCAGCAGGTATTACCATGTTTACAACACTAGTATCTGTATTTACTAAAATACCAGTAAAAAATGATGTCGCAATGACAGGTGAAATAACCCTACAAGGAAGAGTACTTCCTATTGGTGGGTTAAAAGAAAAACTATTATCAGCCCTTCGTGGTGGTATCAAAACAGTCATCATTCCAAAAGATAACGAAAAAGACTTAAAAGAGCTCCCAGACAATGTTAAAAACGAGTTAAATATTGTCATGGTAGAAAACGCTATCGAAGTATTGGATATCGCTTTGGAAAAAAAGATAAAACCACTCAAAGAAATAAACTAACTAAAAAGCCAGCCTAACCGCTGGCTTTTTTCTTTTACTATTGCAATTTAAAATAAATCATCTAAAATCCCCCTTTAGGTTTAACTATTATATTAATATAAAGGGGTAAAAAAATGCCAGCAACACAAATGGAACAACTCGTATCATTATGTAAACGTAGAGGATTTATTTTTCAAAACTCTGACATTTACGGCGGTCTTCAAGGTTTGTACGACTATGGTCCATTAGGCGTTGAATTAAAAAATAACATCAAACAAGCTTGGTGGCGTTCTATGGTATATGAACGTGATGATGTAGAAGGTTTAGATGCTGCAATCTTAACTAACCGCAAAGTATTGCACTATTCTGGTCACGAAGATACATTTTCCGACCCAATGGTAGACTGCAAAAAGTGTAAAGGACGTTTTAGAGCAGACCACCTAACAGATGGCAAATGCCCAAATTGTGGTTCAACAGACCTAACAGAACCACGTCCATTTAACTTAATGTTCAAAACAACCGTAGGTCCTGTTGTAGATGAAAATAATATTGCATATTTAAGACCAGAAACAGCACAAGCAATCTTCACACAATTTAAAAATGTTGTAGATTCTACATCTCGAAAACTTCCATTTGGTATAGCTCAAATTGGTAAAAGCTTTAGAAACGAAATTACACCTAAAAACTTTATTTTTAGAGTTCGTGAATTTGAACAAGCAGAATTAGAATTCTTTGTTAAACCTGGTGAAGATGAAAAATGGCACGAACATTGGAAACAAGCTCGTATCAACTGGTGGGTAGAACAAGGTTTACCAAGAGACAGATTTAGAGTATACGATCAAAAACCAGATGAACTAGCACACTATGCAAAAGCATGTTCAGATATAGAATATTCTTTCCCACATGGTATTGAAGAATTAGAAGGTATCGCAAATCGTCGTGATTATGACTTAGGTAATCATACCAAAGCTCAAGAAGAATTTACTCTTGAAGCTCATTGCCATGAAAATCATGAATCAAATACCAAAATGTGTATTCGTGATGATGAAACAAACTCTTGGATAGTTCCTTATGTAATCGAACCATCTATGGGAGTAGATAGAGCAGTTCTTGCTGTTTTAACCGAAGGTTACACTGAAGAAAAACTAGAAAATGGCTCTGAACGTATCGTTATGAAACTAAAAAAACACCTAGCTCCAATTAAAATTGCTATTGTTCCACTAAAGAAAAATAGCGAAGCAATTATGGCAAAATGTCATGAATTAAAGAAAAACCTAATGAAACTAGGTATTGGACGTGTTGCATTAGAAAATACTGGTAATATCGGTAAAGCATATCGTCGTCATGATGAAATTGGTACACCACTTTGCTTAACTGTTGATTTTGATACCATTGAGCAATCTCCTGAAACAGTAACTTTAAGAGATAGAGATACAATGGAGCAAATTCGTATAGAAACAAAAGATTTACCAACATATTTAAGAGAATATTTTGCTTAAAAAAAATATCATTTAAATCAAACAAAAAGGCACTTTAGTTAAAGTGCCTTTTTAATTACATATTTTTTATTTTATCCCTTAAATCCTTGTGCCACAACATAACATTCAGGTGATTTATCACGGCTAGCATCAGGCTTATAGTGAGAAACTTTCTTAAAATTCTTCTTCATATCAGCCAAAAGCCCACCTTCTGCTCCACCTTGGAAAACTTTAGCAATAAAAATTCCATCTATAGCTAATACAGTCTTTGCAAATTCATATGCAGCTTCAACCAAACCAATCGTTCTTAAATGATCTGTTTGCTGATGTCCTGTTGTATTTGCCGCCATATCACTCATCACCACATTTGCTCGACTTCCATCTAATAACTCTAAAAGTTTTTCAGTAGCCCCCTCTTCAGTAAAATCCTGACAAACAAATGTCGCTCCATCCATAGGTTCAGTTGGCAAAATATCAAGCCCAACAAGTTTACCTGTTCCTTTAAGTTTAAGGCTTGCAACCTGCGACCATCCACCAGGAGCACATCCTAAATCAACAACAACTTTGTTTTTGCTCAAAAATTTATATTTTTCATCTAATTGAATAAGCTTAAACGCAGCTCTTGAGCGATAACCTAATCTTTTAGCTTCTTGTACATACGGGTCATTAAGTTGACGCTCTAGCCATCTATTTGAAGATGAAGAATGATATCTACCATCTTTAAGCTTAACCGCAAGCATCTTACGACCACGAACTTCTTTTGCAGATTTTGTTAGTTTTGCCATATACTTACACCTTCAAATTAAAGTAATTCATCAACAATAGCTTCTTGCGCCGCTTTTAATGATGCAATCATCTCATTAACCCCTAATTTTTTATAAATAGCCCTAAAAATAACTAGTGCTGCCACAAAAATAGGCGCACGATTCGGACCAATATAAGGAGAGCTTACTCTTTGCTTATATTTAAGCTTTAAAAGTGATGCAATCAATTTATCCAAGTCTTCAATCTTAACCCTAACCCCATCAGCTTCAAACTTATCGTATTTAGGTAGTTCTAAATAACAAGCCGCCAATCTCAAAGGTGTAGAAGATGTAGCAACCAATGCAACATTATCTTTATAATCTATATTCTTTACTTTATCTAGCAACTCATCAACATATTTTTCGACATCTTCTCTTAAATCTAAAGCCTTTTTGCGATTATAATTTCTCAAATCATACATTTCTGTTGCATTGCGAGCCCCAAGAGGAATAGATATAGTCGCCAAAATTTGAGGATTTTCATCATTTGTTGCAAGAGTAATCTCTGTCGAACCTCCTCCTAAATCATAAACAAAAATATATTTTTTATCTTTAGGGGCATTAAGCATAGCACCTTTTAATGTTAAGCGAGCCTCTTCATATTCACTAATAACCTCAACATCAATCCCCGAAACTTTTTTAACGTCTTCTAAAAAACTTTTAGTATTTGTACTCATTCTACAAGCAGCCGTTGCTATCGCTCTATATCTTTTAACATTATGAGCGTTCATCATTTCGTTAAAATCCATATAAGAGCAAATAGCCCTATCCATTGCTTTTTCACAAAAGCACTTATTTTCAGCTAATCCTTCACCTAATGCCACATGCCTAACATCTCTAAATATAGGCTCACCTTTTGCATTAACAATCAACAATCTATTAGAATTAGTACCTAAATCTAAAGCAGCAACACATTCACCATCATTTACTTTTTTTATTAAATCTACCATTATCATTTCTCCTATCAAACGGAAAACGTCCACGTTTTTTCTTTTTATGATGATTATTTTGTTGTTTTTTAGAGTGCATTAAATCAAGTAAAATACCTTCACGAATTCCACGATCCGCAATAGTGATTTCAGATATAGGCCAAAATGTAGTCAAAGCTTCAATAATCGCACAACCTGCAATCGTTAAATCAGACTTACTCTGTCCAATACAAGGATGTTTACATCTTCCCTCTGCCCCCATAGTTTTAATTTTATTAATTGTATATCCAATATCAGGTTGAGAAATAGCAATACCATCAACAGCCGACCTATTATAGCGAGGAAGTTTAAGATGAACAGCCCCAATAACCGTAACCGTACCAGATGTTCCAATAACTTGTATTTCTTGATTTAAAATAGCATCCATAATTTGGTGCTTTTCTTCAAACTCTTGTAAAATACTTTGAGTACGCTCCAAAACGGTATTGTACTCTAATTTACTCATTTCATGACCAGCAAATGCTTCCGAAATAGTAACCACACCATAAGGAAGTGAAACAAACCCCTCAATAAATGTTTTACCAAAATCAGTAACTCTAGCCAAAGATATTTGCGTAGAACCACCACCAATATCAAATACTAATACCCTTTTAATGTTTCTATTAAGTAAAGGCAAACACCCTACCACAGAAAGTCTAGCTTCTTCTTTAGATGAAATAACTTCTAACTCAATACCGGCTTCTTTTTTCACCATATCAACAAAAGTGCCAACATTTTTAGCCCTTCTACAAGCAGCCGTTGCCACAAAACGAGAACTAGCTATTGGCATGTATTCATCAATAACACCTCTACAAACTTTTAAAGCTTGCAAAGTTCTTCTCATAGCTTTCATAGAAAGCTCATTATCTTGAATAATCCCTTCCCCTAAACGCACAACTTTTGAATAAGTCTCCACCACTCTAAAAGATGTTGTTGTAGGAGTCGCCACAACAAGCCTACAAGAATTAGTACCTAAATCAATCGCCACATAATTACTTTGCGTAATATTACCATTTTTTATCGGTATACTAACTCTATCCGGTCTGCCCGCATTTTTATTTTTTTTCTTAAGTCCAGGTTTTCCGTTTATTTTTATCATTTATTCTCCGTTAATTTCTAATCTTATCAACTGCCTTAACTCATCAATACAAGTAAGTTTCTTTGTTTTTTTATCTACATAATACCAATACACCCATCCATTACAAGTAGTTGAGTTCTGGGCGCTAGCACCCATTTGGTGAATAGATCCTGTTTCATTCTTAAACTTAATTGTACCATCAGATCTAACAACAGCTTTTATCTTCTTCTTATCATCGTATAACACATCTCCCGGAGAAATCAAGCCCCTTTCTAACACTGCCCCAAAAGGAACCTTCGGAAGTTTACGTTTACAAGTATATTCAAGCCCAGCCTCATCAATATTTTCTTCAATTTTATTAATTCTAGCCCTAGCACCTTTGATATACGTTACATCTTTTTCAATACCAATAAATTTTCTACCCAATTTTTTAGCAACAGCACCTGTTGTTCCCGTACCAAAGAAAGGATCAAGCACAACATCACCAACATTAGTAGATGCCATAATTATACGATATAAAAGCGCTTCTGGTTTTTGTGTTGGATGAAGTTTTTCACCTGTTGCATCATTTTTAAGTCTTTCTTTTCCTGTACAAAGAGGAATTTCCCAAGTAGAGCGCATTTGTACATCATCATTCATAGCTTTCATAGCTTCATAATTAAAAGTATAACGAGCTTTCGGATTTTTTGTTGCCCAAATAAGAGTCTCATGCGCATTAGTAAAACGGGTACCTTTAAAGTTAGGCATAGGATTCGTCTTATTCCAAATAATATCATTTAATATCCAAAATCCCAAATCTTGCATAATATACCCAACTCTAAATATATTATGATAAGAACCAATCACCCAAATCGTACCATTATCTTTCAAGATTCTTTTAGCTTCAACCATCCATTCTTTGGTATATCTATCGTATTCTGCAATACTTTCAAAGCTATCCCACTCCTCATATACCCCTTTAACATCTGTGTTATCTGGGCGTTTAAGAGCATCACCTAATTGTAAATTATAAGGAGGGTCTGCAAAAATCACATCAATAGAATTATCTGCAATTTTCTTCATTGTTTCAACACAGTCTGCATTAATAACTGTATTTAATATCTTGTCTAATTCATAATTACTCATCTTCTATCCCTATAAAAGTGATATCACTAATGAGCATACAATAAAACAAATTTAGTTAGCATAATCTTAACAAGAAAAATTTTTTTCTCTTTTAAAACAAACCCATTGAAAAAGAATCATTTTATTTTTTCACCCTCTTTTCAAATAAAGTGGAAAACACCTTTTAACTACTTGCTAAAAAAAGGTTATCTAATTAATATACCTTAATATATTAAACTACATCAGGAGTCACACAGAAAATGAAAACGCTTATTTTATCATTATTGCTTGCTTTTAATATTTCAGTTGCAAACGCTCAAACCTCTCCAAATGATATAACAGCCCCTGCTCCTGAAGAAAATTTAATCCATGATAAAATATACTTTTTTGCTCATTCAATGTGTATATCATGTAAAGATGCTTATATATATTTATACACTCGCCACCCCGAGTTAAATCTCCCAATAACAGACATGAAAGACAAACACAACCTAGACTTATACAAACAATGTGTTAAAAAATTTAACATCAAAAATCAAGAACTTCGCCTTCCTCTTTTCTGCATGAAAGATAACTACATCATGGGCTGGACTAAAGCCTCTGAACAACAATTCGAAGAAGCCCTAAAGAACTTCCAAGCTAACTAAAAAGGATATTTATATGTTAACCGATATTGAGATTTCAAATAATGCAAACCCGTTTAAAATCAATAAAATAGCCAAAAAATTAAATCTAACACATGAGGACATTGAACCTTATGGGCATTATAAAGCAAAAATCTCAAGAAAAACGTTATCATCTCTAAAAGATGATACCAAACTTGGTAATCTCATCCTTGTAACAGCCCTCACCCCAACTCCTGCCGGTGAAGGTAAATCAACCGTATCAATAGGCTTAGCAGATGCTTTTAATAGATTAAAAAAACGTATTTGCTTATCTTTAAGAGAACCATCACTTGGCCCCTGCTTTGGCATAAAAGGTGGAGCAACAGGCGGTGGATATTCTCAAGTAATCCCAATGGAAGATATTAACCTAAATTTCACCGGTGATATTCATGCCATAACATCTGCAAATAACCTCCTTTCTGCCCTTATAGATAATCATATCAAACATGGTAACTCCCTTGGTTTTGACAAAGTATTTTTTAAACGTTGCGTAGATTTAAATGATCGCTCTTTAAGAGAAATAGAAATAGGTTTAGGTGGGCCTATTAATGGTATTCCAAGAACAGATGGCTTTAATATCTCTGTTGCATCTGAAATAATGGCAATTTTATGTTTAAGTGAAGATATAAAAGACCTAAAAGAAAAATTAAATCAAATCGTTATCGGACAAACAAAAGAAGGAAAGCCAATATATGCCAAAGACCTCAAAGCAACAGGCGCTATGACTGCAATCCTAAAAGATGCGATTTTGCCAAACCTCGTTCAAACCCTAGAACATACCCCTGCTCTTGTTCATGGTGGTCCATTTGCCAATATAGCTCATGGCACAAGTTCTGTTATTGCAACTAGAACAGCCCTAAAATTAGCAGATTATGTTATAACCGAAGCAGGTTTTGGCGCAGATTTAGGATCAGAAAAGTTTTTTAACATTTTTGGACGTAAAACTAACCTATTCCCTAAAGCTGTTGTATTAGTTGCAACCATTAGAGCGCTAAAAATGCACGGCGGTATTGAAAAAAATAATCTATCAATCGAAAATCTAACCGCACTAAAATCTGGATTTGAAAACCTAAAAACTCATATAGAAAACTTAAAGAAATTTGGCATAACTCCAGTTGTTGCAATAAATAATTTCATAACAGATACGAAAAAGGAACTAAACTTATTAAAAAAATTATGCAAACAAGAAAACGTTGAAGCTATTGTTTCAAAAGGTTGGGAAAAAGGAGGACGTGGTTGTATAAATTTAGCAAAAGCAATCATAAATCAAATAGAAAACAATCAGAATTATCAATCGCATCTTCACATGCTATACCCAGCTGTAGCCAGCTTAAAAGAAAAAATAGAAATCATAGCCAAAGAAATATATCGAGCAAAAGATGTTACTTTTACTGATAGCGCCTTACAAGATTTAGAAAAATTCACCTCTTGGGGCTATTCAAAATTACCTATCTGTATTGCTAAAACCCAAAATTCTATATCTCATGACAAAACATTAATAGGCGCCCCCAAAGACTACACATTCCCTATCACCTCTGTAAGACTATCAGCAGGTGCAGGATTTGTTGTAGCCCTATCAGGTTCAATCAATACCATGCCAGGACTTCCTAAAATCCCTGCAGCCGAAAACATAGATGTAGATGATTTTGGCAACATAACCGGCTTATTTTAATAAATCAATAACTTCAAAAAAACTCCCCTCAAAGGGGAGTTTAATTTTACCATTGATTAAGCACATCTTCTCTTGTTTGTTCTTTTATAGTGTCATCAAAAAACTGATTTTGCGACAAAATATCCATCATATTCATTCCATTAACATCTCTATACTCAGGATCCGCGCCATTTTCTAATAAAGTCTTAATCACTTCTGCCGGAAATTCATTTTTAACCGCATATAATAAAGGTGTATCCCCTTTTGCATTAGGTTTGTTAATATCTTTTTCAAACCTGATAAACGCATTTAACAAATTAGCATTTCCCCCATTTAATAACATATACCAAAGAGGAGTTTTACCAGCAAAATTAGGTACACTCGTATCAATACCACTTTCTAATAATAAGATAATATACTCTTCATCTCCATTTGTACGTAACATATACCATAATAAGTTTTCACCATTTTTTGCTTTAAAATTAACATTTGCCCCATATTGAATTAACAATTCAACCACTTTAATTGGTAACTTCTTTCTTATAGCAATCCATAATGGACTATCACCATTACTATTTACCACATTAACATCAGCATCTAACATCAATAAATTAAGAATATAATTTGCATCACCCTTATTACCAAGTGCATACATCAACGCAGTATTACCATCTTTATCTTTTTGGTTAATATCTAGCTTATAATCATTTAATAATTTTAATTTTGCGATTCCATCCTTTGCTTCATTAATATCTTTAGCCCCAAGAGAAATATACATCAAAGGAGTTATTCCGCCCAAACATCCCTTATTAACATCTGCCCCACCTTCAACCAAAACCTTCAAAACATCTATTGGTTGTTTTTTGCGAGTAGCATTCAATATCGGAGTACATTTATCTTTATCCAAAACATTAACATCTGCTAAATGAAAAACAGCATCTTTAACATCTTCAAAAGCATCATCTTTCCATACACCTTCTTTTAATTTCTTATTATATTTATAGTGATTATCTGTGATATAATCATATTTTTTAGATAAATTTTCCGAAGGACTTGCAAATTCATTTTCCTTAAATATGCCATCTTTTAAATATTTATTTTTATTGTAATAGTCTAAAACACTCATATTATTCTTATCAACAGCCTTAGCATCAGCTTCATTACGAAGTAAAAACTGCATAATCTTATCATCACCTCGAACAGCAGCTGCCATCAAAGCTGTACGTCCATTCTTATCTCTTAAATTAACGTTAGCCCCTCCTTTAATCAATTCCTTTATAACATTTAGATTATTACCATAAACAGCTAACATTAATGGCGTATATCCAAAAATATTTTTGTCATTAGCCTTTAAGCCATATTCTAACAATGTCGCAATAACATCACTATTAGGATTAGCAGCACTAGCAACTGCTAACACCGAATTATTCTCAAAATCTTTAGAAACAATATCAGCCCCTTTATTAATCAATAAATCAATCACACCAGGAGACTGATTATCTTGCGAAGCCACAAATAAAACATTATAACTAGGCTTACATAATGTTACCAAATCTGCACCATGATCAATAAGCAAACTAATTGCCCCTAAATTAGATGAGCTAGAAGCCATCTGTAAAAGCATAGTTTTGCCATTTTCTAAACACTCATTAACGTTACTGGTATTATAAAGCCACCCTTCAACATCTGATAACTTATATTTTTGCCCATACTTAATTTTATTAAACAAATCAATGGTTTCAACTCGTTCCACAACTTTAGGAGCCTCAGCTATTGGTATATCTTCTTGTTCTTGAATATCCTCTTCTACAAAAAAAGTATCATCACTTTTAGCATTTTCATCACTTACAATTTCTTCCACATTTTTAGCATCACTATTTATATCATCTTCTACAATTACTTCTTGAGCATCCTCACCATCATCAACAAATTCTTCTTCATACTCAACATATTCTTCACCATCTACATCTTCGCCGTCTTCAACATACTCATATTCATACTCATATTCGTATTCGCTATCATCATCAATAAATTCTTCTGCCATAACCCCAAAAGGCAAAAAGATAGCCATAAAACAAACTAAATATAGACGAGTTTTCAACCACATAATGTTTCCCCAAATATAAATCAATACACTAACATCTTATAAACACAACACAAATTTTCAAGCATAAGCTTAAACTCATACACATTAATAATTAATCTTTTTTATTTTTAAATAAACCAATCTTTTTCGCCAAACCTTTAAATTTACTAACTGCACTTGGGTTTTCAATATCTTCATCATCCATTCTGTCTTCAACCTTTTTCTTTATTTTTAAAGCTTTTTCTTCCACCCGTTTAAATGCACTTGCTGTAACATCTTTAATCTTATCAAATTCTTCCCGTTTCTTTAAGGCTTCACTTGTAACTTGTTTAATCTTTTCAAAATGTTTATCAACATCTTTTACATCAATATTTAATAAGCTTCCAACATTAATCTTTTTAACTAAACTTTCTGAATTTTCTTCTTTATTTTCACTTTCCCAATTTACAATCTTATCACTTTGATTATCCAAAACATTAATATCACTTGCAATAATTTCTTCTTTTTCTTTAACTTCTATATTGCTTATTTCTTCTTTTGTCTCATTTTCAGCCCAACTATTATCTATAACTGTTTCTTTATTTTCTACAATTTCTATTACATCTTTAACAACCTCATTAATTTCTTCAGCACTTGCTTCTTTATTTAAATCTACTTCTTTAATATCATTAATTTCTTCAACGCTTTCAACATTTTCATCATCTTTTTTAATTACTTTATTATCATCTAACAAGTCATTACCCAAATTTTCAACATTAACTTGTTCCTCTTTTGCTTCCTCTTCTTTTTTATTTAATCCAAGCACACCTTTAATGTTTTTATATGTCTCATAAGCTTTTCCTTCAACACTACCAAGCCCAGATGTAACCTTGCTAACATCAACACCTGTAGTATCAGATAAAAACCTTTCTGCTTTTTTACGCATAAATGACAAAGGACTAGCTCCCTCTCCACCAATATAGCGCCCCTCATCTGCCTGATAAACTTTTAAATTCAACTTATTAGCCACTACATCTAAAGTACTATCTAAGCTTCTATCTTTTGCCACCAATTCATTTGCAATAAACACACATTCATCTTCTAAATCTTTAATCCCAACCACCCAGTCATTATTAATAAGCTCAAGCAATAACGCACCTGCTTCTTTTGTAAAACCATATTCAATAAAACTCTTTACAGCATGAATATAATGCCTAGAAGGATATTCCTTAAAAACTGGACTTAATGCAAATTCTTTTTTTTCAGTTAATTTTTTCAAATTTAACTTTAATGTGCTCATAATCATCGTCTCAGCCCCTTTAACATTAGGTATCACACGATGTAAATATGAAGCCAATTCCGTTGCCCTTCCCCTTTTTGCTAATTCAATAATAATCTTAACTGCAGATTTTACTTGCTTAAACTCTATTAATTCTAAAGCAAACACAATCCCTTTAGGATCAGTTTTATCCATCAAAGACATACATCTTTCAATCATCTCTTGAATATGAGCAGAGTTATACCTAATAAGTTTTGCCGCCGTCATCTCATAAAAACCATATTTGCCATCAAAGTTTTTGGCAAAATCAACAATATCAGCATTACGTTGTCTTCGAGGTTCCATTTCAATTTCAGACAATTCTTCTTTCGTAACATCTGCCATAAGCCTTGAAAACACAGCATCATTAAGCCCAATAACCCCAACATCAAACCCATCAACAACCGCATCATGAATATATCTAAACAAAAATTCTTTTTCATCTTCTTCTAATTTTCGTTTAGTATGAGCAATAACATCACATAACTTTGCTAAAACTTTTTCTTTTTCATAATGCTCAACAACCTCTTTGCCGGAAATACCACAAGCCGCCCCATGCCCATGCATATCTTTAAGCATCATCTTAATTGGTTCACTTAAAGGATATCTCTCTAAAACCCCTACTACTCTTAACGGATTAAAAGCTTGCATATCCACTTCATGAGCAAACTCTCTCTTAATTGCCACAATAGGCATTAAAATTAACTTCTTAAACTTTAAATCTGCTGTAAAATTATCTAAATTAAGCCAAGCCCTCATCCTATTATCATTAGGATATTTTTTCATAATCCCACGATTAAAGTCATCTAATACTCCATAATCAAAAGCATTAATAACATCATTATCTTTTAACGCTTGCCAAACTTTATCAAGAGCTTCATGAGGAATGCCTTTAATTCCAGCCACACCTAAAACACCCCACAACAAAGAAAAATTTTCTTTTTCAAAAATATCACTATTTTCAGGATCTCCGAGATGTTTTAAAACTCGTTCCACTGTAACATTAACGCCGCCAAGTGCAATATTAGCTAACTCTTTTTCAGACCAAATCATCTCTAATTTATATCTCCAAAATCCCTAATATTAAATAAATAAACTGTCTACACTTTGCTGTCAAGAACAATTACAAAATAAACCAAACTATGCTTAAAAAAACTTATTGACAAAAAAATATTTTTTTCATATACTCACCAATGACAGTTAAATTATTTTATTAACCACTAAAAATTATGCATTATGGCAAACAAACAGATTGCGCCAAGAGCCCAAAAGAAAGAGAAAGGCTCCTTTAAGAAGTCAAAGCAAAAAACCGCTTATCAGCTTGAAAAAGAAGCTCAAGAAAACGCTAAAAAATCCAAGACTAAAGCCGTTTTTGCCAAGAAGTAGAACGTTTACCACCCATCAAAACTCTAGCCCTAAACCGCTAGAGTTTTTTTTTTATATAAAAAATGTATTGACAAAAAACAAAAATTGCATATCATTACAACTGAAATTAATTATTATTTGTAACTTAAAGTATTTTGAAGTACAGGTACGTGAGTATATGTACTTCTTTAAAAAAGATTATTATATTAACCACATAAATTTTTTTCGTAACGAAACAACCCTTATGTGAATACCGGTTCTTTCATTTTAATTGATTTACAGTCTTGCCTCCAACGTTTGTGAAAACCCTTGGAGGCACTTTTTTTAACTAAAAAATCTTATAACTTTTTCTCTAATCTCATTATTTTCATAAACAATTCCATTAATTCCTAAACTTTTTGCCCCTATAACATTTTTTTCTTTATCATCAATAAAAATAATTTCATTTGGTTTACAATTTAATTTTTCAATCATTTTTTGATAAATTTTAACATCTGGCTTTAAGCACTTTAGCTCATATGAAACAAAACAAAGTTCATCATCAACCAAACACTTTGCACTATCAGCCAAACATTCAAGAGCATTAGATAATATCCCAACCTTTACCCCTCTTTTTTTAATCTCATTTATAAGTTCTATTGTTTCAACATAAAATTCTCCCACTCCATCATGGAGCTTTTCATTAATTTCATTATTTATGTTTTTATAATAACTTACCTCACAATACTCACACAACTCTTTACAAAAATCATCAAATCCAATATCCCCTCTCATATATGGGTTATAATCATATCCTTTAACTCCACATTTTTTAATAAACTCATCTTTGTTAGAACTTTTTTCATACAAAAAATTATTAAGTGCATCCAGACTATATGGATAACAAACTCCACCCACATCAAAAATTACATATTTAATCATCCTCTCCCCCTTTTTATATTCTTATACTCAATCAAGAGTTACAACAGGAATACTTCTTCTCCAGTTAGCATAAGCATCAATTTCTTTTCTATCAACTCTACGAAGTTTTTGTTCTAATTTATAGCCAATAATTGCACTTTTTGCAAACAGAACTCTATCACCAAAGTTTCTAGCAGTCAATGTTCTAATATTTGGAATCTGAACAAACTTTTTATCTTGTTTTAAAGAATTATCAATTCCATTATAAAGCACATTTGCACCAAATTTTTGTAACAATTCCCCTGTTTTGCTCATTCCTTCAATTGGCTCATAACCCCAAAACATATGCTCATCAATACCTCTTTTAAACGTAAACAAATCACTAATTTCTTCAACTTCTTTAATTTCCCCACATGAGCTACTAACCACATCACCAATCAATGTTCTCCCCCAACGCTTTGGCATATACATAACCCCAAAATGTTGAGGTTTCATCAACAACCATTCACGCATATAATTATTATATCTATTACTTCTATCTTGGCTAGAAACAATTCCAATAAATTTTGTATCAGATACCACATACGGACAATCAGGATTATACCCAACAACTAATAATTGTTCTGCAATCTTTTTTTGTTCTACTTTTGAATATGAAAGCTCCTCCATACGTTTTTTCATCATTTCTTCTAAAACCATTGCCACATATCCACCATGGCAATGTGTAACAATATTTACCTTTCTAACATTCCTTAAAGCTTCATCTAGTTCAAATCTATTACCATCATCATCTTCAATACGAGGTTTTAATACTTCATCAAAAATATCTCTTATATATTTAGGATTAAATGTTTCTTCAAAATATTTTTCTTCAACACTTCTTTTTAATTCTTCATAATGTTTTGGCCAAGAAACAGAATGATGCATTGCCTTTCTTGCAAATCTATGGTCATGAAACTTTCCAAACTCGCTCACCGCCACTACCACTCTTGGCTTACCACCAAATTCCTCTTTCACAAACCCATCAACTTTTTTAAGCATAGAGTTATATCCTTTAAGAAATATCTCATCACCGCCACTTCCAGCAATACACAAAACAACCACATCATCTCTCTTAATGGGTTTTGCTTTTTTAATACGATATGGTGCATCACTAGATGTAACACATCTTTCAGCTAAAATACTAAAACTATTACCATTAGCCTTTTTTCTTAAGTTTTGTATATGTTCTTCAATATTCATTTTTAATGTATCCTCTTAAATTTAAAAGGAAAATACACTATTTTGTTTATTTTGTCAACATTTAAATATATAAAAAAAAACGACACCTCTCGATGCCGTTTTTAAAATCAAGCCTCTATTGGCTTATTAATTTTTCGATATAAATACACTGCAATCGGTACACCAAGCAACATACCCCACATACCAATCATACCATGCGCAATATAAAGAATAATAAGTGTCATCACCGGATTAATATGCATAACCGAAGATACAATTCTTGGGTTTAATATATATGCCTCAATCATATGAATAACAATAATCATCAAAAGCGCCCATAAACCAAGCTCTACTCCACCACTATTAATTGCCATAATTATAATAGGAGCAGAAGAAATCCACATACCAAGCACCGGAATAAGTCCGCACATAAACACAATCGTTGATAAAAGAGCAACCGCCTTAACCTTTAAGAAATAAAGACAAACCGCCGTCAAAATTGTATTAATCAAAGAAATAATCAACTGCGCTCTAAAGTTTTCACCAACCACCTTTGCAAACAACATAATGCTATCAGATGTTTCGTGATAAGTTTCAGATAATCTAGTATATCTTAAATGTCTAACACTTTTAGAAAGCTTTGGCAAATCAAACAAAATCAAAAAGCTAAACAACATCGCCAAGAAAAACCAACCTATATAGTGTATTCCCATCTCTAATACATTTCTAAGAAAGTTCCAAGCTTGTACAACTGTTTTTTCAGGCATTGTTGCAACTTCTATTTGCGATAACATTGGAGCAATAAATTCATTATCCTTAAATTCTTCATCTGCCCATAATTTAACAGATTGAATTGTTTTTGGTAATTGCTCCGTAAAGCTAATTGTCTCCCCTAATAACTTTGGTGGAATATATTTCAAAAAGCAAATAACACCAATCAAAAACAAAATATAAAAACAAACAACAACTGTTCTTCTATTAAAACGATATTTACGTCTTAATTTATGTGCAAGAGACGATACGACAAAACACATAATAAACGTCATAAACACCAAGCCAAACATATCCTTAAAAAGATATAATAGCCAGAAAAACACAGCCCAAATAAAGTAAACTCGATTAACCCTAATAAAATCAGAAATACTAAATGTCATTTTTTCCTCTTTTTGTTATTTTTATACAACCAAATTTTATCCCTATATCAATAGTTAAACGAAATTTATTAATATTTAGCTAAATTTATCAACATTTACTCTAAAAAATATCACAACAAAAAACATCTATCACGTATAAACAACAACATACACTCACATCTCAAACCAATTTTTTATATTTTTTAAGACATTCCCTAATGAATTCACATTTTCATCACACACAAAAAATTTATCAACAATTTTAGGCTTACCTTTTAAGCTACTAAGCTTATTTTCAGAACAATTATAATATCCCCCAACCTCAATAGGTCCACCTTCTAAATTTTCAAGTTGATTATTATAACACCTAAAATCACTGCCAACTTTAACAGGTGCCCCTTTCAAAGTTGTTAAACAATTATTCTCACAAAAATAACACCCCTCAACCATTTTAGGACCACCTTCAAGTGAGGTTAATTTATTTTTACTACAACAAAAATCCCCATTCACCTTTTCAGGTGCACCATCTAATGTTTCTAATTGATTTTGAATACAATAAAAACAACTTCCAACATCAATTGGTGCCCATTTCAGGCTTTTTAATTTATTTTTACTACAAGAAAATACATCCCCCACAATTTCAGGTCCATATTCTAAACTTTCTAAACAATTACCACAACAATTAAAATCTCCATGAACCTCTTTAGGAGCTCCTTTTAATGTTTCTAATAGATTATCAATACAATAAAAATTCCCTCTAACAACCACCTTAGAAAAATCGGGCAATTTCTTCAATTCTCTATAACTTAAATCAACATTACAATTAAGCTCATACCCATTTGGCAACACTCTCAAAGCTTTGTTTATTTCTTCAACACTTGCTGTACTAAAAAATTCTTCCGTTTTTTCTCTATCTAACCCAGTTTCTTTTGCTCCTTTTTCTTCTAAAAAAGAAACAGTTTTTTCATCTCCTATAAATTTTGCTATATTTAAAACCGAACATCCAAACTCATTCTTTATATTAACATCCGCCCCGAGTTTAATAATATAATCCATCTTCTTAAGCTTTTTATCCGTTGAAAGCTTATCATCTAAAATACACCTTATTAATTGCTCACTTAGTTTTTTCTTATTATCTTCACTCATTGCAACACCTATTTTTAATAAAGAAAAATCTAATATACCTTAATTATATCACAAATCTCCCCCACTTGCAACAAAAAACACCTCCCTAGATTGCTTCACATTCGTTCGCAATGACTCATCACTATCCACCATTCCCCCTCTACCCCCTGTCATTGCGAGGAGCATTAGCGACGTGGCAATCCATAAATTTCCCCCTTCGTCATTGCGAGAAGCCTTTTTTCTTTGTCATTGTAAGAAGCCTTTTCTCCTCGTCATTGCGAACAAATGTGAAGCAATCCACATCCCCATATCATTGCGAGTCTTTTTTCCTTGTCATTGCGAGCCGTCAGGCGTGGCAATCCACTCTCCCACACTCGTCATTACAAAACGTCTCAAAACCTTTTTTTACTATCCTTTTTTTTAACTGTGTTTAAAACAAACCTAAATTAAACATCATTATTAACACCAAACTTTTTTAACTCTTCTATTGTCTCAATGGCTGATTTATGTAAAATACCAATACCACCCATTTCTTCCCAACGTTTGATATTTGGCTCTCTATCATCAATTAAAATATCCCCTTTTCTACCATAATTTTGCTTATCTTTTGATAAACAACAAATAACCCCTTTTTCTATTCCATAGTGTTTTTTAAGCCACCGCTTTTTCTCCACATCAGCCTTATCAAAACCATATTGTGGAAGCCCTGTTAAAATCTTAAAATCAAACTTTTTAAGATATCCCATCAATATATCAGCATCTTTTAGTTTAGGCAAATTTACCCAATAATCATCAGTATCTAAAACAAGTTGCCAAAGTTCCTGTTTTGGTAGTTTATATGGTAACACTCCATATCTATTTTCAAACCATCCATCAAAATCAACCAAAACACCATCCATATCACAAAAAATCATAAAACACCTCTCTTTCCGATTTTACTATAAGAGATATTTTATGATTTTAAATCAAAAAATTATTACACTTTATTACATAAACGCATTAATTTTATTCTTTTTGTCGCAAACTTTCTCTACATATATTCATAAATTTTTCATCCATATCATCAACAGTTCTCGTAACTTTATTTTCACTAGGCTTGTAATATTTATTAGCTTTACCAAGTTTTTCCTTCACATTTCCTAAAATATCTTTATTTTTTTCTTCCAAACGTTTATGTATATCACCTTGCATGCTTTCTATCTCGTCTGTATAAAGATGATTGTAGTTTTCTAAATTTTTTTCAAATAAAGGATGATGTTTTACTCCCAACTCAACAACACTATCTCTTAATTCAGGATTACATTTCACCATCTTTCCCAAACCTTGACAAATATCATTTTCAACTCTTTCGGGCACACCTCTTTCTAATAAAATATCATATATTTCCAAAACATCACCAGCAAAACTATTACTATTTACCGCATGTTCTGAAATTTTCCAGCAATCATATGCAAATAATTTATCACTTTTATACTCATCAGGTCTATTTAATCTATCTCTACACCCTTCAAAAGATACATCATCAGGCAATTCCATAACAGATGTTTCCCACTTTATATTTCTTTTATCTTCACTCATAACATATCTCCTAAAAAATAGATTATACTTTATGCTCTTTCAGCTGATGCTTTTATCATTGTACTTACATTAGAATTTGCATTTTCTCTTCCTCGTAAAGCCTCACAATTATCAACTCTATCATTTAATTTTCTAGTATTTCCCCTATTCCATTCACGAAGCTCTTCTGAACAACTTAAAGGAAGCGTCCCATTTAACGTATGTTTTGCTGTTCTTTCAAGTTCAGATGAAAGTAATCTTCTCTCTGTTGTATCCATTCCTTTTTCATATTCCATATCCACACTTTTTGGTGCATAAGCAAGCATTGCATCATCAATACTATTTGTATTTGTTGAAGGATGTCTTTGATTATTAAGAGCCAACAACTGTTCATCTGTCATTTCTTGATATTGCTGTTGCATCAAAGATGTCGCATAATCTTCTGTATGAATAAGAGTACAACTACTAACATTGTACCATCTTGCTGGAGCTTCAATTCTTTCATTATTACCTGCTGAAAAAGTAACCACTCCATTTTCATCTACATTCAAACGAATACAATGACTATAATCAACAATAGCTAAATCCCCATCTCTAATCATTGGGTTACCATTTTCATCCATATTAACTATCGCTTGCCCATTTTCATTTACAGTAAATAATTGGTCCATCCTCTCAAAATTTTCACCAAACCCATTTTCTACAAAGAAGTTACTTGCGTATTGAACAGTCCAACCTACACCATCTCTAACTCCACCAAGTGTGTCATTTCCTGTTTCTCTAACCGCATCTTCCATCGCATTTGTTTGAATTGCTATACAATAATTATGTTCACCATTCCCAAGCCCTGTAATTCTATTAGCAAATTGTGCTGGAGAACAAGGAACCCCTCCATCTACTAATTCTTCTCTAATCTGTCTTCTCACTCTCTCATCACATCCTGCAAGCCTTTCATTTGCCAAATTAGCTAATTCTTCTTTAAACTGAAGCCTCATTCTCTCATCATATTCTGTAACACCATATTCTTCTTTCAAATTTCTTATTTCTCTAATATACTCCCTATCCGACATTCCTGTTTCAATACACTAAGCTCATTTAGAGCATCTCTATATCCACATTCTTGGAGAAAAGCTTCTCTTTCTTTGTCATACCTATCATATAATTCGTCATACCTATCATTTAATTCTCCATACCCTTCCATATAATTTTGTATCTGTCTAATATTATTATGTAATTGCTCCCCTTGAGCACGAGTAAACTCTTGAGCATCTTCACGAGAAAGTTGTTCTATTAATTCTTGCCTTTGTTCAGCAGTTAATGTAGGAGGCTCCACACTTTCCACCACATTTCCTGCATTTTCTTGTATAGCTTCAGCTACATTATTATTTTCTACTTCTCCTTGATTATCATTACCTAAATCAAACTCTTCACCCAAAGCATAACGAAGCACTGCCGTTGCCACCACTGGCACAATCACTCTCCCCCATCTAATTAAATTTTCTCTTACCCCCTTTTCTTCAACATTATCTTCAACATTTTCACCTTTAGAGGCAATATTTTCAGAGTTAAGATGTGAAAAATCAGCCTGTTTTGCCAACATTTGAACAAATTTTTCCTTACCCCTAGGTACAACAATCATATTTTCTATATCTTGGTGATTTTCCTCACCTTCTTGCCCATTATTAATAACTATTTCTGTATTACCCAAATTATTAACTTGAGCATCATGGTTATTTTGTAAACTTTGCTCAGCTGTATTGTTTGTTGCACTATTTTCAGCAACTTGCTCATTATTACGATTAAAAAAATTTCTAATATCTTCTTTATGGTCACGAAGCCATCTAATACCACTTCTAGTTGCCTCTGCTGCCACAGTATATGCAACAGCACCCACAACTGCACCAACCACACTTTTTTCTTGTGCATCAGGAGTTTTTACTTCTTCTTGTTTATTATCCTCACTCATAACATATCTCCCATAATACATAACATATATACCATATTCTACCCCAAAAATATCCTCTAGTCAATAAAATTTAAGCATATTTTTTATTTTTTTAGCCTTATAACACTTGAAAATTAAAAAAAAATCTCCTAAACTACCCACGTTTTTTAAATTAAACTTTAAGGAGAATATATAAAATGTCAAAAACACTTATTACTTCCGCCCTTCCATATATCAATGGCGTTCCACATCTTGGTCATATGATTGGATGTTTACTTCCATCAGATGTTTATGCTAGATATATGCGAATGATGGGAAATGACGTTTTATATATTGTTGGAACAGACGAACACGGCACCACCTCAGAAGTTGGCGCCCTAAAAGCCGGTATGGATGTTCAAACTTATTGTGATATGAACCATAAACGTCATTATGAAACATATAAAGATTTTGGTTTATCTTTTGACTATTTTGGTCGCACATCTTCAGAGCAAAATAAAGAAATGACCTATCATATCTTTGAACAACTTGATAAAAACGGCTATATTGAAGAAAGAACCGTAAAACAAATCTTCTCTGTTGATGATGATATGTTTTTAGCAGACCGCTATATTACAGGTACTTGCCCACATTGTGGTTATGAAAAAGCTCGTGGTGACCAATGTGAAAATTGCACCCAAGTTTTAGAACCAACAGACCTTATCAATGCAAAAAGTACTGTTTCAGGTTCTTCAAACCTAGAGGTAAGAGAAACTAAACACCTATACTTAAACCTCCCAAAGATTGAACCATTATTAAAAGATTGGCTTATTACCAAAGAACCATTTTGGCCAGATGTTGCATATTCTATTGCTCAAAAATGGCTTAAAGAGGGTTTACAAGCTCGTTGCATAACAAGAGACCTCAAATGGGGCTTTCCTGTAAATAAGCCTGGTTATGAAAACAAAGTATTCTACGTTTGGTTTGATGCCCCAATCGGTTATATTGGTATTACTAAACAATGGGCAGATGAGGACCCTAAAAATCGTAACTGGAAAGACTGGTGGTATGATGCCTCCAACGTTCGCCATATAGAATTTATGGGTAAAGATAACGTTCCTTATCACTCAATCACCTTCCCTGCAACTTTGCTTGGTACAGGTGAAAACTGGACACAAGTAGATTACCTCAAAGGTGTTAGCTACCTAACATTTGAAGGTGGTAAATTCTCAAAATCAGAAAATAGAGGTATTTTTGCAGAAGACGCAATTAAAGAATTTCCTGCTGACTACTGGCGTTATTGGTTGATGAGCAATATTCCAGAAGCATCAGACACAAGCTTCACTTTTGACTCATTTGCTTCCATCATCAACAAAGACCTAAACGGCGTATTAGGAAACTTTGTATCTCGTGTATTAAAGATGACATCATCAAAAATCGGAAACGAAGTTCCAGCTGGTGGCAATCTTGGCGAATTAGAACAAAAGCTCATCACAACTCTTCAAGCAAGAGTAAATGACTACTTCAAATATATGAACGAATTAGAGTTTAGAAAAGCCTTTGCAGAACTTCGTCAAATCTGGGTAGAAGGTAATAACTACATTTCAGAAGCAGAACCATGGGTAGTAATTAAAGAAGATGTTGAAAAAGCAAGTCAAATTCTTCGCACATGTATTAACTTAATTCGCATTTTTGCAATTCTATCAGCACCTGTTATGCCAACCACATCAGAAAAGATGTTAGCAAAATTGGGCTTAAAATTAAGCGATATGCCAAGCTTAAAAGACTTTGATGTTAAAACAGAATTAACCGCCTTAAAAGCTGGCACTCCTTTTGAAATTGGCGATATGTTGTTTGAACGTATCCCTGAAGAGCGTATTGCAGAGCTAAAAGAAAAATACGGCGCTTCAAAATAATTTAGCTTAAACAAAAACAAACTCTCAAAGTAAAGACCACTTTGAGAGTTTTTCTTTTAAAATAAACATATTAAACAACAATTCTAATCTTTATCATCAACCATTAAACCAAAAAGCAACACAACAAAAAAATAATTAATAAAACTAAATAAATTATTCCATAAAAAATATATCTGTTTGAAAATCTTTGAGGAATAGTATTTCTGTATAACAACGGAAAAATTAAGTAACTAATTAAATAAACTAAACCCCAAAAGCTAATACCTTCTTTAAATTCAAAAACAAACAATGTAGAAAAAGATAATATCACAGGTATAAATAACCATCCCAATATAAAATATATAATTTTTCTAAATCTATTCATGCTATTTATCTCTAACAAAAGCAATCATCAATGACAAAGGTACAACAATTTGCGAAAAATAATTTAATATGTCATCAACAAATACATACATATCACCATTTCCCACACTTAAAAAACTTAAAATAAAATATAAAATAGACAATCCAATATAAAAATAAGGTATCCAACCTATAGATAGTAAATAATAAGAAACTTTGCGATATGAAATTACTTTTTTCTCTAAATTAAATATAGTTCCACACAAACATTGCCAAACAAACCCTAGAAAAAAAATAAAAAACAAACATTCTGAAACTTTATAAAGATTTGCATAAAAAAACGGAATGTCTATTGCTGTATAAACACCACCCAAAATTAAATTTTCTTTTGATAATATCTTCAACAGAGACATTCCTTCAATTACAATATACCTATCAGCAAATTATAAATAACAATATTTTATATTCAACTATTTTTTTCTACTCTCTTTATATGCCATATTTACTCGTGCAGCAAAAGCACCTGCATCTTCAATATGAGGATAAATCTTCTTCCCTATTTTTAAACCAACATTTAATCCAGCTTTTAGCCTAGGATCTTTAACTAAAGCATTCACCCCCATAGAAACACCATTAACAATAGCTTTATCTATTTTTTTATTTCCTGTAGAAATAGTATGTGAAATATCTTACATATATGAAAGTTCTTTGTATTTTTTTCTAAAAGCATCCATATTACTTTTCCTTTCTAAAACTAATATTACATCTTTAGTTCTAGTCCAATATTTCATATAGGAATTACCATATACAAAAAATCAAGCGCATTTAAAATATTTTTCTAAATCATTTATTTAGCAAAACCACATATATACAAACCCAAAACAACTCCAAAAATAAAAAAAATCAAATATTCCCAAAAATAAAACATATATTTATTAGGAAATCTTCTTGGAACATCTTTACTATATAATTTAGGAAAACTCAGATAAATAATCAAATATACCAATGCAAAATATCCAACCAGCATATTCTCATCGCTAGAATTCAAAATATAAGCAACCAAATTACTTAAAATAACCGGTACAAATAAAAAACCGAGAATAAAATAAAATGGCTTTTTCAACTTTTTCATACTAACACCTCTAATAAAACGATACAATAAAATAAATAAAAAAGCAACCACCTAGGGTTACTTTTTTTTTCATTACTTATATTTTTTTGTTTTATGATATTTATCAATTTCATACTCAAAAACTTTTTTTTTACAAAAACCACTAGTATCATTAGGCATTATTCTATAGCAATGCATAGATTTATCTTCACCTACATTTAGAGGTTTAATTTGCATAATTTCTCGCTTAAATTCACCATATGGTTTATTCAATTTTTGAACAGTTTTATCTATTGCTGTATTACTTATTTTCCGCAAAGCAAACGAACCTACTTTTGTAGCAATTTTGCTAATCATATTACTTTTCCTTTCTAAAACAAAATTACATCTTTAGTTCTAGTCCAATATTTCATACAGGAATTACAATATACAAAAATCAAGTGTATTTTAATATTTTTTCTATTTTTTATATCATTTTATGCAAATAAACCAAAATCAACTACCACTAAACAAAAATCAGCTCCAAGTTTTAAACTTAAGAGCTGTTTATTTTCTTTAATAGTTAGCTAAATGATAGATATCTTCAACCACATCTTTTACAGTTTTCCACTCATAAACCGCCCCATTTTCAATATAAATTGAAAACTTTTTTTCAAGTCTAATCTTAAGGTCTGCTAAATAGTCAATAAAAAAACTCCCTCCCTTTCATATAAACCAATCTTGACATACAATATTTTTTACACTAAAAAAGCACATAAAGATTAATTTTACAAGAAAGTACAAAATGCCAAACACCAAACCAATTTGTTATCTTATTTGTGGCTTTTTAGGAGCAGGAAAAACCACCTATTCTAAAAAATTAGCTAAAGAAAAAAATGCAATACACCTTAATGCTGATGAGTGGTGTATGAAATTATTTACAAAAGACGAATATGAAAAAAATTGGGAAGATTGCTTCTTAAAAACAATGGAATATTTATGGCAAAAGGCTGATGAATATTCTAACCTTCAAAAATCAGTCATCTTTGATATTGGCTTTTGGACTAAACAAAGCAGAACAGAAGCAATCACCAAAGCAACAAAACTAGGTTTTACACCTATCATTTACTATATTTATGCACCTGATAATATCTTAAAAGAAAGAATTTCAAAAAGACAAGGTGCTATTGCTGAAAATAATATAAAACACTTCAATGAAACTAAAAAACTTTTTGAAACACCTGACAAAACAGAAAACTACCTCTTAATTGACACCACACCATAGAAACACCTATTTTAATTCTCTATCTTTAATTATAATATTTTTCAAATAATCAACCTCTTTTTTAGGCCCAATAATATGAGCATACTTAAATTTTAATTTTGATGTAAAATCCTCTCTACTTAATTTAGTTAAATTTTTCTTATTTTTAAAATCATACATTTTATAACCAAGAGCATTAAAAATTGGCCAAGCTCCACCAACATCCCACAACCAATCCTTAAACATTCCAGCTCTAACTCTTCCCGTACTAATTAAAACATACGAAAAAACAGATGCCAAATAATCCACAAACAAATAATTTTTAGTATTTTTAGTTTTATCTAGTTCAAAATGTTGCTGTAAATCCACAACCAACATAGATGTTGTTTTATAATTTTTTTGTAATTTAATTTTATGCTCACTATCCATAAAAGCATTTTTCACCCAAAACGTCTCTTTATCCTCATTACAATATACTAAATCATTTTGCTTTGGAATATATATCGCCCCTACATATGGTTTTTTATTTTTAAAAACTCCAACCGATACCCCATATATAGGAATATCTTGAGCATATTGTAAGGTACCATCTAAAGGGTCAATAACAAACACATACTCTGCTCGTTCTATTTTATCAAAGATATTATCGTTACAATTTGCAATACTTTCCTCATCCACAATAAAATAACGCAAGTCAGAAAAATTATTAGCCACAAAATCTTTAAACAAAAAACTAATATTAATATCCGCCTCAGTTACCATTCCAACCGGCAACTTTTCCTTAAAATCAATATATAACCCTTTCTCTTTTCTTGTTTTTATAAGGTAATCACCAGCCTCTTTCATAAATTCTAATATTTTACCTATCATCACAAATATCCCAAAACATTAAGTACTATATTAGTATATTAACAATTAGCTTAAAACATTATTAAAAATAGCTCCCAAATAAAAAACAATAGCTACAATATTACTCACACTTGCAATTTATCTTTCATTATAACCAAAAATTAAACATTCCTCCTCTACACTACCTTCACTAAAATTATTTTTATTAAAAAGGAGGACATTATGACATCAAAACGTTTTATCTTAAACGAAACTAGTTATCATGGAAGCGGTGCAATTGAAGCTATTGTTACCGAGGCAAAATCAAGAGGATTTAAAAAGGCTTTAATCGTAACAGATACCGACCTTATTAAATTTAAAGTTGTCGAAAAAGTAACCAACCTTTTAGATAATGCAAAATTAAAATATGCAATCTTTGATGGAGTAAAAGCAAACCCAAGTGTTGATGTTGTAAAACAGGGCTTAAAAGCATTCAAAAAAGCTAAAGCTGATTATTTAATTGCCATCGGCGGTGGCTCTCCGCAAGATACTGCCAAAGCCATTGGTATTATAATAAATAACCCCGAATTTGAAGACGTAACCTCACTTGAAGGCGTTGCTCCAACCAAAAACAAATCTGTACCCATGATTGCCGTTGCAACCACAGCCGGAACAGCAGCCGAAACCACAATCAACTATGTAATAACCGACGAAAAAAATCGCCGTAAATTTGTTTGTGTTGACCCACACGATATTCCAGTTGTTGCTGTAGTTGACCCAGATATGATGTCATCAATGCCAAAATCCTTAACCGCTGCAACAGGTATGGATGCCCTAACTCATGCCATAGAAGGCTATACCACACTTGGTGCATGGGAACTAGCTGATACCCTAAACCTAAAAGCTATCGAAATAATCTCAAGAAGCCTCAAAAAAGCTTGCGATAATGATCCCAAAGGTAGAGAAGATATGGCACTAGGGCAATATATGACCGGTATGGCATTTTCAAACGTAGGTTTAGGTGTTGTTCATGGTATGGCTCACCCATTATCTGCTTTTTATGATACACCACATGGTATCGCAAACGCAGTATTACTTCCCTATGTTATGGAATTTAATGCACCAAACACCGGCACAAAATATAAAGAAATCGCACGTGCTATGGGTGTAAAAAATGTTGATAGCATGAAACAAGCAGAATACAGAGAAGCTTGCATTAAAGCAGTAAAAAAACTCTCTAAAACAGTTGGTATTCCTAAAACCTTAAAAGAAATCGGCGTAAAAGAAAAAGACCTTGAAGCTCTAACAGATGCCGCAATGAAAGACGTTTGTACAGGTGGTAACCCTCGCCCATGCAATCATAAACTTGTTTTAGAAGTTTATAAAAAAGCCTACTATGGCAAATAATCTTTTTAAAGCTAAAACAACAAAAAAAACTCCGGCTTCAAAATCCGGAGTTTTTCTTTTAATTTATATAATATTAAACCTCTATCCCAAAGCAAAATTTAGCAAGCAATCCAATCAAAAACGAAATAACAGCAACACTCAAACTAATCCCTGCCATCTCCAAAAATCTCGGCATCACCTTTTCACTCTTAACTGTTGCAATATAAAAGCTAAACATATAAATCAAACAAACAACAATCAAAATCATAGAAACTAATGCTACCATATACATCTCACAAGGCGCAATTAAATATGGCATAGTTAAAAATACCACCATAATCAAATACGCAATCCCCGTATACACACTTGCTTTCAAAGCATTTTTATTACCTTCAGCACGTTCAGCCAAATAGTTTGATGCAGCCATTGATAAAGTAGCAGCCACACCTGTAATAACACCACTCATAGCAATAAGCCTCGTATTCATCAAAACAAAAGTAAGCCCCGCAATAGCACCAGTTAGTTCTACCAAAGCGTCATTTAAACCCAATACCATAGCCCCAGTATAGTTTAATCTTTCTTCATCAAGCATATCAATTAAATCTTTTTCATGCACTTTTTCTTGTGCAATAATCTGCTCAATTTCAGGAAAATTAGCCCTAACCTCTTCCATAGAAGAAATTCCATTATACTCATCTTTTTCTAATAGTTTAATAACAAACGTATACCCCAAAAGAATAGTAACTAATTTATAAAACATCACCTTAAATCTATTTGGCTTTATATCTTCTTTAGTATATTGTTTCCAAATAAGAGAATGAGCCTTTTCTTCATAAGACATTTTAAGCATAATCTCTTTATTTTTTTCATCCTTCATACCTTTTGCAATAAAAGCATAAAGCCTACTTGCTGTAACCTCATCTTTTTGAAAATTTCTAATTATTTCAATCTGTTCTTTAGATATATTCAACTCTTTCATAACAATTCTTCACCTATAAAAAAAACATTTGCCTTAATATTTTTTACTTTATAAACTATATCATATTTATCAAGTATTTTTATCATCTTATAACAACTCTAAAAAAAGGCCCCAAAATGATTAAAGTTTTATTTGTTTGTCTTGGAAATATATGTCGCTCACCAATGGCACAGTTTGTGTTTAAACAAATGGTTGAGGAACGAGGTCTAGCAGATAAGTTTGAAATAGATTCAGCTGCCACCGAAAGCTATAACGAAATGTGCCATGCTGGTATTCATTATGGCACTCGTGAAATCCTAACCGCTATGCATGTGCCGTTTGAGGAACATTATTCTCGTCGAATTCGTCCTTCAGATTATGCTTATTACGATTATATTTTAGCAATGGATGACAGCAATATAGAGGATATTCAATCTATCACAGGTCCGGATACAGATAACAAAATCCACCGCTTACTCGATTTTGCAAACAAGCCCCGCAATATCAAAGATCCATGGTACACCGGCAACTTTGATGAAACCTATTGGGATATCGTTGAAGGCTCAGATGCTTTTCTAAAATATCTTAAAATGTAAAATAAATTAATTTTCATTACAATAAGGTATTGACAAAATACCTTAAATAAGGTAAACTCCTTTTTGTCTATTGATTATTAATATATATACATATGAAAAATTTTATAAAAATATTCCTTAGTGATTATAGGAATAAATGCGTTGGGATTTATAGTAAGGAGTTTTCAGAAGACTTTCCATTTGCAACAGCTTTGCAATATGCAAAAGAAATTCTTTTCACCAACCCTAAACTTTGGATTGGAAAAATGACTTACTTAGGAAGCGATTTAGAAAATAATAATGATTGTGTTTATATGTTTCATTGCTACGCGCGTTGTGATGAAACCAAAAGGGTAAAGAAAAGTTATATTCAACTCTATGAAAAATATAAACACCGCATCACTTGGAAAGAAAAAAGCCCTGATGATGTTTTGCAAGAAAAATTGTCTTTAGACGATTTAATCTTATTAACAAAACTACCACAAGGCTTTAGTCCTGATAATATAAATGGAAATGGTTTCTATAAATATGAAAATAACATACCCACGGGTTGTTTCAATTTTAATGAAAGCATGAAATTTATCGGACTTAACGTCTATGAAACAGGAAAACCAAGAGGTAACCATTATCATTTTCTAAAAGTAGAATACACCTATGTTCTTTCAGGAACAATAGAAGCCGAACTAACAATGATTGAGCATCAGTTGCACGAACCTGAAACAAAAAAAATCACCTTAAATGCTGGCGATTTAATTTTATTTCTTCCAGGTTTCAACCACAAACTGACTGCAATATCTCAAACAGCTCTAGCTTTTGAAGTGTGCCCTCAAAGATTTAATCCCAATGACACCTACCGTTTGTAAGTACTTTTGTCTTTAACTAGCCCTAGTTCAACTAGGGCTTTTTACGTTATAATAGTAATCACTCTAAATCAAACATACCCAATGCACTAAATATAGGATATAATAAAAAATTATAACTCCCCCTATTCTCCTTTATGATAAACAACATCTAATTGTTCATCAGGAGCAATCTTTTCATATCTTACAATATTTTTATCAAAAAAATCTTCATTAATAGATAATTCTTCTTTATCCAAAGAACGCTCAAGCGCTCTCTTTTTTGCTGTTTCTATACTACACTCAACTTGGTGCCAAATAACATCAGCATTAATCTCTTTTGCTTTATACATAACATATTCTCTATCATCTCTTCCCCAAGAGCCTGCATCAAATATAACATCTTGCCCATTTTTTAAGCATTTTTCTATCTCATTCCATATATAGCTATTAACATTATTTGCTTTTTCCATAAAATCCGAGCTAACATCTGTTCCATAAAGCTCAATCATAACCTCATCAGGAGTAAAACGTTTAGCCCCATATTGAATTTCTAGCTGTTTAGCAACAGTTGTCTTTCCAAACCCGATATACCCACACATACAATGAATAACAGCCATTTTCCCTCCTCATATTATTATAAAATCAAAAACCAAAAAAACTACATAGTCCTTATCCAAACCCTTAATTCTTTTTTATCATCAAATAAAAAAGGCTCCTCTTCTCTTCCACCAAATTCTTTCATTACTTTTATCATTGTTTTATATGAGCCAACATTTAAAGCATTACAAGTAACTAAAACCTCATCAAGCCCCAAAACATCTTTTGCATATTTACAACATTTCTTTAAACCCAAACTTGCCAACCCTTTCTTTCTACAAGAAGGAATAATATAATATGCAACATTACCACCCTTTTTCTTTAATTCATCAGTTAAACTATGGCGAATATCAAAAGCCCCAACAAATTTATCACCTTCAATCAACCACAATCTTGTCTGCCTTACATACCCTTCTTTTAAGCCAACACCTAAACGTTCATTTTCGCTATTTAGTTTGAAATCTGCAAAATTACCATATTTAAGCCCAACTTTAATTCCATTAGTATCAAAATCAGTTGGAAATTTCTTAAATTCCTCCACCCCTTCTAAAAATGACACCCAATATTTTTCTTCTGGTAAAATAAGCTTAAGCATTTAAAACTCCTTTATTTTTATCAAAACAACAAAAGCATATCTTCTAAAAAACAAACATGCAACAAAAAAAGCCCCTCAACATAAGAAGCTTCTAAATGTGGTGGATAAGACCCCATTGGATTTAAGATTTTTAAATATCTTTATATTCTAGATACTTACAAAAATATAAAGCTCAATCTGGTCTGAGCCGGTATTTAATTAAAAAAATACAACTAATATTAGATTTAATGTTGAGATATATAAAATCAATTACTATATATTAAATATCATATATTAAATATGATAATTTATTTAATTTTATGTAGGAGAAATAATATGGTAAATAAATCAAAAATAGATAAATTAAAAGAAGCTGCACAAGCTGTTAGAGATTTAAATAGAAACTATTGGGATATGAGAAGAGATAACACTGTTGGAGGTGATGATTATTTTCATTGCAAAGCAAATTATGAGGCAACATCAAGAGGTCATATAGGCGAAAAAGTTGCTGAAAGATTAGGTAATGCAAAAGAAAATTTTGATTATTACTATAACCAAGCATGGAAAGGTTTATCAAAACAAGAAGCTCATAAAGATAGAATTCATGATAGAACAGTTAATAAAACTGGTAGACAAAGAGAAAAAAGTGGTTTATATAAAAACTCAAAAGAAGGTTGTAAATCCTTTAGAGTTAGAGGTATAAATGATAAATATTAATATCAAAAAAATTAGTTGGAAAATATTTCTGATATTTTGGAATATTTGTGCTATAATCGGTTTTGTATTAACCTCTTATTTTTTATACATCGTTTTTGATGATAAAGGATATTGTTTGAGCGAACAACATGGCGTATGGGATAATAAACAAAAAATCTGTCGTCATGACTGTATAAAATGGGATGAAGAACGAGGTTGCGTCACAAAAGAACAACTAAGAGATAATGAAAAGCTGCATATGCATTAGATGTACTCAAAGAAGCTAAAGATATTGGTTATAATCATCGGCCCATATCTGATAGCTTAAGAGATTTTAGAGCTAACATAAGGGGGCAACAAGGTGCCCAAAAAGGTAAAACTTTACGAGAAACATGTCCAACACACCATACTAAATATAAATAAGGAAAAAAAATGAGCAGACAAATATCTAAAAATTTGATATATTTTATCAGTAAAATATTCTTTTTCTTTTTATTGCTTGGTTGTTTTGTTTTAGATTATTTTGAAATAAATCATCTAGATAATAACTTGGTATATCTATCTGTTTTTATTGCAATTATCTGCTTATTATCCTTACTTACAACATTTATTCAAAAAATACGCAGAGTTTCATACTTAATAATGGTATTTTTTCTTATAACTTATTTTGTTATACAAAACTTTGTTCCATCATTAAAAGAAGCTCATCTAAGCATTAGTTGTTTAGAAAGTAAACGAGGTGTTTGGGATTATAAAGAGCATCGATGTAGAACAGATTGTTGGCGTTGGAGTTTTGAAAAAGGTTGTGAAAAATAATTTACTAACTATACAATACAAAACCTCCTTCAAAGGAGGTTTTGTATTGGTCGCAAATAAAACCCCATTGGATTTAAGATTTTACTGCTTTATAAAAATCATATCCCCCCATAAAGGAGTAAACATTATCAAAGCCATTTTGCATTAAAATTCTGGAGGCGCAATAACTGGTATATCCTGTTGCACACGACAAAACCACTTTCTTATCTTTTGGAATTTCATTCAAACGCTGTCTAATTTCCATAATCGGAATGTTAATGGCATTTTGAACAGCTCCTTGCTGATACATCATCGGTGGGCGAACATCTATAACAAGAGCCTCTTCCAAATCTTCCATAAAGGCAGGTTTTACTAATCCGTTTATAATATTATCGGCATTCATGCCCAACACATTGACAGGATCTTTCGCACTGGAATACGGTGGTGCATAACAAAGTTCCGCATCAATCATATCTTGAATAGATCCGTTATTTCTCATAATGGTTGCCACCACATCAACCCTTTTTTCAACACCACTTTTACCTATTCCCTGAATACCCAAAATTTTTCCGTCTTTGTTAAACAATAACTTAAATAAAATTGCATCAGCATCTGGATAATATCCGGCATGAGAGCGTGAATATACATACGTTTTTAAATATGGGATTTGCTTTTGTTTTAATTGCTTTTCATTATTACCTGAACTTGCAACCGTTAAGCCGAACACTTTAACAACAGATGATCCTTGCGTGTTTTTATATGTAGAACGCACCCCGTTAATGTTATCGGCAATAATACGCCCTTGACGGTTGGCTGGTCCTGCTAATGGCACCAAAGTATTTTGCAAACTGACAAAATCTTTTATTTCCACATTATCGCCAGCCGCATAAATAAAAGCATCAGACGTTTTTAATGTTTCATCAACAATAATGCCTCGGTTGATTTTAAGTCCGGCTGTTTCTGCCAATTTGATTTCAGGATTAACACCAATGGCCAAAACACACATATCAAATTCAACTTCTTTGCCAGAATTTAAAATAATTTTATTGCCGTCAAACTTTTGAACACCATCAGATAAAATCAAATCAATTCCGTTGGATAGCATTTCTTTATGAGCAAGTTGTACCATTTCCACATCCATTGGTGCCAAAATCTGATTGTTCATTTCAATCAAAGAGGTTTTTAAGCCCATTTCTATCATATTTTCGGCAACCTCTACGCCAATAAAACCACCCCCGATAACAGCCACATTCTGAATATTGTTTTCCTTAATATGGGTTTTGATTGTATCAGCATCATAAAGTGAACGCACCACAAATGTTTTGTCTTTATTCAAACCTTCAAAGTTTGGCACAATAGGAGTTGCCCCCGTTGCTATTACCAAATAATCGTATGAAATTTGCTCATTTGTATTTGTTATAACATACTTTTCTTCTTTATTGATTTGAACTACTTCTGTTTTAAGTTTTACATCAATATTAAACCATGACTTAAATTTTTGAGGATTAGAAACCAATATGTTATCACGATTTTCAATCACACCGGAAATATAATAAGGCAAACCACAATTAGCAATAGAAACTTCATCCGTCTTTTCCAATATGGTAATTTGGGCTTGTTCATTTAATCTTCTGAATCTGGTTGCACAACTTGCCCCAGATGCCCCACCGCCGATAATCAATAGTCTCATAGTCCACTCCGTTTTAATTAAGTCTTAATAATAATTGATAGGTTATTTATAATTAAAGTAAATTTTATTCAAAAAATCAAGCGTTATCTCAATCTTACATTCATTACAAAAAACTCTCAAACTGCCGAACGATAAATTGCAAAAACATAAAATAAAAACTTGCAAAATGTTACCGTTCGGGAACGAAAAGTAAAAATTTGCTCATATATAACAATTATGACACTGATCGGTAACAAAAACTTGACATTTATATAATTTTAGGCTATATTGATACCGAACGGTAGCAAAAAAAGAGGTTTATTATGAATAGCCAAGATTTAACAACAATGGAAGATATAGGAAAATTAATACGAGATACTCGTAAAGAACAAGGCCTTAGCCAAGAAGAACTTGCCGGTATATCTGGAACAGGCCGTCGTTTCATTAGTGATCTTGAAAATGGCAAAAATAACATCCAAACAGGTAAGTTATTACTTGTTATAAAAGCTCTTGGGTTAAATTTATATATTTTCAATAAATGGGTGAATAAGTAATGACTGAAGTATTAAATGTGTATTTTAAAAATAAGTTAGCTGGCTACTTAAGTTACAATAATGGCGAGTTGTCTTTTCAATACGATGCAAAATATTTAGCAAATAACGATCGTTCTCCTCTTTCTGCTAGTTTACCTCTCAATGAAAGTATTTTTAATGACAATGTAGTTAGACCATTCTTTGATGGATTATTACCTGAAGATGTAGCTAGAACACAAATAGCAAGAATATTAAAAACAGATAGTCGTAATACATTTGCCCTATTAAAAGGTATTGGTGCTGATTGTGCTGGAGCAATCTCCGTACAACCTCAAAATGCTAGATTGCAAGATCCCTCAAAACCAGAATATAGATACATAGAAGATGAAGAAGCATATGATATTCTTAACTCATTAAAAGTTAGGCCTTTATATATTGGAGATGACGATTTTCGGATTTCTGGTTCTGGTGCGCAAGATAAATTAATAGCGTGCATTATCGATAACAAGTTAGCGCTCCCCTTAAACGGAACTCCTTCAACCCACATTATAAAACCTAATATTGAAGGATATAAAGATACAGTATTTAATGAATTGTTCTGTATGAAATTAGCTAAAGCTTGTGGCTTGAGCACACCAGAATGTTTTATTAAAACAATAAAAGATAAAAATTTCTACGTGGTTGAAAGATATGATAGAGAAAAAAACAACGGATTATGGACAAGAATACATCAAGAAGATTTTTGCCAAATACTAAAAGTCTTGCCTGAAAACAAATATGAAAGTGATGGAGGCCCCAATCTGTTATCTTGCTTTGAGCTTTTAGATAAAATAAAAGTACCTGCTCCTAGCAAAATAGCTTTTATTGATTTAGTTATTTTCAACTATCTCATAGGAAATGGTGATGCGCATGCTAAAAACTTCTCTATTCTTTATAAAAATGATATTCCAAACTTAGCTCCTTGCTATGATTTAATGTGCACAGCAATTATGGCTCCTTATTATGATAAACATAGAATGGCGATGAAATTATGTGCATCAAAATATTATATGAGCAGAGTAAAACGTGAAAATTTTGAAAAATTATCAGAAATTTCAGGCTACCGTACAGATTTTATACTCAAAAGATTAGACTCTCTGTCGGCAAAAATACTGACAAAAGCCAATGAACTTGCAGATATTCTTAATTCATCTGCTGATACTCAATCAGATGTTTATTCTGTTATAATTAAAATAATAGAGAAACATGTTTTTATGATACAAAAGAACTAAACATTCTTAAAATTCAGATCAGCCGGAATATCTCGATAAGTAAAGCCGAAGGATCTGAAACGTCTACAAATTGTAGCCAGTTGCATAAGAAAATAAAAAAAGAATGAGTAACCAGTCGACTACAAATTGTAGACAACTGAAAATGAATAATAAATGTTTGAATTTACATATTTTGAGTTATCAGTTGGTTACAGATTGCAACCAACACGTGAAATTGTCACGTGTTGCCTTAAATATTTACCGAATAATTACCGAATAATTACCGAAAAGCGAAAAATTTTACCGATTATCATGCTTTTTGTAAAATCAAGAAATAAAAAATCCTCAAACAGCCGAACGAAAAACTCTCAAACTGCCGAACAATAAATTGCAAAAACACGAAATGAAATAAAAAACGTTTCTGTTTGTTTTTCCGAAAACTAGACACAAAAATATTTGATTTTTATAATAAAATAGATTACCATCTGCTCACTAATAAAAATTATGATGTTTAACTATTAAAAATGTATTTATTATGCTTACAAACAAAGAAATTGATGCAATGAACATTGCTTTTGATTTTAGCAATCCATTTGCTATTGCAAGAGTCCCTTTAAACTTCAAAGATGCAGAAACATTTGCTTTGGATTTCGTTTATTCTCTTGGACCATACGTTGCAGATAAACTTGATATCGGATATTCTGATGTTGTGTTAATTGCAATTAGCAAGAACAACAAAGTTGTTGTTTATTCTGTGAACAGTAGGTACAGAGATTGGCTTTATCATTATTTTCAAAAACCATCTCTTATGTATGTTCAATTCTATGATGATATTGAACCGGAGTTGATTATTGAAAAGATAAAAGAATTGTATAAGTAAATAACCTTTAAAAACTTTTTATTATGATAGTCTGTGTAATTATTGCGATTTTTTTTACCTTGCTTATAGTACTCTTTGTTGCTGACTTGCAGACAGGTATAGATGATGCTAAAGAGCTTTCGTTATCAGTGAAAAAACACACTAACTGTCTTAAAAAAATTTCAGAACATTACGAGGAATTTGCTGAACATTACGAGAAATTTGCTGAAAAACTTCATAAAAAAACAGTTCTGCAATAAAACCAATAATGAGGAAAATGTTAATTCAAACAACTTCTAATCACAAACCCCTCACAATTTATTGTTGTGAGGGGTTTACTTTATCTGAAACACTCTAAAAATATCACTGAGAAAATCATACACCCTCCACAAAGGGATGGTGTTTGTTTATGGTGGGTTTAACGGACTGAACTTCGCCTTTTGATAAAAGGCTTGTCCGCACTGGCGCTCATTCGCTAGCGCTCACCGGCGTTCTTTCGCCCGCCTTTCGCTTGTAGTCGAACCTACTCTCCGGTTCAAGAACACAATTCACTATTTAAAACAAAAAAACACCACATAGGGTGTATTTTTGTTTTAATGGTGGGTCCTGTAGGACTCGAACCTACGACCAGACCGTTATGAGCGGCCGGCTCTAACCAACTGAGCTAAGGACCCAACGTCTTAACGACAAAACGCACTTTATGATAAATATTTTTTATCGTCAAGATATTTTTTTAATCTTTTCAAAAATATTTCAACTTATCAACAATAAAATCTTGCAAACTAAAAAATATGATAATAAATTAACCAAGTCAAACTTATAAATTTGTTTATTTTTATGAAGAATTTTATTTTTTTACTAACTTTATTTCTTGTTACACTCACAGCTCCTGCTCAAAATTTTGAAATAACTAGCAAACATAAACCAGTAAAACTAATAACAGAAGGCAAATCAAACAGATATTATATATCCCCATTGTTCATCTGTTCATTAGATTCTCCTGAATATATAGTATATCATAATTGGAATGATGAAAATATGTTTCACATTGACATCTTTCATTATTCAAGAATGAATTATTTTCAAAATCTAGCAACTAAACAAGAAAAAGAAGCACGATGTGAAATCCTTAACAAGTCGGAATATATTGCACTTATTGAACTTCCTGATAGTATAACTAAAATATCTAAAAGCTATACAAATGAAAAATTGTACTACAAATGTCATTGTTGGTACAAATATATAGATAATTTGACAGATACTATCGAAATAACTTCATCTCATAAAAATATGAAATTATTTTATGGATATGGAGGAATTGGAGGAAAAAACAAAAAACCTGTAATAATATTCTACCACTAAAAAAAGCGAGATTCTAAAATCTCGCTTTTTTTTTTATATCTATTAAAACAAAATTTTTACATATTCTTATACATTTTCTTAAAGTCTCGTAATTCTTTCAAATTTTTTACACTTTTCATTTTAAGATTACTCGACGCCCTATCTAACTTACTATAATTAGTTAGACCATTTTTATTTTGTTTTTGAGCTTTTTCTTTTACACCCAAACCCTTTTCACCTGCGCTCATAATATCATCATAAAACAACTCTAAAGTCGAGCTATCAACTTTTTTATCAGCAAATATAACATCTTTTATTGAACTTTTTATACCATACTCTTTATAAATAAGATAGCAATATGCAACTCTTTCCTTGCTAATCCCATCCTTTAACTCTAAAAAGCCATCTTTTATTTGTTTATCAATTTTAGCGTAAAGATTGTCTTTTTCTTTGCTAGATGAAAACATTTCAACTCGTATATCATAAAAATTATTCCAAATTTTTTGATATTTAACATCAATACTATCTTCTTTATTCAAATTATGTTTTTGTGCTTCTGCATATCTAACACTATCAACAGCCACTTCTTTCCATGCAACAACATCTAAACCAACACTATCCTTTTTAACAGACGTTTTATTACTATTAACAATCAAATTATCATTTTTATCACTATCATCACAAGATTTTGCTATTCCAATTCCCCCTAAAATAATCACAGAACTAACAATAGCTGTCTTAATCTTGCTTCCCCATTTACTCCACACTTTTTTAATTTTATTCTTAACTTTCCCTTTTTTGTGTTTATGTTTTGTATTCTTTTTAACAAAAAGGTTATTCCAAAAACTTTTTTTCTCTTTTGCTATATACTCTTTTACATCAAAATCTACTTTCATCTGCAAATCATCTAATAATTTATCTTTTCCTCCAATAGCAAAAGCATCAATAAATAAAGCCCAACCATGAGCATTATTTTCATTAATTTTTACCTTTCCATCTCTATATGCATCAATATATGGTTCGCATCTATCACGCAATTCTTCCATTCTCATATACAAAGAATATGTAAATTTTTTACCAGAAAGTTTATTAAATAATCGTGCAGAGTTTCTCAACCATTCTTCATTATTTTCATTTTTCATTTTTTTTACTCTATTTGCATAAATTAAATCAACAGCTTAATCAAAATATGTAATTTTTATTTAAAGTCAACACAATTTACACAAAAAATAAAAAAAACTACAACTTAAACACCTTAACTTGGCAATCTTCAGATATAGCCTCATAATTTTTTCCATCTTTTTTAAGAATATATCGTTTAATTCCACCAACACAATTCTTACAATCATTTTTCCTAATACATACCGCTGAAGTAAACAAAGGTGGTACATAATCAACATGTTCCCTAATATCAATGGCAGATTTTCTCTCTACATTTTCTTTATTTTCTATTGAGCTTTCCAAAGCAACACTACACCATTTAGCTCCCATATTTTTAAGTTGTAATGTCGCATATTCATTCATAACATAAATAAAACTACCTGCCCCAATTTCAACATCTTTATATTTTTTAAGAAGCTCAAATCCATAATAATTTTCAACAATAAATTTTCTTCCCCCTTTTCTATATACCTCATCAACAATCTTCTTTAGCCTTTGCATATTTCTACAAATTTGAGGAAGCACAAACCATAAATCACCACAACTTTGTTCATTTAAATCAACACTTTCTGTCTTTAAATTTAAGTAAAACTTCTCCTTTTCTAATATCTTTTCTTTTTTACATTTTTCTTCAAACAAAGGCAAAATATACTCTTTATCCTCAACAACAATACTATCTAATAATTTTCTTCTCAATTCATTAAGATAAGAAACAGGCACAAATAACTCTTCATTATTTGCTATAAAAATACTATCAAGCTTAAAGTTTGTTCCACCTGTTTTGTTAAAAGCTTTTTCTATAGCTTCATTAACTTTTTTAACATCTTTCGCCTTATCAAAAGCCCCTTCAACAAAAACAGATGTACCTTCACTCATTGCCCAAATTTTATCTTTATATACCTCTATTGTAACATCAATACCAATTAAATTTTGATATTCTTTAGGTTTTGGCTTTTTATAATCATATCTACCTTTAACATCACTAGATGAAGAAAGATAAACATCAGCTCCCTCTTTCAAAAAAGGATGCTCTAAAGGCAATTCTATTTCAACAAATTCACCTTTATTAGCCTCAAATTGAGATTTTCCATTAATAAATAGATTTTTAACTCCAAACCCAAAAGGTTTTTCCTCTCCTTTAACATCAATTTGAATCCCATCATATCGAGCAATTTTATGATTAACCCTAAATCCAAGCCTATTTTTATTAGCTTTTTCCACTTTTCCTATTAATAACCCTCTATGCCCAACAAAATTTTCATCAGTTATATCTTTGTTTTTTCCATCAAAATGAAATTTACACCATGGTCTTGAAAATACTTGTTTAATATCATTTGCTTCATTAACACTTTTTTTCTTACCATCTAAAATGTGCCTATAGTAGTTAACCACCGTTGCAACATATAAGGGAGATTTCTTTCTCCCTTCAATCTTCAAAGAAAGCGCTGGAATCTTATTAACCAATTCTTCCAAAGCCATATCTTTCATAGAAAATAAATGCCGTCTTTCTTTTTTACCCTCTTCATCAATAACATCAAACTCGCTACGACAAGGATAAACACATCTCCCCCTATTAGCACTCTTTCCATATTCTAAAGCCGAAAACAAGCATTGTCCGCTATAAGAATAACACAAAGCACCATGAACAAAAACTTCTAAATCAACATCTTTAACTTCTCTTGCAATCTCTTCTATTTCTTTTAACGTAAGCTCTCTTGCTAGCACCACTCTTTTAAAACCAAGAGATTTAAGAAATTTAGCCCCTTCAGCATTATGTACAGCCATTTGTGTACTAGCATGAAGTTCAATATGACCAATAAGTTTTTTTGCTAAATAAAACACCCCCAAATCCTGAATAATCAAAGCATCAACTTTAGCCTTATCAATAGCCTTAAAAACTTCAGGCAACTCCTTAACTTCATCACTTGTCAAAATTGTATTAAGCGCCACAAATACTTTTCTATTAAGACTATGAGCATAAGCCGTAAACTCATCTAATTCTTCATAAGTAAAGTTTTGCGCCCCTGCCCTTGCTGAAAATTTTGTTAACCCAAGATATACAGCATCTGCTCCATAATAAAGAGCTGCGTATCCTGCTTCAATATTCCCTGCTGGGGCTAAGAGTTCATGTTTCATCTTAAAAAACCTTATAAATTAATTCAATTTTTGACACCTTACAACAAACTATATTTTTGTCAATATTTTAATTAACTTAAAAAAAAATGTTTCAAGAACATCAAACATCCCTGAAACATTTTTCATACAACAATTTAAGAAAAGATTTTAATTGCAATCGCGAAAATCTAAATGCGCCTCAAAGCTAGCCTCAATAACAACTTTTCCATCAGCACTAACTTTAACCTCCCATTGATGCGCATTTCCTACATCTTTTCCTTCAATATTTTCTTTAATCAATTTTGCACCATTTTGTAATTCTTGCCTAAATACAACATTTGTCTCATATTTAGATGAATTAACAATTTCATACTCAACATCATAAAGATACATATTCTCAACAGTAACACATCTATCCGTTGGGTTTTTCTTAAATTTGCGTTCACTTATTTTCTGTAATTTTTTAACCTTACCATTTGCAAACACATCAAAATTATTGCCTAATTTTAATTGAAAATCTTCATTAACCGCAACGTTTGCTATACTATCTTCACCAATAAATTGTAGCTCACCATTTTTATCTTCATCATAAAAACTAACCTTACCACTTGGCAAAGGAATACCCAACCCATCACTTTTTAAATTTTTAATCTTATAAATCATACTAGCATGAACATTTTTAAATTCATCTTTGTTAATACCAAATCTTAAACTAGAATTGATAGTATCTTCTTTCAAATATCTAGCCTCTTTAGTATCAATAAAAGACACCATCTTAACTTGCCCATCAACAAGATTTGTTTCTTCAGGCAACTCATAAAGGTAAAATCCATTCAAACTTTGAGGTTCACTAATTATAGGCGCACTATCAAGCATCAAACTATTAGTAGCCCTCATTAACATAGCTTTAGGTCTTAAAATATTTTTAACAACATTAACTTCACCTGCCACTAATTTCACTTTAACATCACTATAATCACTACCAGAATTATTATTAATAGACGCCCTACCAATTAAGTGTAAAGTTTTGTCATCATTAACTTTGGCTACATAATTTGCATTCCATTGAAAACCAGCTGTCAAATATGCAAGCCCAATATCAGATTTTTTATTTTCACTTGCCACAAGTTTTACATTTAATACCGGTGTATTATTAAGCCCTTCAGGAATATCATCAAAAACAACTCGTCCATCAAAATTGCTTTCTATCCCATAATCAAACTTTAAAATCGGATTAACCCCATCTGTAGCCAGTAAAGTCGCAGCATTAAATTCATTTTCACCTGTTGCTTTATTAATTCTAACAGTTTTAACAATATTACCTACATTTGCTTTTAATAAATTATAATAGTTAATCCCATTAGCATCAAAATTTTGCTCAACAACACTAAAATCATCACCATACACATATGCACTTTCACGATTAGCCTGCTTTGCAACCTCGTTAAAAACAATATTGTTAATTCCTTCTTTTAACTCTATTGTCTTATTCTTCTTAACTAAAGCCAAATCTTGGTTATAAATAGTAATCTCTGTTTTTGCCCACACATTAGAACAAAAACATCCCAAAATTCCCATAAAAAGCAAATATTTACCACGCATTATATGTCTCCTAAAATAAAAACAAAATCCCTAATAATAAATCCTCTAATTATTTACTTCTTTTTCAAAACGAATAATAAACTCTTTTAACATCAAAGCTTTTGTAATAAATATATTAACATCAACCTTTTTCAACAACGAAAATTGATGAAAAAGCTTATTCCCCGTTTTAATAAAAATATAAAGCCTATCATCTAACACTTCAAAAAAGCAACTTTTAGCTCCAAAAATTTTTAACAACTGTAATAATTGTAACTTAAATTTTTGCTCCATAAAGCTTTTATTTGTACCAACTCCAAAATCAAAACTTTTACCATTTTTAATAAAGCTTCCAACCCCTTCATAATTTTTATTTTCAATCTCAACAACAATCCCTTCAAATTTAACATTTTTTAATTTAACTACTTTAACATCAACTTCGTCAAAAAGTAATTCTTCATAAACCTTAAAATTATCCCCCACCATAACATTAAAAGTTTGCCGATTACTAAATAAAGGCACCATATTTAGCTTATTCATAACAGATTTTTTTATACCATTATCAAAATCAATCTTAATCCCAACAAGCATATTTTTTAATTTATTGAAAATAATTTCCTCTGCCTTACTTTGCCATACATAATTAATAGATTTGGCCATCAACACCCCAACAGCCACAAGCAAAATCAAAAAGAAATAATCTTCATTATTAAAACCATTAAAGAAAATCATCCCCCCTATAATCACCATAAAAACAATAAAGGTAATTATAGATTGCTTAATATATTTCCCCCTAAACAATTCAATCTCTTTAATAGCACCAGCAACGCTCATAATTTTCTCTTTTAAAATCTTACACTTAATTAACCATATTCAACTGATACTATAAAAAAACAAAAGTTAAAATACTTTAAATTTTTTACCTAAAAATTTTATATTCTTGCCAAAGAAACACCAAATTTTACACTTATTACTATATAATCACCTATCATTACCAATATTAAATTTGCTTATTGGAAAAATATCAATCCCATAACTTTTTCCACCAATCTTTTCAGGTTTAGCATCAATAGATAGACCAACATTATCTCGGCAAATAAAATTGTTACCAATTTCTTTTGGTATTCCAACCAAACTAATAAGTCGATTATATGAACAATTAAAACTTGCTCCAACTTCTCTTGGAGCCCCCTCTAATGTTGTAAGCTGATTATCGTTACAATCAAAAAAACCTTCAACCTTACTTGGTGCACCTTTCAATGTTGTAAGCTTATTATGAGAACAATCAAAATTATCTCCAACCTCTCTTGGTGCTCCTATCAATGTTGTAAGCCTATTATCATAACAATTAAAATCTCCACCAACTACACTTGGAGCTCCCTTTAATGTTTCAAGCTCATTATATTGACAAGCAAATTGTCCATTAACAACAACTCTAGAAAAATCAGGCAACTCTTTTAAACCTCTTCTACTTAAATTAACATCACAATCAAGCACAAACCCATCTGGCAATATTTTCAAAACATTATTTATTTCCTCAATACTAGCTCTTTTAAAAAACTCTTCAGCCTTTTTACTATCAAAACCAATATCCTCAGCCCCTTTTCCTTCCAAAAAGCTAATAATTTCTTCATTTTTCATCGCTTTAGCTAACCCCAAAGCAGAGTACCCAAACTCGTGCCTAACATTAACATCCGCCCCCATTTTTATAATATAATCCATTTTCCTAAGCTTTTTATCATTAGAAAGCTTATCATCTAAAACGCACCTTATCAACTGCTCACCTAGTTTTCTTTTATTTTCTTCACTCATATTTCCCTCTCTATCATCTACTATTACCAGCATTAATAATATTTACTTGCTCAATTTTAGGTGCTCTAAACTTTCCACCAATTTTATCAGATTTTCCTTTATAACTTTTCAACGGATTATAAGAACAATTAAAATCCCTTTCAACTTTACTTGGTGCTCCCTCTAAACTTATAAGCTGATTTATACTACAATCAAACTTCCCCTTAACTTCCCTTGGTGCCCCCTTTAATGAAGTAAGGTTATTAGAATAACAAACAAAATTCCCACCAACCTCAACCGGTGCTCCTTTTAGACTGTCAAGCTCATTATTACTACAATTATAATCCCCCCCAACTTTATTTGGCCCATCTTCTAGACTGTCAAGTTGATTATTACTACAATTATAATCTCCACCAACCACAACCGGCCCATCTTTTAGACTGTCAAGCTGATTATCACTACAATCATAATCTCCACCAACCTCAACCGGCCCTCCTTTTAATGATGTAAGCTGATTATTTGAACACCAAAAATCCCCATAAACTTCACTAGGTCCCTTCTCTAATGTTGTAAGCTGATTATTAAAACAACAAAAATTTCCACCAACATATTCAGGAGCCCCTTTTAAACTGTCAAGCTCATTATCATTACAATAAAAACTACCTTTAACAGATAACTTAGAAAAATCAGGTAATTCAGTTAACCCTCTTTCACTTAAATCAACATCACAATCAAGCTCAAACTCATCTGGCAATATTTTCAAAACTTTATTTATTTCTTCAATACTAGCTGTTTTAAAAAAATTAGTTGCTTTTTCACTATTAAATTCTGTTTCTTTAGCCCCT
>JAFTVD010000022.1 GCA_017465945.1 Alphaproteobacteria bacterium | reverse complement strand
ATGGCAAAAGAAAAGTTTGAACGCAGTAAGCCACACTGCAACATTGGAACTATTGGTCACGTAGACCATGGTAAAACAACATTAACAGCTGCTATTACAAAAGTATTGGCAGAAGCTGGTTCATCTGAGTTTGTTGATTATGCAAATATCGATAAAGCACCAGAAGAAAGAGCACGTGGTATTACCATTAATACATCACACGTAGAATATGAAACAGCAAACCGTCACTATGCACACGTTGACTGTCCAGGTCACGCAGACTATGTAAAAAACATGATTACAGGTGCTGCACAAATGGATGGTGCGATTTTGGTTGTATCTTCAGCAGATGGTCCAATGCCACAAACACGTGAACACATCTTGCTTGCACGTCAAGTAGGTGTTCCAGCGATTGTTGTATTCATGAACAAAGTAGATCAAGTAGATGATCCAGAATTACTAGAATTAGTAGAAATGGAAATCAGAGATTTGCTTTCTTCATATGAATTCCCTGGAGATGAAATTCCAATCGTAAAAGGTTCAGCTTTGGCAGTATTAGAAGATAGCAATACAACAATCGGTCGTGATGCTGTGTTAGAATTAATGAACCAAGTAGACGCTTACATTCCACAACCAGATCGTCCAAAAGATTTACCATTCTTGATGCCAATTGAAGACGTATTCTCAATTTCTGGTCGTGGTACAGTTGTTACAGGTCGTGTAGAACGTGGTATATTACACGTTGGCGACGAAATTGAAATCGTTGGTATTCGTCCAACAGCAAAAACAACATGTACAGGTATCGAAATGTTCCGTAAGTTGTTAGACCAAGGTGAAGCAGGTGATAACATCGGTGTATTGTTACGTGGTACAAAGAGAGAAGAAGTAGAACGTGGTCAAGTATTGGCTGCACCTGGTTCTATCACACCACACACAAAATTCGTATGTGAATGCTACATTTTGACAAAAGAAGAAGGTGGTCGTCATACTCCATTCTTCAACAACTATCGTCCACAATTCTATTTCCGTACAACAGACGTAACAGGTTCAATTGAACTTAAAGAAGGTACAGAAATGGTAATGCCTGGTGATAATGTAACAATGACAGCAACATTGATTTCTCCAATTGCGATGAATGAAGGTTTACGTTTTGCTATTCGTGAAGGTGGTAGAACTGTAGGTGCTGGTGTTGTAGCAAAAATCATCGAATAATAAAGGGTAAAATTTGAGTATCTAATCGTCAATGGAAGCCTGTTGGCAAAAATTCATTTACCTCTATGTAAACTAAAATTTTTGCCACAGGACATTGACTTCTATCTAGCTCAAATTTTTCGCCTTTATGCGAGTTCTAAAGAGAGAAAGTGTAAAAATTTTCTCTCTTTTTTTATGGATTGCTTCGTCGTTTCACTCCTCGCAATGACGAAGAAAAGGGCTCCTCGCAATGACGAGGAAAGGGGCTCCTCGCAATGACGAGGAAAAGGGCTCGTAATGACGAGGGGGAAGGGGGATATGGTAAGAAAAGCCTTACAATGACAATAGGCAATAGTGAAGGATAATTATATTAGAGCTTCTAGTTCTTTTATATAATATCCGATAAGGTTAAGTCCACCTTGCCAGAACTCTTTATCATTTGGATTTAAACCGAATGGTTTGAAGATATCTTTGTAATCACCGATTGCTGTTTTAGATAATAATTCAAGGTATTTATCTTCGAAATTTTCGACTTTATTTTCCATTTTTACCCAGTATAAAGAGTTGACAACACAGTCTGCAAATGAATATGCGTAAACATAAAATGGTAAAAAGAAAAAGTGACCAACTTGTGCCCAAATATAGTCTGCATTATCTCCAACTTTTACATAATCACCAAGGCTTGCTTTCATCTCTTCTACCCAAATTTCGGATAAACGTTGAGATGATAATTCGCCTTTTTTTCTTTCATCATGAGCTCTTTTTTCAAAAAAGTGAAATGCTATTTGGCGGAATGCGGTATTAAGCATATCATTTATTTTGGTAGTTAAAAGAGAGATTTTTTCTTCTTTAGTGGTGGCTTTTTTTAGCATTGATTGGAAAACAAGCATTTCGCCAAACACAGAGGCTATTTCTTCACTTGTTAGTCTGCATGTTTCGTTTAAATCACCATTATTTCTTCTTAATTGATGGTGGCATCCATGTCCTAATTCGTGAGCAAGGGTGAGCACATCATGGCGCTTGCCAACAAAGTTTAGCATAATAAATGGATGTTCTTTAACTAATGGAGATGAGCAAAATGCACCACTTCTTTTGCCTTTTTTAGGGGCAACATCAATCCAATTATTTTCAAAAAAATCTTTGGCAATATTATATAGTTTGGGGCTAAATTCTTTATATGCTGATAGTACCATATCAACACTTTCATCCCATTTATATTCTTTATCATCATCAATGTTTAATGGTGCATTTCTATCCCAATAATCGATTTTTTCTTTGCCTAATAGTTTGGCTTTTATTTGATAAAATTTCCATGCGATATTTTTGTAATTATCTCTAACAGTATTAGCTAAACATTCTACTGTTTCATCGCTAACTTCTTCTGCTAAATTACGTGAGCTCATAGGTAATTTGAAACCTCGTTTTTCGTCTTCTATTGCTTTATCTTTCATAATCATATTATAGCAATAAGATATCCAGTGAGCATTTTCTTTAGTTACTTTATTGGTTTCATAGCCTGCTTTTAATCTTGTTTGTTCGTCTTTTGATGTGCATAGTTTGGATATTTCGGCATCATTATATTTTTTGCCATCAACTTCATATTCTAGTCTTGCCATGTTTTCTTCATAAAATCTAACCCATGCAGAACCTGAGGTTATGTCTTTGGCGAGCAAAGTTTGTTCTACTTCTTCTGATAGTTCGTATTTTTTATATTTGCACATACGTTTGAGATATGGGGCATAGTCTTTTAGTTTTTTGATTAGTTCTTTTTGCTTGGTATCTGAAAGTTTATTATATTCTAGGCTCCAGAATACTAAGTTCATTCCTGCTATGGTTAGTTGTTCTTCGATTTTTTGGTTAAGTGATGATGCTTTTTCATCTAACATATTAGTAACGTAGTTTAGATGAGAAAAACCAGCAAGTTTATGTCCGATATTGCTTAAAGTTTCTAATTCTTTTAGGGCGGTTTTAAACTCATCAATAGTTAAATTTTTAACTCTACCCTTATATTTTTCATTAAATTCTTGGGCTAGTTTTTGGTATTTTTTGATATCTTTATCGATATTTTTATCATCAATTCCTTTATAGTATTCGCTTAAATCCCATGTTGGTAGGGTATTATTTGTCATCATCATTCTCCTTTTGTGAAAAATCAAAAACATCACCATCGCTATCGTTTAATTTACTAGCTTTAATTAGGTCTTCGCTAAGTGGTTCGCTTAGTTCTTTATCTATTTCCATTGTATAGGGGGTAAATAAATAATTTTCCCATGGGGTTGATTGCTTGCCGTCTATAAAGTTATGAAAACCATCACGCATAACGTTAATATAGCAGACATAACTATTAAAAATAGCACCAACTATACCCCAAATTTTTTTCTGGCTACCATAGACATTAAGTTCGTAAGACATTTCATATGTGCATTTGCTAAAACCTCGTTCTTTTTCATCATTATGAGGGGCAATAGCAACGATTGTTATAAATATGATGAATAGGAACATAAATATGCCTATAAGTCCACTAAACCAATATTCTTTAATTTTATTTACCAACTTTTTATTTCCTTATAATATTCTTCTAATAAGGCTAATTCTTCTTGAGTGTTTGCACTAGCAACTTCTTTGCAGTTTCCTTCGATTGCAGTGCATTTTAAGCCCATATCCCATGCTACTTTTACGGCATCTGTTAGGTAATATTCTTTTGATGCGTTATCGTTTCCGATTTTATCTAGAATATCAAATAAATATTTACCATCAAAACCCATGCAACCTGAATTGCAGAAGTTTATTTCACGTTCTTGTGGGGTTGCATCTTTGTATTCTACAATAGATTTAAGAGTGTTTCCTTCCATTTTCAAGCGACCATAACGAAGTGGGTCTTGAGGTTTGAAACCTAGTACTACAACTTGGTATCCTTCGTTTATTTTTTCAACAGTTTTTAGAAATGTATTTTGAGTTATGAGCGGAGTATCACCGAAAATAACTAATACTGCACCATTGAAATTTTTTAGCTCTTCTTTAGCGCATTTTACAGCATGACCTGTTCCTAGTTGTTCTTGTTGGACGGCTGTTTTGTATGGAGTGGTTTCTTGTTTTACTAAATCGCCATCGGGAGATATGATAGTTACAATTTCATTTACATTCATGTTTTCTAGGGTGTTAATGATATGCTTTATCATTGGTTTACCTGCAACTGGCATCATCACCTTTGGAAGTGGGGATTTCATACGAGTACCTTTACCTGCTCCTAATATAATAGCTGCAATATTTTTTTCCATTTTTTAGTTATCCTCTAATAAAAATTAAATTCTTGTGTTTATAATAAAATCATAATATGCTTTTGATATAGCAAAACTTAGAAACTAGCAACCTTAAAGGATAAGATATGAAGAAGTTTTTTATTTATTTTATGTTAATTACTATATTGTTTGGGGTAAGAGAGGCAAATTCTAGTATTCAAGCTCTAGGAGATAAGCCTAAAGGTGGAATTATTGACCTTAAAAAACAAAGAGAATCTATTGAAAAGTTGTATAAGGAACTTCCTAATATTAATAACCCTAAAGAAGTTGAAGAGTATGTGAAAAAGCGTTTGAAAATTGTTACTAGGGCTGATGTAAAAGAAGAAGAATTATCTACACCAAATTCTACGAGTATTATTGATTTTGAAGAGCTAGAAAGAAAACAAAAAGAAACAATGTCGGCTTATGAAAAAATTTATGAAGAAAGTATGAAAAGAGCAAGCGCAACAAATACACTTAATGAAGATGTTAAATTAGATGGTACTTTTTATCGTGAAAAAAGGCAGGAGCCTACAAAATTTGTGCCTGATTTTCCGTATGTTACAATTAAACTTTCGGAAGATAGAGAAATTTTAGCACCAGCTGAAGAACACATTGCTTATTTTTTAACAACAATAGATATTACACAATTAGGACTTGTTAATGTTACAGAAAAGATTGTGTATGTGGCAAATAATATACATTTTCCTGAAGGATTTATTAGAATTTTGCCTAAATATACCTCATCTCGCTATGGTAAACGTAGAAGGCTTGATTTTGAATTAAAATCTGTGACGATTAATGGACAAGAACACCCATATACGGTAACTGAAATTGGTAATTATTTGCATATTGAACCTAAAACTCCAATTGCTCATCCTAATGGAATTCATACTTATGAGTTTAATTACTCTATTGATAGAAGTGTATGGCAATATGATAACTTTGATGAGTTTTATTGGGATATTACGGGTAAAACTGTTAAAAATGTTATCGGGTCTGCTAATGCGATTGTTAAATTGCCAAGAGGTGAAACTTTTCTTGCACAGAACGCTACTGCATCAACATATTCTGGTTTGAATGGTGTGCGTGTAACAATTACATCTTTAGCGGAAAATGTTTTGGGGTTTGCTGATACAGAAGCTCTTGGATTAAATGAAGATATACATTTAATGATAACTCTTGATAAAAATACTTTATTTACACCAACATTGATGCAAAAATATTTGTGGTTTATTCAAGATTATGGAGCAGAACTTTTTGCATTGCTTGCATTTTTGGCGATATTTATTGCTTATAAGATATCTTTAAAACAAATATTTAGGAATAAAGATAAAACAAGGGCTAATATTAAGAAAACACCGGCTATTTGGCGTGTTTTGAATCAAAATGAATTTGATGGACGTTCCTTTGGAGCTGAAATATTGAACTTGTGCTCGAAAGAGGTTGTTGAGATTGTACAAGAAGGCAGTAATATTGCGTTAGTTAAAAAGACAGATGATTTGAAGAAATTATCTAAAACAGAGAAAAAGTTTATGAAGTTGTTATTTCCTGGGGCTGAAACAACACTTAAGGGGTCTAAAGAGGCAGCGTTAAAATTAAAACGTGCATATGTTTATTTGGAGCGTTTTGTAAATAAAGAAATGACCAGATTTAAGTTAAAACTAAATATATTTTATATTTTATCGAATATTTTGATTCTAGTTTTAAGTGCGTTTGGGGCTTCTTTGTTGGCAACTAATCCTGAACATACGTTTTATGTGATTGTTGGTTGTTTGGCTATTATTGCTCCATATATGTATTTGGTGCTTAGAAGTTATACGAATAAATATGTTAGTTTAGTTGTTAAGTTGTTTAGCTTATTAAATATTATTGTTGTGGGCGGATGGCTTTCTATTTATACATCTAAATTTTATGCGTTTTTAGTGATTATGATTGTGTATACTATCTATTCTTGTTATGATACTTTTTCTCGTCGTAATGGTTTGATGAGAAGTAAAATTAAAGAAACAGAAGAGTACAAAACTTTCTTATTGAAAAATCCAGATTTTGCTAGAGATAATCGTTTGTTTATGGCAAAAGCGCCTTATATATATGCGTTTTCTCTTGAAGGTAAATATAAGGATTTTGTAATTTTTGAACAAATAACCAAACTTATTAGTTATAAAGGATAAAAAAATGAAAGGAATAATTTTAGCAGGGGGAACAGGGTCGAGGTTATATCCTTCTACTTTGTGTACATCAAAACAATTATTACCGGTATATGATAAGCCGATGATATATTACCCTTTGTCTGTGTTAATGTTGTTTGGGATTTCTGAGATTTTAATTATATCAACACCAGAGGATACACCTAATATTAAGCGTTTGTTTGGAAGTGGTGAAAAGTTAGGATTAAAGTTTAGTTATATTGTGCAAGAAGCTCCTCGTGGAATTGCGGAAGCATTTATTTTAGGTAAGGACTTTATTGGAGATGATAAAGTTTGTATGATACTTGGAGATAATATTTTTTATATTCAATCTCAGATGAAAACATATAGAGCGATGGTTAATGAAGATAATGATATGGCAACTGTATTTGGGTATCATGTGTCTGATCCTGAACGTTTTGGTGTGATTGAATTTGATGATAATAAACAGGTTATTTCGATTGAAGAAAAACCAAAATGTCCAAAATCTAATTATGCAGTTACAGGGTTATATTTTTATCCATCAGATGTGGCCCAAAAAGCATCTAGTCTTAAACCATCTAAAAGAGGTGAGTTAGAGATAACGGATTTAAATAAACTTTATTTGAGTGAAGGAAGATTGAATGTTATTCCATTAAAAAGAGGTAATGCTTGGCTTGATGCTGGTACTCCTGATAGCTTAATGGAATCTTCTCAATTTGTTCAAATTATTGAACAAAGGCAAGGTTTGAAACTTGCTTGTATTGAAGAAATTGCTTATCGCCAAGGGTTTATTGATAAAACTCAGATGGAAAAGATAATCAATGGATTAAAAGACGGAGTTGCTTATAAAGAATATTTACAGAAAGTGTATGAGGAAAAACATGATCTTTACTAAAACTAAGTTAGATGGCGTGTACATCATCAGCCCTCGAGTATTTACTGATTCTCGTGGTTACTTTTTTGAAAGTTATAACAAAAAAGAATTTGAAGAAAATGGTTTGTTTTATGACTTTGTGCAGGATAATCAATCTTTTTCAAGTTATGGTACTATAAGAGGTTTGCATTTTCAAAAAGGGCAATCTGCTCAGGCTAAACTTGTAAGAGTTATTAAAGGCGAAGTGTTAGATGTGGCGGTGGATATAAGAAAAAATTCTCCAACCTATGGTGAGCATGTAGCGGTACATTTATCTGAAGAAAATCAAAACCAACTTCTAATTCCAAGAGGGTTTGCGCATGGCTTTTCTGTGTTATCTGAAACGGCTATTTTTGCATATAAATGTGATAATTTTTATGATAAAAATGCAGAAGGTGGGCTTTGTGTAAATGACCCTGATTTGGCAATAGATTGGAAAATTGATATGTCAAAAGCTAATATTTTGGAACGTGATTTGAACCACCCAAGATTGAAGGATTTAGAAGCATGTTTTTAGTTACTGGATGTAATGGACAATTAGGGACAGCTTTGGCTGTGTTGTTAAAAGATAAGGCGGTATATATAGATAGAGATGACCTTGATTTGACTAATGAAGAAGCGGTTAGAGAATATTTTAGTGATAAAGATTTTGAATTTGTTATAAATTGTGCGGCATATACTGCAGTTGATAAGGCTGAAAGTGATGTTGAAGTGGCTGAAATGGTTAATGCTAAAGCGCCTCTTTATCTTGCTAAATATGGAAAACGGGTTGTACATATTTCAACGGATTATGTGTTTGATGGCAAAGGGTATAAACCTTATAGTGAAGATGATAATACAAATCCATTGTCTGTATATGGTAAAACCAAAAGAGAGGGTGAAAAGAACGTTCTTGAATATGCTGATACAGCAATAGTTATAAGAACTGCATGGTTATATTCTCCACATGGTGGGAATTTTGTAAAAACTATGAGAAAATTAGGAAGCGAAAGAGATAGCTTAAATGTGATTTTTGACCAAGTTGGTAGCCCTACAAATGCGTATGATTTAGCTGAAGCTATTGTTGTGGCACTGCCTTACATAAAAAATGGTGAAAAAGAGATTTATCACTATACAAATGAGGGAGTTTGTTCGTGGTATGATTTTGCATTAGAGATAATGGAGCAATCAAATCTTAAATGCAAAGTTAATCCGATTGAGAGCAAAGATTATCCAACGCCTGCGCCTCGCCCTCATTATAGCGTATTAAATAAGGGCAAAATTAAACAACGTTTTGGTATTAGTATTCCACATTGGAGAGAAGGATTAAGAAAATGTCTCAAACAATTTTAGTTACAGGTGGGGCTGGTTTTATTGGCGCCAATTTTATTCCTTATTTTATGGAAAAGCATCCTGATTATAAGATTATTAATTTAGATAAATTGACTTATGCGGGAAATCTTCTTAACCTTAAGGAAGTTGAAAATAATCCAAATTATACCTTTGTTAAAGGGGATATATGTGATGAAAATTTTGTTAATGAAGTTTTTGATACATATAACATAACAGGGGTTATTCACTTTGCGGCAGAAAGCCATGTAGATAATTCAATTAAAGGTCCAAGAGCGTTTATTAATACTAATTTGGTTGGTACGTTTAATTTGTTAGAGGCTTGTCGTTGTCATTGGTTTGATGAGCCATTTTGCCCAAAGAAGGGATGTGAAAATTATCGTTTTCATCATATATCTACTGATGAAGTGTTTGGAACACTTGGTGATACTGGTTATTTTAAGGAGACAACTCCTTATGCACCTAACTCGCCATATTCGGCATCTAAGGCTGGATCTGACTTTTTGGTGAGAGCTTATCAGCATACTTTTGGGCTTAATACTACAACATCAAATTGTTCTAATAACTATGGGCCAAAACAACATGATGAAAAGTTGATTCCAACTATTATTAGAAATTGCTTAAATTTGAGTCCTATTCCTATATATGGTAATGGGAAAAATATTAGAGATTGGTTATACGTTTCAGACCATGCTAAGGCGATTGATATTATTTATCATGATGGAAAAATTGGTGAAACATATAATGTTGGTGGACATAATGAATTAACTAACATTGAGATTACTCATACGATTTGTGATATATTAGATACAAAATGCCCTCGCAAAGATGGTAAAAAATATTCAGAATTAATTGTTTTTGTTAAAGATAGGGCAGGGCATGATAAACGTTATGCTATTGATCCAACAAAAATTGAAACAGAACTTGGCTATAAGCCTGATGAAACATTTAAAACAGGTATAGTTAAAACGGTTGAATGGTACTTACAAAAACAATAGTTTTGGATAGTATAAATAATACAACAGAGCTTGCTAAAGTGATGTTTAACCACTTTGGCAAGTTTTTTTGTTGTAAATAGTTGGCTATCCAGAGGTATGATATGGGGACTAGGATTACTACATATCTGAATTCGGTTGAGCAAAAATATGGAAATTTGAGCCAGAAAGATGCCCATGAAATAAAGATTGCAATAGTGAAAACTACAAATGCTAGATTTAGTCCGAAATCTTTACCGATTTTGTATTTAAATAAATGGAAAAAGCTATAAGTAATGAAAATCGATAGTAGTATATTTTCTATATATAAGATAGTAGAAAAAGCGATGTTGTTCCATGACCATTCGCCGAAAATAGATGTTTTGATTAATGATAACCAGACATTTGGTTCAATAACATTATTTTTAAGGTCTGCAAATATAATGCCAATATTTGAAAAATCAAATAGTCGTTCTTGTATGGAATAGTTGGTCATAATTTGGTAGAAGTTTTCGTTTGGTGGGGGAACGATTGGGAAATGAAAATAAAGTAAGAAAAAGCCCCATGCAAAACCTAAGGTTGCGCCTATTGCGATGATTAAAAATTGTATCCAAATTTTAGCATTAAATTTGTTTGGTTGGTTAAATAAAATACTTAAACCTAAAATTGCGACATAAGATAATGTCATTAAGCCTGAAAACTTTGTCATTCCGGCTAAAAATAGAAGAAAGGCTATGTTTAGAGCTTTTAAGATTGAGTTATCATTATACCATTTATATGCTTGATATATTATGAGCATCATAAGGAAGTATACAAAACTATCGTTATTGTTTAGTCCTGACATTATTGTATGGATAGGTAGGAAGCAGAACAATCCCCATATCCATAAGACTAATTTTTTATTATATGAAAACTCATTTATAAAGCGCCACATTACAATCATTGTTGCGGTGATGCTAAATAATGAGATAAAGCGAGCTTCATCAAAACCTTGTTCTCTTGTTTGTCCGAGCAATATTCCTATTTTTGTAATTAGACCTGTGATAATACTCCAAAGAGGAGGTTGATAGTAAACAGAGTTTAGGTAGCTTATGGGATTTTTTAGGAAAAAGTCGTTTTCTACAAAATAGACTGCTTGCATAAAAAAGTTAAAATAATCATATTGTCTTACATTTATGCTTAAGCCACAGACATAGTATAGGTTAAAGATAAAGCTTAAGCTTAATATAGCATCACAGGTGTTTAGATTGTTTTTTTTGTATAGTAAAAAAAGGTAAGAGATTATAGCTATTGTCCCAACTAAAAAGGTGTGAGGGGTGGTTATATGCAAGAACATTAAGCATATAACAAATAATAGCATTGATTTTAAATTAAAATGCAGTGTCATAAAAATCTCCTATTTTTTTGCATGGTATATGATAAATCTTAAAATTTTGCTTAAATTTGAGATTAAAAAACATATTGCAAAATAAAAAAAATAATATATATAATGCAAGTATTGAGATAGCCCAAATCTCAATACGGGCGTGACAACCTGAAAGTTTCATGGGCATATATAACTTTCTTATAGCTAGAAAGTGAATGTGTCGATGGGCATTTACCCAAAAAGGTGGATGCCACTCGAATAGTATCCCAATAAAGTGGGCTACACCTCATGAAGCTTGTAGTTGTCAACATCCACCACCTAATTTAAAGAATAACAACAATATAGTTTGGGCTTTAAGGATATCGGTAATGGGTAAGATTTGTGCTTTTTTTGGTCATCGTGATACCCCTATTTCAGCAGAAATTGAAAAAAAATTAGAAAAAACTGTGCGTGATTTAATCAATGATGGTTATGATGAGTTTTGGGTTTGTGAGGGGATTGGTTTTGACTGGTTGGCAAGAACGGTGATGTTGCGCTTAAAAGAAGAATATAGGGGGCGTATTTATCTTTGTTTGGTTTTGGCTTATGATTATTCTAAATATCCTAAACTTCGTCAAAAGGATTTAGATAGTAAATATGAAATAATTTATCTTCCAGAATTTGAAGGGAAACATCCGAAAACTGCAATATTGAGACGTAATAAATATATTGCTGAAAATACAGATTGTGTGGTTTGTTATTTAACTGTTCCAAGTGGGGGAGCATATGAAGCAGTGAAAATTGCGAATAAAAATGATAAAGAGATAATAAATATATATCAATATTTCTCTTATTTTGATAAGAGTGTAGCAACGGATTTGGCTTCTGTTTTTATGAATTAACAAATTGTTTTTGATTTATGTATTAATATTTCTGATAGTGTTTATATGAATAATCTTCGTAATGGTCGTTAATTTGATTTAAGTTTTTATGTGAAAAAAAAAGTCCCTAAAGTGCGGTGTGCATTTTGGGGACTTAAAGTTGGTTTTTAATCAAGAGGATAGGAAAACCATGGTTCTAGTTTTTGAGCTCTTCTCCAGATGTAGTTGACGTAAGCTTTAAGCTGTTTTGACATAGGGTAATCACAATCCCTACGTGCCTTAATTTCTTTTTTTAAGGCAGTATCTGTATCACTTAAAACATCTACTTCTACTTCGGGGCCAGGGAAACTTCTGAAACCATCATAGAATTTGCCACAAACTGAAATTTGATTATCTGTTAGAGTGATGAAGGCTTTGGCATTGCTCCATCTTTTGTAATCAATATAAATTTTTTCCATAAACACAATATATTTTAGTGAAATAATAATTTTTCTTAACAAAAGATGTATCATATTTTTGTCTATAAGTCAATTATTTTTTGTTAAGGGTAAAAAATAATTTAAGATTGACTTTAGGAGGGATAAAGTTAAAGTGTTGTTTAGATGGTTTTTAGGAGATTGTTGTTATGATTAAGACTTTGTTTTGTGGTTTGTTTTTTGTGTTTCCGTTGATTTGTTTGGCAAGTGATGATATAACAATAGAAAAGCTAGAAGCCAATGTTGAGAAGCTTGATGAAGCGCTTAATCGTATGGATGAAGATTTTGATTTAGAGGCAAATAATCATTTAAATGAAATAACTTTTTCTATTTCTGAAGATGAATTTATTAATAATAGTTTAGAGGGAGGGAAAGATAGATTTGATTTAGGCGATATGTTTGTTATGGCCGATGTTAATAATGATAAAAAAATTTCATTAAATGAATTGGATATGATTGTAGAAGGTACGGCTGAGGCAAATAGTGAAACAAAAGAAGTGGTTGAGGGGGAATTATTGGCGCTTTTTAATAATGCAGATAAAAATGGTGATAAAAGTTTAGATGAAAATGAAAGTGGTTTATTTTTTATTGATTATTTGAGATATGGGATAAAAAATCAGTTTAAAAAGATGGATAGAGATGGGGATGGGGTTTATACTAATAAAGATATTCCACCATTAAAAGAAAGTTTAGAAAAATTAAAGGAAGCTTCTGAAAATTTAGTAGAAAATTTGAAAAAAATTGAAGAAACTCCTAAAGAAGATATTGCAGAAAATATGATAAATTCTATGCTGATTGCACAAGAAGGAGAAAATTTTTATCAAGCAGATGAAAATAAAGATGAATGTCTTGATAAGGATGAATATGCAAAGATGAAGATTGATGTATTAAAAAAATATAATATAGAAGAAAATGTTGAAAAAGGAGAAGATGAGCGTCATAGAAAAGAGTTTAAAGAAATAGATGTGGATGGTGATGGGTGTATGAGTGAAGAGGAAGACTTTAAATATAGTAAAGAGTTGCATTTAAGGCTTAGAGAAAGTGGATATACAGATGATTTGTTGGGGGATTTTGATGAAGAACGGCAAAGAAATGTTTATAAATCTATGGTAGATAGTGTTGATGATAAAGATAATTGTTTTAGCGAAGATGATTGGATGGGATATTGGGAGAAAATGAATACTTTTATGGAACAAGAATATGGGGAAAATAAAAAATCAGAGTTAGAATATTATATGAAGATTTTGATGAAATAGAAAAGAAAAATCCTCATTGTTTGACTAAGGATGAATATATTAAAAGTGTGGAAATTTAAATACTGGATTTAGGTTGATGAAAAAGATTTTTTTATTACTCATTGGATGTGGCTTATGTTTAGGGTTGGTTGCTGATAGGTTCTTTTTTAAAAAAGAGTTTGATGCTGATAAAATTTTAGATAATTCTATATTAAAAGAACGAAAATTTGACGTTAATGTTAAAGAGGTTAGCGTTGATGAGGGAAAAATTAAGGCTTATTTGTTGGAAGATGATAGCGTTTCTTTGGTGAGTATTTATTTTGGTTTTGATAGAATGGGTGATGCTTATGTTGAAAAAAGAGGCGTTACTCATTTGATGGAGGCTGTTTTATTAGATGGAGCTGGAAATCTAAATCGTAAAGACCTTAGAAAAGTTATGAAGGAAAAAGGGATTAAAATTGGAGTTGGCGTTGATAGTGATAATGCTTTATTTTCGTTTAGCTATGTAAAGGAATTTGAAAAGGAAGCATGGAAGATTTTAAAAGATGTGTTGTATAATTCACATTTGAAAGATGAGGATTTGCAATTAGCGAGAAACCAATTAGAAGTTGCAAAAAAAAGACACAAGGAAAGTCCTAAATATTTGTTAGAAAAATTAGTTAATGAAGAATTTTATGGGGAACATCCTTATGGAAGAGATAGTATTCCTGATAAAGAAGAGTTAGATTTGGTTACAAGAGATGATATTATTTGGTATTTGAATAACTATATGACAAAGGATATGTTATCTGTTGGGATAGCAGGGGATATTGATGAAAATTTAGCAAAAGAGTTTTTAAGTTTTATGTTTTTAGGGCTTAAGGATAAGTCTGATATAAAAGAAATTGAGGTATTAAATCATAAATATGACGGAGATGTTAAAAGAGTTAAAAGTGATGTATCTAAGCAAAGTTTTGTTGTACATAAAACTAAAGGGATTAGAAGATTAGATGAGGATTTTTATCCGTTTTATGTGGCGGATTTTATATTTGGAGGAGCTGGGCTTAATTCTCGCTTAAATAAGGTAATACGAGAAAAAGAGGGGCTTACTTATGGAATATATAGTTATCTTGCTATGAGTGATGCTGATGAGGTTTGGAATATTTTTTATTCTGCTAGTCCGGCAAATGTGAAAGAAATTGAAGATATTTTGAAGAAAGAGTATAATGATTTTGTTAAAAATGGAATTAGTGAAGATGAGCTTAATATGGCAAAAAATAGTCTTCTTTCTTCGTTTAATTTGAGGTTTGCTAGTCTTTTTAATATTGCCGAGCAGTTATATTTAATGATGGCGATGGATTTAGGACGTGATTTTTTGGAAAAAAGGCAAGATACGGTTAAAAATATTAGTCTTGATGATGTTAATAGGGTGATTAAAAAAAGGATGGGAAATGATGATTTGGTGTTTGTGGTAGATGGTGTTGATGGAATTTGATTGCTTTAATGGGGTGTGGAATAAATTTAAAATACTGATTTAGACAAAAATATATTGACTCTAGCCAAAAGTGATGATATATAGTAGGTGAAATTTGGATATTAATCTATTTAGATAGGAAAGAAAATGTTTAAAACTGCTAAACTTATGGTATTTTTATGTATAGTTTTCAGTTTGGCTAGTAGTGTTGCTTTGGCTTCTACTAAAAATTGGTGCGGTGTATATTTTGAAAATAAGAATCAAGGATACATCAGAGTTTTAAGAAATGATATTGGGGCTGGAAGTGAAGGATGTAGTTTGTCTGATTATAATGAACGAAAAGAAGATGAACGTGTTATCAGCATTGCATTAAAGTTTACTAGAAATAATTCTTCTGTTGCTAAATGGCGCAAATTTAATAATCACCTTATTGAAGTTAGAGGTAAATATAGAAATGGTATAATAACTGGTACTAAATTTGTGCGTGATTTAGGTAGGTAATTTTTGATTTTGATATTTTAACGGGCCTTCGGGCTCGTTTTTTTATATCATATTTTTTAGTTTTTTTACGATTGTTATGTAGGCTGTGATAGCAACAAATATTGCTGATAATACTGGAAGCGAGAATATTGTTAACCAGTTTTGAGCTCCAAATGATACGGTGTTGAATATTCCTGCCTCAATACCTTTTGCCATTGAGCCAACTACTAAAATTGCAGGTACGGAAATTAGAGTACCAATTATGCCGGCAACAAGTGAGGTATAGGTGATTTGTTTTACATAATTTAAGGCAATGTAATTATCTGTTGCACCGATTATATGAAGAATGTTTATGGTGTCTTTATGTATGTTTAAACTTGTTTGAGCGGCGTAAACTATTGCTGTTACAGAAGCTAGAGCCACTAGTAATAATACTGTTAGGGCTAATACTTTTAGCGAATTAATGAACTTTAATAATCTTGATAACCATAAATTATGGTCATTTATTGATGCTTGAGATGATACTTCTGATAGGCGTATCATTAGTTTTTTATAGTCAAAATCAACATTTGGGGTTATTTGGACATCTAGTAATTTGGGGATGGGGAGTAGTTCAATATCAACGTTGTTACCTAGCCATGGCTCGATTAATGCTTTTAGCTCATTATCGCTTAATACACTAACTTGTTTGATGTTAGGATATTTTTCTAGGAAATTAACAACGTTTAATAAGTCTTTTCTGCTTTCTTCATAATTTGGTAAAGGAATTATTTGAACAGTAAAGTTAGAGACTATTTGCTTTCTTGAGTTTTCAAACATTGAATTAATACCTAATACACCTGATAGGGTGATTGATATTAAAAATACAGATACGGCAATGACAACTCTTAAAAATGTTTTGGAATAACCTTCATCAATGGGGAGCTCGTTTTTGCTATCTGTCGGAGGAGTTTGACGTCTTAATTCCTTCACTTTTGAAGCCTCAGGACGAGGTTTTTTAGAAGGTTTTTCTTTCATTATGTCTTCGTTAAAATTTTCCATGTGATATCTCTTACTTTATATATTCAAGATGACCATTTTCTAGTTTTAGACGTGGGTAATTATAGCGTTCCATTAATTCTTCAGAGTGGGTGGCTATGATTACGGTAGTGCCTAAACGATTAAGTTCTGCAAATAATTTCATAAGTTTTAAGGCTATTTCGTTATCAACGTTACCAGTTGGTTCGTCAGCAAGTAATATTTCGGGGCGATTGATTACAGCGCGAGCTATGGCTACACGTTGTTTTTCACCACCTGATATTTCAGAGCTTTTGACATACATGTTATGTGATAAATCAACCCAAGCAAGTAATTCTATTACACGTTGGCGGATTTCTTTTTCTTTCATGCCTTTTAGTCTTAAGGGGAGGGCAACGTTATCAAATACGCTTAAATGTTCTAATAATCTAAAGTCTTGGAATACAACTCCTATGCGACGACGTAAAAAAGCCATTTTATCACGGTCAGTCATGGCTATGTTGGAACCAAATACTTTAAGAGTTCCTTCGGTTGGACGTTGTGCTAAGTATAGCATAGATAGAAGAGAGGTTTTTCCTGCTCCTGATTTTCCGGTTAAGAAGTGCATTGAGCCACGACGAAAGGCAAAATCTATACTTTTTAGCACAGGGGGATTATCCCCATAGGCAAGGCTCACGTTTTTCATTTCTACGATTGGTTCAAAACCTCTTGTTTCCATTTTTTTTCCTTTTTTAATGTTAATAGCTGTAATATAACCTAAACTTTCTAACATTAAATAGTTGTGTTAAAGGATATCCCCAGAAAATCTTTTTTTATTTATCTTTTAAGATGTTTATTATTCCATAAAGGGAGTTTAATTCTTGTAGAGTTAATTGCGAACGAGTAAATATGTTATTGATATTGCGAATTAAACTTTCTGTATGGTCTTTGTCTTTTAGGCGAGGACTTTGTTTGATGTTATCATCTAATGTTGATAAAAATTTAAGTAGTTTTTCTTTGGGGGCAATTTGGCCACCATTAGTTACAAAGCGAGATGGTTCGTCTTTGATTGTTGTTTTATAGTATTCATAGCTTAAGATTAAGACCGCTTGGGCTAAATTTAGAGATGAGTGTTCGGGGTTTAGCGGAACTTCTACTATGGCATCTGATAATGAGATGTCGTCATTTTCTAGTCCTGTTCGCTCACAACCAAACATAAAGCCGACTTTTTTATCTAAAGGATAATTTTGCGCCATAAATTCTGCGGTCATAACTTGTTTTACTTGATGACGAGGGCGAGCAGAGGCTGAATATACTATTTCTAAATCACTTATTGCATCTTTTGTAGTAGGGTATATTTTTGCGGAAGTTAAGATTTCTTCTGAACCAGAGGAGGCTCTTAATGCTATGGTATCTGTTGGTGATTGTTCTGGGTTTACGATACGAAGTTCTGTTAGAGCACAATTTTTCATGGCACGAGCTACCATACCGATATTTTCTGCTAGTTGTGGTTTTACTAAAATAATGACTGGGTGCATTTTATATTCCTTTAAGTTGTCTTCCCATTTTTTTCAAATCTATTCCCATTGAACGTTCAAATTTTCTAATAAGTGAATTGGTGTCTGGGAGTGATGGGGTGTTAAATTTTGGCATTGATGGAGTATTAAACTCGGGCATTGAAAAAAAGCCTTTTGTTTCTGATTGTTGTGGGGTATCAAGAAGTGGAGCTGGGGTGGGAGCTACTCTTTTTGGGGCAGATATTCTTTTAGGTCTACGTTTGCTTCGTTTAATAGGTTTAGAGACTTGTTGAGGGGTGTTGGAAGATGAATTTTTTTCAAACATTGAACCTAATTTATCAAATATGTTTTTTTCTTTTTCTTGAGGTTGTTGTTGGTATAATGTTGATTTGTTGATATGGTCTATATTTTCATTTTTATGGAAGCGATGATGGCGTTTTTTGTAGGCGTTATCTATTTGGTTTTGAGTGTTTTCTTGCTCCCAAGGGTTTGCACTTAAAGATGTGGCATAAGATATGGAGGTGCTAAATGAAATGAAAAGTAAAACCAATAAGTATTTCATTATAAAAAATCCGTAAAAAATATTGTTTTGGTCATTTTAAGCAAAAAAAGTTTAAGAATTGTTTAAGTTTGTGGTAATATAATTGTTGAAAAGAAGTGAAATTTGTGGTACCATAAAAGGTAGAGGTGCTAGATATGGCAGAATATGGATATGATGAAGAAATTGGAAAATTAATGCCTCAAGATATGTTTGAGGAGTATCATATTTGTGCGCCTAGTGGGGAAGTTGGTAAAGAATTTAATCAATATATGGAAGAAATTGTAAGCAAGATGTTGCTTGCAAAAAATGTGGCTCTTTTAAATGATGAAACAAAGGTTTTAGCTGATAATATTAGGCAAAATCAAGAGAATGATGAAAATATGGAGGCGTTGGAAGAAAATTATTTAGCCTCTCATGTGATAGAAAAAGATGGCAAAGTAATTGATAATATGGAGCAAATGAGGGAGTATGTTAGAGAAAATTTCTTATTTGTTTTGCAAGATAGTGAAGATGAAAATGCGTGGATTTGCCCTAAAAAAGAAGGTGTAAATGTTTTATCCGTTAGTAAAAAGATGCTTGATTTTGCGGAGAATTCTTCTCAATTAGAGGGAGTTGTAGCACATGAATTAGGGCATTTTTTTGTAAACCAAATTTATGAAAATGCTACAAATAGTAATGTAAATGAAACTTTGGCTGATAAACATGCTGTGGATATGCTTTATTATATGGGAAAAAATCCTGATGAATATCGTTTGGTATTGGAAAGAGTGCATGGGTTAAATGAATTAAGTGATGTTGAGGCGATATTGGTAGGAATTGCTGATGAGCATGGTAGTCCAAGAAGTCGTATTCAGGCAATAGAAAATTATGAAGAAGTTAAATATGGTGATTATATTGAAAATTTTACGGAAAATGCGGAAAGTGTTGAAAAAAGCGCTTTAGATGATGAAAAATTTAATAGTTTTAAGGAAAGACTTGAAGAACAATATGCTAATGGGAGATATGTTGGATATTTAGAAAATAAATTTATGGAAGATGATAAATTTAGAGATAGGATTGTTGAAGGAAAGGTGGATTGGGCTCAAGTTTCTTATGAGGAAGCATTAGATAAATTAATTGACCTTGAAGGAGATGAAAGTTTTAAGTTTAGTATTAGGTTAAAAGAAGCAGGAGATATACTTGGAAGAACTGATGGTAGCAAGGTTGAAGTTTCTGAAGATTTGGAGAAAAAAGCATCGCAATTTTTTATGAGAGCGACAGATAGTGTATTTTTGGGGATTGAGAAAACAGGAAAAACCATAAAAGACAGAGCTATAGAGAAATCTTTTGATGAAATAAAAAGAAATGATTATCAAGATAGTCTTACACGAGTTTTGCTTGATGAAGCAAAAGATAACGGCATTGAGTTGGATGCTCTTGGATTGGCATTGAAGCTAGAAGAAGTTTTAGAGCAAAATGGGGTTGTTTTAGATGGAAGAGGTGTAAAAAAAGTTAATTATAATGGAAAAGAGTTAGTTTGCGGTGGGTGGAGCGATACTCATTTACTTACTATGTGTCTTGATGGAAAGACTAAGGTTTTAAGTGATGATGTGAAAAATCATAGAGCAGATTATGCTTATGTTTCTAAAGATTATATGTTGGATCAATTTGGAATTAGTATTCGTGATAGTAAAAAAGGAAATTTTGTTGCTTGGGCTGATGATTTAGCGTTTTGTCTCTCGTATCCTGAAATTAGTTTAGAAGAATATGGAAAAGAATATGGAAAATGTGGGAATGATAAAAAAAGAGATGAGTGCGAGGAGCGTTTTTATCAAAGAGTATATGATAGTGAACCGATAAAATTAGATGTGCCGTCTGTTTTTGGAGCAGATGAGGATAAATTAAGACATTTTGTTAATGGGAAAAGCGAGGTAGGTCTTAATAAGCGTGATTTTTTACAATATTCTTCTTTGGCATTTAAGTTGCCGGAGTTTGTTATGCCAGCGATGGAAGATGCTGTTGGGCAAAAACTTCCTTGGAGTGAATTATTGGAAAATGCTGAAGACAAAAAGGATTTTTTGAGAAATTTAAGGCAGTTAGGTGTTGGTATTGATGAGGGGGTTATGGACACTCAAGCTCAAAATGAAGATACGGATATTTTGAGAGCTCATAAGTTTGGTGAAGTATTTTCTAAAGTTAAGTTTGAGGGGGAAAGTTATGATTTTATTGCAGATGAGAGTGGTACTATAATTGCTGTTGGTGATGAGGCAAGAGAACTTAGGTATAAGAAAAATCATAAAAAAGAAATAGAAAATGATGAAAAAATTTCATCTTGTTTTGAAACACAAATGAAAGTGTATGATGCATTAATTACACTTGGTGAATATAGAATGGCTGATGTAAAAACAAAAGAATTAACAGATGAGGCATCAAAAAGTTTGGATTATATTTTAAGAGTTGAAGATTTTGAGCAATATGTTTTTTGTAGAGGTATGTTTGATAGAGAGCTTAAAGCTAAAGCTGATAAAAGAAAAGATTTAGACTATAGTAATATGGGAAATGATGAGATTAGAATAAATGAAGATTATGAAAAACTGAAAGCTTCAAAATTATATAGAATGTATGGGGCAAAAGAAGATAGAGAATTAACAACTGATGAAAAGAAAAAAGAAATAACAGATTTTATGAACTTGAGATTGAACGATAGAACACTAGATGTTTTAGAAGTTATGAAAGAGCCTATAATTAATGTCCTTAAAAGAAATAAAGAAAAAGGAGAAAGAGATATTGAAGATGTGGCATACGGATTATCAAGAATAAAATCTGGTGATGAAAATGAAGATAAGAAAATTAGTGGTTTGGTATTAGAACTTTATGACTATGTTGCTAAAAGAAATGGTTATAGAAGTGATATGACGTTATTAGGAGCAAGAGCAAATGAAATTTATATTGATAAAAAAATAGATTTATTTGAAGGGGTTAGAAAAAGTGTTGGATTTGAAGAAACAAAAGGAAATCCTGAGGCATTATATGCTAATTTGAGCAAAAAATCTGATGAAGAAAAATCAAAAGGTGTTAATTTGGCAGTGTTGTGTTTTGGGTCTAATAGCAACTATATGCCTGAATATGAAGTTTTAAGATATATTAATGATAAAGATAATCCTAAACTTGATGTGAGAGAATTGGTTGAATCTTATCCAAAGGTTGAACGTAATTTAGCTTCTGATAATAGTGATGGGTTTAGAAATAAGTTTTCGGAATATGTATTAGAAAATGGATTTAAGGAACTTTCTTTTTATGAACAAAAAGAAGTATTTGACCAGATGAACCATAAGGGACTATTTGGAGAAGAAGAAAATGGTAAATTAGTATTTTTGGAAGAAATTAAGAAAAGCTATCAAATGTTACCAGAAGAAGAAAAAGAAGAAGCTTCATTATTGATGCTTAAAGATAGGGTTATTGAATATGAAGCATATTCAAAAAATATATTCAGAGATGAATATACGATTTCGAATAAAACAAATACTATATCGGCAGTAACATATGCTCCTATTAGAAATTATTTTGTGGAAGAATATACTGAAAGACTTGTTGAAAGAATTGGCAAAGAACCTGTTGTTGGTGATATTAAAGAAGATGGTGGTAAGGTTAGTTTGGAGGAAGTAAAAGAATATCAAAATGAAGTAGTTTTGTTTATGAATATGGTAAATCAGGATATGGTTGTGGGGGGTGTTAAAGACAAGATATTTGAAGTGTTTGCAGATAAGATTGAAGCACAAAGAGAAACGGCTGAAAGATTTGAAGTTGCGGTTAAACACCAAGATAATGATAGAGATTTAGGTTTTAGAAATGAAGCTTCGGCAAGGGTTGTTAGTTCGTTAAATCAATTTTTAGATGTTTGCCCAAATGCTAATATGGAAGTGGTTGATTTTTTAACAAAGCCTTATTCTAAAGATAGTGCTGTAAGGTTTAAGGAAAATTGTTTTAATGAGCTTATAGAGATTTATCCTAAAATTATGGCAAGCCAGAGTGGTGAAGAAGAAAAACCTATGAGTGAAGATGATAAAAAAGAAGTTAAACAACTGTTTGATGAATTTTCTAATGAAGATTTACAAATTATGCATGCAGAATTTTGGGATAAAGGGCTTGAAGAAAGAGCGGCTGTAATGCAAAGATTTTTAGAAAATTATGCAAAAAATGATGTTGATAAAAAGGTTGATGTGGTGGTTTCTAAATATATTGATAAAGATGATCCTTATGAAAAAGAAACTAAAGATGTTTTAAAGGCTTTGTATAAGGGGGGAATTGGTAAAGGATATTATCGTAAAGATAAAGCTAGGTTTATGCTTGGAGCGATGCTTTCAGCGAAAGAACCTGTAGAACAAAAAAATGATGGCGATAAGAAAATGGGAGTAGGCGAGGCTTTGGCGCAGTTTTGCTCGAGTAATGGTCCGGCTTGGGTGAAGTTTGGACAAGCTTTATCTAATGTGCCAAATTTGCCTGATGATATTAGAAGACCATTGGCTGTTTTGAAAGATAATGCAGTTAAGAAAAAAAGATGGGAAATTTTTAGAGAATTAAGAGAAAATGTAGGAGATGAAAAATTAAAAGAAATAAGACGGGTAGGAAAAGTTTTAGGTGCTGGTTCGTTTTTTAGTTCTTTAGCGGTGGAATATGATAATGGTGATAAAAATGTGTTGCAGATGATGAGGCCTAGAGCTAAAAAAGACGCTGATAGCGAGTTTATGAAAATTAAGAGAACAGTTAAAGATTTATCTCAAAAAGATAGTATGTATGCAGTGCTTGGTACAATTATTGATAGAGCTGATGAAAGTACTAAAACTGAAGTGGATATTAAAAGGGGGTATGAGCAATATGTAGAGGCATATAAGAGCTATAATGCTATTGATAAGTTGGAGGTTAATGGGGTTAAATTTAATATAAATCTTTGTCCTTGGACGGATTGGAGTTATGATGAAAAAACAGGGGCTGGGTTTAAGGCTATGGAATTTGGGGAGGGTAAAAGTTTACCGAAACTTGATTGTAGTGAAGAAGAAAAGAGAATTATTGCAACGGGGTATGTGGCAACAGAATTAGGTATTTTGATTAGTGGTAGAGCTTGGGATATTGATAGACACTCGGGACAACAAAATTTTGATATAAAAAGAGGTAAAGATGGAAAGATAGAAGAAGTGGATATTAATATTTTTGATACAGGAGCTTTAAGAAAACCTCCAACAGAAGAAGAAAAGTTGATGATTGCTAATTTTTATGCTTCGGTTATTAGGGCTTCGGTTAAAGGTGAAGATATTAATGATGTGATGTTTAGAGAAGTTGAAAATCTTGAAAAAAGAGGGGTTGATGCAGGGTATGTTTCTGATGTACAAAGAGGTAGTATTGCAATAGCTGATATTGTAGAATATCAAAAAGAAGAAAGAAATAATGGGGGTGAGGTTGTTAGACCGTCTAAAAGTTTATCACAAGATGACTTTGTGAAAATATTTTCTGCGGTGGTTGTTTCTGGTATGGTTGATCATAAAATTATGGATAATATGGTTTCAAAGCTTGTTAAAGATAAAGAGTTATTGTTTGAAATTGGAAAGCAAACAGTTAAGAAAAAAATGGCACAATTGGGAAGAAAAAAAGGAAATAGTGAAGAAGCATTAGATGTTGTAATGGAGGCAAAACCTTTGTTAGAACAAAAACGTGAAAACCAGAAAATTGATGAAGAACTTAAAAATTCAAAAGATAATCCATTTACTAGAACACAAAAATATTCTGACCTTTCTAAAGATGAGCGAAAAGAAGTTGTTAGAGAAGAAAGAAAAGGAAATAAATTTAGTCGAAATTTACAGGCTTGGTATTTGAAAAAAACTAGACATTCAAAATAAGTTGATAAACTGAATTTAAATGTGAAAATCGTAAAAAAAAGTTGATTTTTACTCAGATTGTGATATCTATTTAGCGACTAAAATAATAATAATGAACAGGTGAGATACTGCATTTCATACATTGTTTGTTGTATGGTTTGTGGGTTGATTTTAAAGTTCTTAATGATTTAAATTTAATTTTAAAGGATGTGTATAAATGTCAGATGTTAAAATGAAAATGATGGATGGTAACGAAGCGGCAGCTTCTGTTGCTCACCGCATGAATGAAGTCTGCGTTATTTACCCAATTACTCCATCTTCTCCGATGGGTGAATGGGCTGATGCGTGGTCAGCTGCAAAACAAAAAAACCTTTGGGGTGTTGTGCCATTTGTACAAGAAATGCAATCTGAAGCAGGTGCTGCGGGTGCTTGCCATGGTTCTTTACAAGCAGGTGCATTGACTACAACATTTACAGCTTCACAAGGTTTGTTATTGATGATTCCTAATATGTATAAGATTGCTGGTGAATTATCTCCATTTGTTATGCATGTTGCGGCTCGTTCACTTGCTTATCATGCTTTGTCTATTTATGGTGACCATTCGGACGTTATGGGTTGTCGTCAAACTGGGTTTGCAATGCTTTGTTCAAATAGCGTGCAAGAAGCTGGGGATATGGCTTGTATTGCACAAACTTCTACATTGAGAAGCCGTGTGCCATTTATGCATTTCTTTGATGGTTTTAGAACATCTCACGAAATTAAAAAGGTTAAAACAATCTCTGATGAACAATTACTTTCTATGCTTAAAGGTGTTGATTATAAATTTAATGCTAAACACGCATTAAAGCCTGAAAAACCTGTTATTAGAGGTACGGCTCAAAATCCTGATGTTTTCTTCCAAGGAAGAGAAGCTTGCAATAAATACTATGATGCGGTTGCAGGTATTGTTCAAGAAGAAATGAATAAATTTTATAAAGTTACAGGGCGTCAATATAATATTGTTGACTATGTTGGGGCTAGTGATGCAGAGCATGTTATTGTGGTTATGGGTAGCGGTGCTGAAACAGTTGAAGAAGCTATTGAATACCTAAACAAACATGGTGAAAAATATGGTGTGTTAAAAGTTCGCTTGTATAGACCATTCCCAGAAGAAGCTCTTCTTAAAGCTATGCCAAATACGGTTAAAACAGTTAGCGTTTTGGATAGAACAAAAGAGAGTGGCTCACTTGGTGAACCTTTGTATTTGGATGTTGTTACAACTTTATCTCAAGCTTTTGCTAATGGTAAAATTGCAAGTCTTCCTAAAATCTATGGTGGTAGATACGGACTTTCTTCTAAAGAATTTACACCTGCTATGGCTAAAGGTGTGTTTGATAATGCAAAAAGTCAAAATCCTATCAATGGATTTAGCGTTGGTATTATTGATGATGTTACTCATAAATCTTTAGCTTATGATGAAACATTTGATGTTGAGCCAGATGATGTGGTTAGAGCTGTGTTCTTTGGTTTGGGTGCTGATGGTACTGTTGGTGCTAATAAGAACTCAATTAAGATTATTGCAGAAGATGCGGGTAAATATGGTCAAGGTTATTTTGTGTATGACTCAAGAAAATCTGGAAGTATGACTACATCTCACCTTCGTTTTTCTGATAATCCAATTCGTTCTGCTTATTTGGTTAACAATGCTGACTTTGTTGCTTGTCACCAATTCCAATTTATGCAAAAGGTTGACATCTTAAAGATTGCTAAAAAAGGTGGTACATTCCTTCTTAATGCTCCTTACAAAGCTGATGAAGTTTGGAACCATTTACCAAGAGAAGTACAAGAACAAATCATTTCTAAAGAATTGAAATTCTATACAATTAATGCTATTGAAGTGGCTCGTGCAACAGGTATGGGTGCTAGAATTAATACTATCATGCAAGCTTGTTTCTTTGCTATTTCTAATATTTTGCCTAAAGATGAAGCAATTAGCCAAATTAAAGCTGCTATTAAGAAGACTTATTCTAAAAAAGGTGATGCAGTAGTTGAAAAGAACTATGCGGCGGTTGATGCTTCTCTTGCTCATATGTTTGAGGTTAATTATCCAAAAGAAGTTACTTCTACATATAATCGTTTAGCTCCAGTTCCTCAAGATGCACCTGAGTTTGTTCAAGGTTTGACTGCTAAACTTATTGCAGATACTGGTGATAGCATTACAACATCTGAACTGGATAAAGTTGTTGATGGTACATGGCCAACAGGTACTACTCAATATGAAAAACGTTGCATTGCAACAGAAATTCCTGTTTGGGACCCTGAAACATGTATTCAATGTGGTAAATGTTCTATCGTTTGTCCTCATGGTGTTATCCGTATGAAAGTGGCAAGTGATGAAGAATTGGCAAAAGCTCCAGCTACTTTGAAAAGAGTTGACTACAAAGGTAAAGAATTTGCAGGTAAGAAATTTATGTTACAAATCTCTGCTGAAGACTGTACTGGTTGTGGAGTGTGCGTTTCTGCTTGTCCTGCTAAAAATAAGGCAAATCCAGAACTTCATGCGATTAATATGGACCATATTGAAAACCACTTAGAAGCAGAAAAAGCTAACTGGAAATTCTTTGAAACTCTACCTTATGTTAAGAGAACAGAAGTACAAAAGAATTTGCCAAAGACAACACAGATGATTCAACCTTTGTTTGAGTTTTCTGGTGCTTGTGCTGGTTGTGGTGAAACACCTTATATCAAACTTATTACTCAGTTGTTTGGTGATAGAATGGTTGTAGCTAATGCTACTGGTTGCTCTTCTATTTACTCTGGTAACTTACCTACAACTCCTTACTCAAAAGACGAAAAAGGGCATGGTCCGGCTTGGGCTAACTCTTTATTTGAAGACAATGCAGAGTTTGGTTTAGGTATGAGAGTATCTATTGACCAAGGTGTTGAGACGGCAAAAGCTTTGCTTGAAGGTTTGAAAGATAAAGTTGGCGAAGTTGCTGATAGAATCTTAAATAATCCTCAGGGCAATGATGCTGAAATTGATGTTCAACGTCAAAACGTTAAAGAATTGAGAGCAAAATTAGCTACTATCAATACAGAAGAAGCATCTCACTTGAATGAAATTGCTGATTACCTCATTAAGAAATCTGTATGGATTATCGGCGGTGATGGTTGGGCTTATGATATTGGCTTTGGTGGTTTAGACCATGCTATTGCATCAGGTCGCAATGTTAATATTTTGGTTGTTGATACTGGTGTATATTCTAATACAGGTGGTCAACAATCTAAGGCTACTCCAATGGGGGCATCAGCTAAATTTGCAACTGCTGGTAAAGAATTACCTAAGAAAGATTTGGCTATGATTGCTATGTCTTATGGTAATGTTTATGTAGCACAAGTTGCGATGGGGGCTAATGATACTCAAGTGATTAAAGCTATGAATGAAGCTGAAGCTTTTGATGGTCCTTCATTGATTATTGCTTACTCACATTGTATTAACCAAGGGCTAAATATGGCTGAAGGTCTTGTTCACCAAAAGAGCGCTGTTGAAACAGGTTCATGGCCTTTATATCGCTATAATCCTGAAAATGTTAAAGAAGGTAAAGCTCCATTAATGCTTGATTCAAAAGCTCCTTCTAAGCCACTTTCTGATTATATGGCTTCGGAAACTCGTTTCCAAGTAGTGAACAAAGCTAACCCAGAACGCTACAATGCTTTACTTGAAAAAGCTCAAGAAGGCGTTAATGCGAAAAGGGCTATATTGGAGCACATGTCTTCATACAAATAAAGGGTAAAATTTGAGTATCTAATCGTCAATGGAAGCCTGTTGGCAAAAATTCATTTACCTCTATGTAAACTAAAATTTTTGCCACAGGACATTGACTTCTATCTAGCTCAAATTTTCCGCCATTATTGTGGGATAGAGTTATAGAGGCGTTGGAGAAATCCAACGCCTTTTCTGTATGTAGGGGGATGTGTCATTGCGAACGGATGTGAAGCAATCTAGGATGGGGAAGTGGATTGCCACGCCTGACGGCTCGCAATGACGAAGGATAGGGAATGGATTGCTTCGTCGCTGACGCTCCTCGCAATGACGAGGAAAAGGGCTTGTAATGACGAAGGGGGAAGTGGATTGCCACGTCGCTGACGCTCCTCGCAATGACGAAGGTGTTTTTTTGTTGCAAGAGGGGGAATTTTGTGATATTATAATAGTATGTTAGAGATTTTACTTTGTTTTAAATGGAGATGGAGATGAGTGAAGAAAATAAAAATATGTTGAATGAGCAGTTAATTAAGTGTTTGTTAGACGATAAGCTTCCGGTTGATAAAAAACTAAAAAAGATGGATTACCTTATTTATCTTGGGGCGGATGTTAATACAGAGGTAGAGGAAAATGGTTTTTCTATTTTGGTATTAGCTAAAATGATGAATGATGAAAAGATTGTAGAATTATTAGAAGAAAAAGGGGCAGAAATAAAATTAGTAAATGAAGATAATGCCGAAGAGTTTTTTAGTACAGCAAGTGTTGAAGATATTAATGAAGTTTTGGGTGTGTTGCCTGATGGGTATAGACTTGATTGTGCTATTGATTTGAGTAAAAGAGATTTAACAGAATTACCTGATTTTTCAAAAGTTATAGTTGATGGTTTTTTTGATTGTAGGGAAAATCATCTTAAAACATTAATAGGGGCACCAAGAGAAGTTGGAGGGGATTTTTATTGTCCTTTTAGTCTTGAAACATTAAAAGGGGCTCCGAGTAAAGTTGATGGAGATTTTGAATGTTCTTCGTGTGAATTTACGACATTAGAGGGAGCACCGAGAGAAGTTGGAGGCGATTTTGATTGTTTTAATAATCAGATTACCAGTTTAGAGGGAGGGCCTGAAAAAGTTGGTGGGAAGTATGATTGTAGTTTTTGTCAGCTTACTACATTAAAAGGGGCTCCAAAGGAACTTGCTGGAAGTTTTAGTTGTTTTAAAAATCATCTTACAACATTGGAGTATGCTCCTTCAAAGGTTGATGGAGATTTTCATTGCGGTGCGAATTGGCTTACAACATTAAAGGGAGCACCAAGAATGGTTGGTGGTTTTAGTTGTGAATTGAATAATCTTACATCGTTGGAGGGAGCTCCAGAAAAGGTAAATGGATGGTTTTATTGTGGAAAAAATAAGCTTACAACATTAAAAGGGGCACCAAGAATGGTTGGTGATGATTTTAGATGCGAGGAAAATTATCTTACAACATTAGAAGGGGGACCTGAAGAAGTTGGTAAAGATTTTTGGTGTATGGATAATCCGTTAAAAAGTATTGAGGGACACCCTTTAGTTGTAGGTAGGTTTATGTTTTGTTATAAAAAATCAATTAAAATTATTGATGGGAAACCTGTAATGGATGGAAAGCCTATAATTGATGGGAAGTTTGTGCACAAAGAAAAAATAAATGACGAAGAAACGAATATTATAGGAAGGATTTTTAATCGGTTTCATCGATAGGATATTTTGTTTTGAATGTGCTAAAGTGTGGTATCCTTTTTTTGTATTCTGTAGGAGTTTTTCGCCTTTAAGGGGGAGTGTGGTATAATTTTTTCTGGATTGCTACGGCTTTTTCAAAGGTTCGCAATGATGGATTAGGATGATTTGTTTAAAGAGGATTGCCACGCCTTATGGTTCGTAAAGACGGAGTGAGGTGTCATTGCGAACGGATGTGAAGCAATCTAGGAAGGTGTTTTTTTGTTGCAAGAGGGGGAATTTTGTGGTATCATCTAGAATATATTAGGGGTTTTCTTTATTTAAGTGAGGACGGAGATGAGTGAAGAAAATAAAAATATATTGAATGAGCAGTTAATTAAGTGTTTGTTAGACGATAAGCTTCCGGTTGATAAAAAAATTAGGAAGATGGATTATATTATTAAATTGGGGGCAGATATTAATGCTAGACACGAGTTTGGGTATTCTGCTTTGGGGTTAGCAAAAGCGATGAAAGATGAAGAAATTATTAGCTTTTTAGAAGGAAAAGGGGCTGAGAATATTGGTTTAGATATTGAAAAAGCTGAAAAGTTTTTTAGGACAGCTAGTGTAGATGATATAAATAAGTTTTTAAATGTTTTGCCAGATGGGTTTGTGCTTGATTGTGATGTTGATTTGGGGGGGAGAGGATTAAAAAAGTTGCCTGATTTTTCTAGAGTTGTTGTTAATGGACAATTTGCTTGTCAATATAATCAGCTTACAAGTTTAGAGGGGGCTCCAAGTAAAGTTGGTGGTTATTTTGATTGTGATAATAATAAGCTTACAACATTGAAAGGAGCACCAAGAGAAGTTGGAGGTTTTTTTGATTGTGATAATAATAAGCTTACAACATTGAAAGGAGCACCAAAGGAAGTTAAGGGGAGTTTTTATTGTAACAAAAATCAGCTTATAAGTTTAGAGGGATCTCCAAGTATAGTTGGAGGGGCTTTTTATTGTTTTGATAATCAGCTTATAAGTTTAGAGGGATCTCCAAGTATAGTTGGATGGGGTTTTTATTGTT
>JAFTVD010000021.1 GCA_017465945.1 Alphaproteobacteria bacterium | reverse complement strand
TTTCATAATTGACCTCCAATTAGGTTTTTTGCGTCTTGGCAGACCGCAAAATTTTAACCTAATTGGAGCGCTTTGACAACCTCATCGCTATAAGCTTTACTGAACCACGCGTCTAACGCGTGGTTTTCTAGATACAAAAAAAAGCAGGTTATTAACCTGCTTTTTTTTATACCATATACAAATCAATATTTATCCTAAATCCTTAAAAGCTCCGCTATCTAAATAACATGCTTTTTTATATCCAAGAGCAATTAAACTATCCATTTGTTTGCCAAGTTTTTTAGAACGCATTAAAGGTGTTACAATCATACCATTACCTATTAATTCACGCATTTTTGTAGCAACCATAGCAAAATCATCATCTTGATTACAAACCAATATCACTTTTTCTTTCTGAGGCACATTAAATTGCTCTTCTAACATAATAGCGCAAATTCTTTCAAAACCAATAGAAAAACCAACAGCAGGAACCGATTCGCCTAAAAACTTTCCAATCATTTCATCATATCTTCCACCACCGCCAACAGAACTACCAAATTTAGGACTAGCAATTTCAAAAACCATACCAGTATAATATCCCATACCACGAACTAATGATTTATCATAAACAGCCTTAAATTTGCCTTCTGAAATATTATTAGCAAACTCAATAACCTTTTTTAAGTTAGCAACAATTTCCTGATTAGAACAATATTTCTCAGCAACAACTAAACCGTCGCCATCAGCCTCTGTCAGTATTGCAACAAATTTTTCAACAACATCAGCGTCATATTCTTTTTCAATTAATTCCGCCCTAACTCCATCTATACCAATTTTATCAAGCTTATCAAAAATAATACATACTGAGCCAACATCTTCATTTTTAAAACCAGCCCCCAATATCATATCTGTAAGGATTCGTCTATCATTAATACGAATAGTAAAATCACTAAAATTAATAGCTTCTAATGCCGCAGTCGTTGCCGCAATCAATTCCATCTCCGCATTGATAGATTTATCGCCAATAATATCAATATCACATTGGAAAAATTCTCTTAATCTTCCTTTTTGAGGACGCTCTGCACGAAACACCTTATCAATCTGAATAGACTTAAATGGCATTGTTAAAAATTGACGATTATTTGCAAAATATCTAGATAATGGCATAGTCAAATCATATCTTAATCCACTATCCACTAAATCGTCTTCTGATATATTCTCTTTTGCTAAATCTAATTTCTGACCACGTTTTAACAATTTGAAAATCATAGAAAGATTCTCACCACCATCACTTTTATTCAAACGTTCAATATCTTCCATTATTGGAGTATTAATTTTATGAAAACCATACGCCTTATAAGTATCTTCAATTTTACCTCTAACATAATCTCTTAACTCAACCTCTAAAGGCAAAAAATCTTTAGTTCCTCTAACAGGATTAGCGTTCATTTTCATATCAAAATATTCCTTTTCATAAAATAAATTAACAAACTTAAAAACAACATTACTCAAATATCAAAAAAAAGCAAACATTTTTTACTTTAAAGCTTTAAATTTGCTTTTTTCTGTGTTATAATTGTAAAAGAGAAAACAAGGAGATTGTAATCATGACTAAAGTAAATTTAGAAAACGCTGAACGTCTTATTGAACAAAAACATTTAGAATGCAGAGCAGATCATGTTCCTTGCACTATTCAGTCAACATATAGTAATTTAGATGGCAGTGAAGATAAATTAGTTCGTAGAGAACTTAAACTTTTAGATACTAATCGCACCGTTATTGGCATAGAATATGATGCAAACGAAAATCCTGCAGAAATATATACAACAGATGCCAAAGGCAATAAAATTAAATTAAAAACAGAAGAACCAAAACAATCTAATGCTGTACGTGATTTAATCGGTGAACGTTTAGAAAAGGCAACTAAAGCTATATCAAATAAAGAAAACAATAAACCAGAATTAAACACTAAACCAACCGAGACTAAATCAACCAAACCTATAAAACGTACAATTATCAAGAAAACCCAAACAGAACGTGTTTAATTGTTAAAAAGAAAAGAAACATATATTTATGAAAAAACTTCTTCTAACATTATTGTTTATAATAATATCCATACCTTCGTATGCTATAACAATAATTAGTGATGAAGAAACTGAAAGTTGGCTATCAGACGTACTAACTCCAATATATAAAGAAGCAAATCTTCCTTTCGATTCTAACAATATTCACATTGTAAAAGATGATAGCTTAAACGCTTTTGTTGGCGATTCTAACCATATGTTCATACATACTGGCACATTATTAAAAGCAGACAACACTAATCAAATAGAAGGTGTTTTAGCCCACGAAACAGGCCATATTATAGGTGGGCACATTCTACGTCTAAAAATAAAAATAGAAGAATTGCAAAAAGCTTCCCTTGCATCACTTATTGCCGCAGCAGGTGCCGCTGCTGTTAGTGGTAGAGGAGATGCAGCTATTGCAGTTGTTCTTGGAACTCAAAGTTCCGCAATAAATTCTATGTCAAGTTATCAAATAACAGAAGAACGAGCAGCTGATGAAACAGCTGTTGATTTATTAAAAAAACAAAATAAATCTATAAAAGGCTTAAAAAATTTTATGACCAAAATAAAAGCATCAAACCGCCTAGAAGGAATAAGCGAAAACCCATACTTTAGAACACACCCTATAACTACAGAACGCATTGCTTTTTTCGAAGATAAATTAAAAACAGAAACATCAACCACCACTTCCGCAAAATTAGATGAAAACTTAAAAAGAATAAAAGCAAAATTATACGCCTATCTTTATCCACTTCCAAGTGTATTAAAAAAATATCCTTTATCCGACAAATCAATTTATGCAAATATTGCCCACGCAATTTATTACATGCGCCAAAAAAATCTAAACACATCCCTAAAATATATAAATATATTACTATCAAAAGAACCACAAAACCCATATTTTTGGGAACTAAAAGCCCAAACATTGTTTGAAAATACAAAAATAAAAGAATCAATCTCTGCTTATAAAAAAGCATTAGACTTAAAACCAAGTTCTGATATTTTCAAACTAAATTATGCTCAAGCAATTTTAGCCTCCACTCCCCAAAGAAAAGAGTTACTCTCACTTATTCCACTATTAGAACACGCAAATCGAAATAAAAATTCACCAGAAGCATACATTTTATTAGGACAAACATATGCCAATTTAGGCGAATATGCTATTGCAGATTATTTTTCCGCCGAATATAATCATTTAATAGGAAATAATACTTTAGCTCAAAAACAACTAAACAAAGCCCTAAAACAACAACTAAAAGAAAACATAAAATTAAGAGCTCAAGACCTACAACAAAAATTAAAAAAACAATCATCTAAAAAGACATTATTTTAAAGGATTGTAATATGAAATATATAACATTACTACTTACCTTTTTTTGTTTTATAAAATTATCAATCGCTCAAACTATAAATCCACAAAAAGACCTTGTTGTAATAAAATCAACTACGACTAGGGGAGAAGCATCTAGCGGAGATTATTTCATAGCTGAAGACTTAAAAAATGCCTTTAGCGAATTAAATTACCAAACTGATATTGATTATAGAGAAGAATATCATCGCCCTCATAAAATAGAACCATATATGAATATATACATGCGAGGATACACCAAATTTTATGCCCCATTTGGTAAAAACACAAACGTACTTTATGTATATTATCCTATGGCATATGATAAACAATCAACAATAAAACAAAACAAAACAAAATTAAACAATCGAAACCAAATGCCAGAAAATTCAAGCTTAGATGATGATTTTCAAAATTATGATATAATAGCTGTTGCTTCTAAAACATATACAAAAGAATTAAATGACAACAATATTAATGCTATATACATTCCGCAATTCACCAACCCTCAAAAATTCTATCCAGATCCACAAGAAGAACTAAAAACAGATATTTTATTTGTCGGTTCAAATTGGCATGATAGAACTTCCCTTCGTTATGCAATAGAAGAAGGTTTTAATGTTTCTGTATACGGATTTAATTGGTATGGTATAATACCTGACAATATGTACAAAGCCCCATACATATCAAATGATGTATTAAATAAATATTATAGTTCCGCAAAAATAGTCTTAAATGACCACCGACCTGATATGAAAAAATACGGCTTTGTAAATAATCGTATATATGATGCAACAGCATCCGGTGCTCTTGTTATATCAGATTATATAGAAGAAATAGAAAACGTATATGGCAATAGTGTTCCTATGTATAAAAATAAAGAAGAATTAAAAAATTTACTCACTTATTATTTATCTCACGAAGAAGAAAGAAGGGCTCTTGCAAAAAAAGCACGGGAAATAACATTAAGAGAATATACCAATACAAATATTGCTCAAAAAATATTATCTCACGTATCTCAACTCAAAAAATAAAGGGTGGTATCTTTTTTAAAGATAGCACCCTATTATTCTGATAGATTAATAAAGAAACATCAAATCAATCTATCCGGAAAAATTCAAACCTTTTTCGGCTCTGTGCATATTCCAATGCTTTTGACCTTTTTTGTTCGATTCTCTTCTTAACTCCCCCACAAACTAAGGCAACACTCACAACAACAGGCAACCCAGTCTGGAGGATAATCGTTAATGTAGCCATAAGAATAAATTTAAAATTAATAATAAAAAGTATCAGTGCATTAAATAAAACAAAAATATTTTTTTGTCAACAAGTTTTTGGCTAAAATTTAAATTATTTTTATTCGGATAAATCCGAATATTAATTGACGAACTTTCATACGTTACATATCATAAAGACATACATTAACATAAAGGATAAAACTATGGAACAAAGAATTGTAAACGTAAATGGAGTAAAACTTTCAAACAATTTACCTTTTGGTTTGTTGTGTGGCCCATGCCAAATAGAAAGCCGTCAACATGCTATAGATATCGCAGGTTCAATGGTAGAAATAACCAAAAAACTTGATATTCCATATATATTCAAAGCATCATTTGATAAAGCAAATCGCACTTCTATACATGGTGCAAGAGGTGTTGGTATTGATGAAGGCTTAAGAACATTTGATGAAATAAAAAAACTATACAACAATTTACCTATCGTTACAGATGTACACGAAAAAGATCAATGTGCAATTGTTGCAGAGCATGTTGATATGCTACAAATTCCAGCATTCCTTTGCCGTCAAACAGATTTAGTTGTTGCGGCAGCTAATACAGGTAAAGTTGTAAACATAAAAAAAGGTCAATTCCTAGCACCTTGGGAAGCAAAAAATCTTGTTACTAAATGTGATGAATCTGGCAACCATAATATTTGCTTAACAGAACGCGGAACAAGTTTTGGATATAACACGTTAGTTACAGATATGCGAGGCTTACCACGTATGGCACAAGATACAGGATGCCCAATAATTTTTGATGCAACTCACTCCGTACAACAACCAGGAGGACAAGGTGGTAGCTCTGGTGGACAAAGAGAATTTGCACCCGTTCTTGCAAGAGCCGCTGTTTCTGTTGGTGTAGCAGCAGTGTTTATCGAAACACATGAAAATCCAGACAAAGCTCTATCAGATGGACCAAACACAATCGCCTTAAAAGATATGCCATCTGTTTTAGAAGTTCTTAAAAAATTCGATGAAGTTAGAAAAAGTTTAGACATTTTCTAATAAAAAACAAAATAAAAAAGCGATAGAAAACTATCGCTTTTTTATTTATCTAAGTTATTAATCACTAATTCTCTTTTTTTATAAAAAATTAAAGGGTCTAAAACTAAAAGCATATATTTATCATCAATATAAACAGCATCATCACTAGGATAAGGCTTAGCTTTAGTATATAACCAATATCTAATATTTTTCATATTTTCTAAATTATTTTTCCAGTAAGTTCCATTCTGCCATTTTTCATTTCCTTCATCTCTATTTACCATTAAAAGTGAAGCACCATCAATCCTGCCACCTATTATAACTTGATTTCTATTTTCTTCCCAAAATAAATAATTTGCCACATCAAAATTAAATACCATTTCATACCCAATCAATTCACCGGTCATATATTTATCATTATAAAAACGTTTCCTAAAATTTGGCTGCCCAAAATTAAGTGATATATATTCAACATCTTTATCATAATTATTATTCTTTACTACTGTTTCCAATAACCTCTTTTGATATAACCTACCAGAAAGAAATCCCAAATTTTGAACTTTTTGAATTTCAAAATTAGCAACAATATTATTAAAAAAGAAAACAATAAGTAACAAAAATAATAGATTTTTAATCCATATATCCTTTTGCTTCATTAATACACTTATTGCAAAAATATATAATCCCAACCTCCCCCAATACATCAATCTAAACACAGCAATACCTGAACCTTCTGACAAAATAAATGCAAATCTTGATGCCAAAAATAAAGATATCAATAAAAATATAATCCAACATTTACTAGATGATTTTTTATAAACAATAAAACAAGCTACCAAAACAAGTATACTCAATGGTAGAATATAACCATATTCCATAAACGAAAAGCATTGAAATAATTGAAATATAGAATTTAAAATCTCATTTGGTAAACTTTTTATAATATCTAAAATATCTCGTGTTTTTATATTATACATATAATCATTAATAAAACGATTATTAATTAAATACGAAAAAATAATCTTAAAACAACATCCTGCAACTAATATCTGTCCTCCTAAAAATAAAAAAGAAAATATATTTTGCTTAATATTTTGTTTTTCATCTACATAATCAAAAATTCTTTTTGCTACAAATATAACAAAAATAAACGCTAAATTAGGAGGATAGCTACCTAATATTAAAGAAAAACCAACACTCCCAAATAAAAATTTAACAAAACTATGCTTCCTTTCTGACAAAAATAATAAGCAAACTCCAACTAAACCCCAGACAACCAAAGAAAAACTATAATGAAGATAATAAAAAATAACAAATATATGAGAATTTACCCCAATAAAAAGACATAATATAACCCAATACTTTTGAGCTATATTAAAATATCTACCAATAATAATTCCTAGTAAACAAATACAAATAAATACACAAAAAAAAGTAAAAATAGGTAAGATGTGTTTATCTAGTATAAAATCTATAAATAAATGCAAACTATAGCGAGCTTCAAACAGACCTGACTTAAAACTAGCCCCACTTAATAAATACCCCCAATCATGATTACCCCACCAAAAATTAGATAGCATGTAAAGATATAACAAACATAACACACTAAATGAAATAATCACAGATTTAATATATTTTTTATAGCAATATTCCAACATTTAAAAATTCAATAAATTAACGTAAGGGAGAGTTTCCCCTCCCTTATCTTAAAAAAATACTATCTATTAATTAATACAATTTCAACACGTCTGTTTTGTTCACGTCCAAATGCCGTTGAATTGGAAGCTATAGGATTAGAACTACCATAACCATTAGCTACAATTCTATTAGCATCAACACCTTTTATACGTAAATAATTAGAAACAGAATTAGCTCTCATTAAAGAAAGCGCATTGTTTGTTGCTTGACTACCGGTACTATCTGTATATCCATTTACTTGAACCATTGTTTTATTATATTCTTTAATTACTTTAGCAATAGAATTTAATACTGGTTGAAAAGAAACTTTAATATTAGCATCATTACTATCAAATGTAATATTCCCTGGCATAATTAAATAAATTTGACCATTTATTTCTTTAACTTGAACACCAGTATTTAATAATTCTCTACGTAAAGCCTGAGCTTGAACATCCATATAAGCTCCAGTTCCAACACCTGCAGCAGCACCAACGCCCGCTCCAATTAATGCACCTTTCTCCCCTCCAACAAGAGCCCCTATTCCTGCTCCTGCTAATGTACCAATACCTGCACCCCATGCAGTATTAGATGCTTTTCTTTCACCTGTATAAGGATCTGTCGCACATGCACTTAACATTAATATTGCCATCAATCCACTTAAAAATGTTTTTTTCATAACCATATCCTCAAAAAAGTTAAACCACTAACTAAAAATAATAACAAAATCGTTTAAAATATTTTAATTATCTTAAACATATTCCAATAAAAGAAATAATATAAAAAAAATATTTATTTTTCACACAAAAAACCCACCATTTGGTGGGCTTTTTTAATTATTGCTGACTAGCATCATTTCTTGAGCGTTTCCTCAAAATTGGATCCAAAATTTTCTTTCTCAATCTAAGAGATTTTGGAGTAACTTCCAACAACTCATCTTGTGCAATATAAGATAAAGCTTGCTCCAAAGATAATCTTCTAGGTGGAATTAAGTCTATAGCCTCGTCTTTTCCAGCTGCACGAATATTTGTAAGCTGTTTAGACTTTGTTGGATTAACTTCCAAATCATTAGATTTTGTATGCTCGCCAATAATCATACCAACATAAACAGGACTATTGTGTTCAATAAACATAGGACCTCTATCTTGCAATTTCCACAAAGAATAAGCAATAGCTGTACCATCTTCACTAGAAATTAATACACCATTTCGATAGTTACCAATATCGCCCTTATAAGGTTCATAGCCATAAAACACTCTATTCATAATACCTGTACCACGAGTATCTGTCAAAAAGTCAGAATGATATCCTATCAAACCTCTTGCAGGGGCCTTAAATATAAGTCTAGTTTTATTACCAACCTGAGATGGAATCATTTCCAAAAGTTCTGCTTTTCGTTGACTTAACTTTTCAACCACAGTACCAGAAAATTCTTCATCCACATCAACAACAACTTCTTCAATAGGTTCTAGTAAATTACCATTCTCATCTTTTTGCATTAAAACTCTAGGACGAGAAATTGAAAGCTCAAATCCCTCTCTTCTCATTGTTTCAATCAAAACACCTAATTGTAATTCACCACGCCCAGCAACCTCAAAAGATTCAGATGTTTCAGAACGACTAATTTTCAAAGCAATATTACACTCTGCTTCTTTTTGTAATCTATCCCAAATCATACGAGAAGTAACTTTATCCCCTTCACGTCCAGCCAAAGGCGAGTCGTTCACAGAAAAAGTCATAGATAATGTTGGTGGGTCAATTGGTTGCGCTTCAATAGCCTCTGTTACATCCATCGCACAAATTGTATCAGCCACCGTTCCTTTAACAACACCTGCAACTGCAACAATATCACCAGCATGCGCTTCATTAAGAGCAACCCTATCTAAACCTTTATATGCTGTAATTTTTGTAATACGAGTACGTTCAATCTCACCATCTTTATTAATTACTTTTACAGCATCATTAACTTTTAATGTACCGCTATAAATTTTACCAGTTAATATACGTCCAACGAATTTATCCGCTTCTAATGTTGTAGCAAGCATAGAAAAAGGTTTATCTTTTTCACATCTTGGCTCTGACACATATGATAAAATAAGCTCAAATAAAGGTCTTAAATCCTTTTTTTCTTCACTTAGATCAGAAACAGCCCATCCATTACGTCCTGATGCATACAATACAGGAAAATCTAATTGCTCATCATTTGCATCTAAACTTACAAACAAATCAAAAATCTCATTTAATACTTCATCTGGTCTAGCATCGGGCTTATCCGCTTTATTAATAACAACAATAGGCTTTAATCCTATTTTTAGAGCCTTACCTAACACGAATTTAGTTTGAGGCATAGGACCTTCAGATGAATCAACAAGTAAAACAACACCATCAACCATAGATAAAATACGTTCAACTTCACCACCAAAATCTGCGTGTCCTGGAGTATCAACAATATTAATATGTGTTCCTTCCCAGTCAACAGCTGTACATTTTGATAAAATAGTAATACCTCTTTCACGTTCTAGGTCATTGCTATCCATAACACAAGTTTCAACTTTTTGGTTATCTCTAAATGTACCACTCTGACGAAGTAATCCATCAACCAATGTCGTCTTACCATGGTCAACGTGCGCAATAATGGCAATATTTCTAATACTCATAATTTAATCCTCAAAAAAAGCCTCTAATTAACAATTAAAGGCAAATAAGCTCTAAAATTTATCCCTTTTCTATATCAAAAAATTTTAAATAGCAAGTATTTAGTAAATAAAAAAAATACTATATTTTTAATAAAACCCCTAATATTCCAGATAAAATAATATAAAAAATTGGACTTTTTTTATAAAAATAAACCAATATAAAAAACACGACAGCAAAACAAACTCTATATAAATTTGTAACACTTAATTCAAACAAACCAACACACGCATATAGCATTAACATTAACACCACAGGTCTAATAGCCATCATCACTTCACACCAACAAGGTGTATTAACATATTTCCTTAAAATTTTTGAAATCAAAATAACAATAATTAAAGATGGTAAAACAAGCCCTAGTGTCGCAATAATTCCCCCACTAACACCTGCTGTTTGAAAACCAGCATATGTTGCCATATTAATTCCTATAGGTCCAGGTGTTGATTGTGAAACCGCAATCATATCAACCAACTGTTCTTTACTAAACCACGAATATTTTTCACTCAAATCAAATAAAAAAGGTATAGTTACAGGACCGCCACCAATGGCAAACAAACCTATCTTAAAAAATTCATAAAATAACAACCAATAAATCATTTCTTCTGCCTTATAAATTTAGCTCCGCCAATAAGTCCTGCAATAAACACAGCCAAAACAGATGAAACATGCAAGCCAAAAATCATAATCCCAGCTAAAATTAAAATAATTATTTGGAATTTATTTTTTATATTTTTTTTAGCCAAACTAATCACTTCATTTAACAACAATACTGTAACACCAATCCTTATACCATTAAACGCATTCTCAATAATTTCATTATCGGTAATTTCACTTAAAATCCCTGCAATCGCCATAATTATTATAAGCGAAGGCAAAACCAAAGCCATCGTTGCAACAATAGCACCTATTGTTTTACGCACTTTATATCCCGTAAATGTCGCAACATTAACCGCTATAATACCAGGGGTACACTGCCCTATTGAATAATAATCGATTAATTCATCTTCTGTAATATATTTATGCTTTTCAACTAATTCTTTTCTAAACATTGGAAACATCGCCAATCCACCACCAAAGGTAAACATCCCAATCTTAAAAAAAGAAACAAACATTTTTATATATTCTGCCATTGATATCCTCTTTTTACTACATATATCACCCCTATTAACCCATAAATACTTAAAATAAGGTTTAGCTTCATGATAATAGGCTCTATAAAAGAACACAATAAAAATGAAACAAGAACGGCTCTAACCCCTGATGTAGTGAAAAAATTAACCACACAAGGACATACTATTTTATTAGAAAAATCAATCGGTAAAAAATAATTTTTATTTGATGAAGAATATATTTCTGCTGGAGCAAAATTCACCTCTATTGAAAAAATATATCAAAACTCTAACATAATACTCCAAATCTTTCCACCACAAAAAGAACTACTTTCATCATTAAAAGCACCTCAAATAATTGCATCAAACTTTCATCAATACCCCATATCTTCCATAAAAACCAACGCAACAATACTTCAATTAGAAAAAATTCCGCGTACATCAATCGCTCAAAGTATTGATATTTTAAGCTCTCAACATACCATAAGGGGATACGCAAGTGCCCTATATGCATTGTCGCAATCACCTATAATAGCCCCACAACTTTTTACCGCCTCATCATCTATAAAACAAGCAAATACTCTAGTTATAGGCGCAAGCATTACAGGACTTCAAGCGTCAACTATCTTCAAAAAAAACGGATGTAAAGTAACCATTCTTGATACAAACAAAGACTATCAAGAACTAGCCCATTCTGTAGGAGCAACCTTAGCAATCGCTAAAACAGATAACGAATTACAAGATATATTAAGTAGCTCCAATTTTGTTTTAGCAACTGCACAAAATATTAATTATTCACCTAAAATCATTCCTCATTATATGCTAAAATCCCTCCCCAAAGGAACAATTATTGTTGATACAACTCCAAGTAATATAGATATCTCAAACAACATAGAAAAAACATCATCATACTATTTTTATAGAAATTTATATTTTGAACGTCTAAACCCCATAACCTCATCTACATTATGGGCAAACAATATGCTAAATCTAATAACAACAATAACCACAAACAACTCTCTAGATTTAGAAATAGACTACATAAAACCAATGATATTCACTCAAAACTCAAAGGAAAAACAATAAATGTGCTTATTAAACATATTCATACTCTCTTGTTTTATTGGATATTTTGCCATTTGGTATGTTACTCCAATTTTACATTCTCCTCTAATGAGTGTAACCAATGCAATATCAGGAATAGTTATTATAGGTGCAATTCAAGCACTCTCAAACCTTCCAACATTCCTATCGCCAATTTTATTATATTTTGCTATATTTTTTGCATCAATCAACATTTTCGGAGGCTTCTATGTAACCAAGCGAATGCTAGATTTTTATAAACCAAAGGATAAAAAAAATGAGCGATAGCATATACATAATAACCTATATATTATTTATTTTAACAATACATAGCCTATCATCACTTAAAATTGCATATAAAGGAAATTATATTGGTTTATTTGCAATGAGCATCATAATACTCTTTAGTTTATCAAAACTTTCTGGAAATTTTTTAATATTTTCAATATTATCTATTATACTTGGTGCAACATTCGGAATTTTTATAGCCTATAAAATAAAAATGCAAAATCTCCCCCAAATGGTTGCGATTCTAAACAGTTTAGGAGGCTTATCTTCAGGATTAATTGGTATTGCTGAAATAACCTCATTTCATTTAAATTCTCCCCTTATATTGCTTATAATAATCTTAGGTTTCACCACATTTTCAGGCTCAATAGCATCATTTGTTCGTTTAAATAATTCATTCAATATCAAAGATATATCAACTATAAAAATTATAACTTTTATGTTTTTTATAACAATGATTATAACATCTTTTTACGCATATAACTCAAATACAAAATACATATTGGGATTATCTTTAATAACTATAATCTGGGGATTTCTCTTTATATTACCCATTGGTGGAGCTGATATGCCAATAATAATTTCAATATTAAACTCTCTATCAGGATGGACAACCGTACTAGTTGGTTTTAGCATCAATAACTACCTTTTAATAATCACAGGCACATTAGTTGGCTCAAGTGGAATTATCTTAACTTATGTAATGACAAAAGCAATGAACCGAAATCTAATACATATAATATTTAACTATATACACTCTATTCCAAATAATAACACAACCAATTCTTTTAAAAATATACATTTAGGAACCCCAAAAGACGTGGCTTTTTTAATGGAAAATGCCAATAAAATAATCATCATTCCAGGCTTTGGAATGGCCTCCTCAAATGCTCAACATGAACTTGTAAATTTAAGTAAAATCTTAAAAGAAAAATATAACGTAGATGTAAAATTTGCAATCCACCCTGTTGCAGGAAGAATGCCTGGACACATGAATATTCTACTTGCAGAAGCAGATGTTGACACTAATATCGTTTTTGAACTAAAAGATATAAACCAAGAATTCAAAACCACAGATATAGCATACGTAATAGGCGCAAATGATATAACAAATCCTCTTGCCAAAACTCTTCCCGATTCTCCAATTTATAAAATGCCAATTTTAGAGGTAGAAGACGCTAAAAAAATTATTTTTGTAAAGCGTTCATTATCACCAGGATATGCGGGATTAGACAATCCTCTATTTTATAAAGAAAATACAATCATGCTACAAGGAGATGCTAAAGAAATAACCATGCAAATAATTGCCGAACTTGAACAAAACTAAACTATTTTCGCTCAATCAACGACATCCCAGCTAAATAAGTGTTAAACATCACTCTAACCACATATTTTTTGCTCAATCTTTGAAACTCCCTCTCACTTGTAAGTAAAGAGCTAATCGCAAACAAACTAGTAAATAACACTTCTGTTGAAACTTTACGTTCATTAGCTGAAATTTTTGTAAACAATTTACTTAAATTGCTTTCCAAAAACTGAACTATCTTTAAGATTCGTCTCAAATAAAATACAGCATATTTATCAGAAATATCTTTAAAATGAAAATTATAGAGTGTAAACCATAAATTCTTGTTTTCTAAAACAAAATCAACAAATTTATCAATTAATCTATTAAGATTTTTATACACATCAGAACTCATTTCAACCGTATTTAATTTTTCAATTAATTCATCTAAAGTCAAACAATTCTCCCACATAACCAAATTATCCATACTTTTAAATTGGTTATATATAGTACCAACCGAATATCCTGAATAATCAGATAATTTCCTAGCAGTTAAAAATTCAAGTCCCTTATCTTGAATCATCTCTCGAGCCTTAATTATCAAATCAACTCTAATATCTTCTTTTGTTTTAGCCATAGTCACACCTAAATTATAACATATTTTAGTACAAAATATATCATAATTGAACACTGTTCAAGTTTTTTTTATAAAAAATTTAACTATTTTGAATTAAAATCACATCATTAACATATAAAACGAACAAGGAACTAAAAATCATGGCAAAATTTGGATTCTGCGCAATTGGTGGTAGTGGAATGAGTGCTCTCGCACAAGTTTTAAAATATAAAAATAATGATGTTGTAGGCTCAGATAGAAGCTTTGACCAACAAAAAGATGAAAAAAACAAAAAATCATTACAAGATATTGGAATAAAAATTTACCCACAAGATGGTTCTATGTTAGATTCTTCTGTATCTGTATTATACGCATCAACTGCCGTAGAAGACACTATACCAGATATAAAAAGAGCCAAAGAATTAAATATTCCCATAAAACACCGCTCTGATTTATTAGAAGAAATTTTTTCATCTCACACATACAATATTGCAGTTGGTGGAACAAGTGGTAAATCTACAGTAACAGCTATGATTGGTTATATACTTGATAATACAAAAAAATCACCTCTAGTAATAAATGGTGCCCTATTAAAAAACTACGAAAACAAACCAGGAATACCAAACGTAATCTTAAATAATGGAGAATATTGTGTAATAGAAGCAGATGAAAGTGATGGCTCAATAGAAAAATATACCCCGTATATTTCTATCATCAACAACATCTCTCTTGATCATAAATCAATAGATGAACTACAAACACTATTCAAAAACTTTGCTTTGCGCTCAAAACATGGTGTTGTTTTCAACAAAGATTGCAAAAACTCTCATATTTTAGAAAACCTAACACCAAACACATTATCCTTTAGTATCAAAGATAAAAATGCAAATTTCTATGCTTCAAACATTAAAGCGATACCCGAAGGAACATTATATACATTCAATAACCATGAATATAAATTAAACTTAATTGGCAAATTTAATGTTGCAAACGCAATGTGCGCTGTTGCTTGTTGTTCTCTTCTAGGAATATCTCCTTCTGATTCTTGCAAAATTTTAGAAACGTTCCTAGGAACCAAAAGAAGACTTGAAGTATTAGGCTCTAAAAATAATATAACAATTATTGATGATTTTGCCCACAATCCAGATAAAGTAAATGCCTCAATGTCTGCTCTAAAGAGTTATTCTGGACGCCTTATTATCATGTTCCAACCTCATGGTTTTTCACCAATGCGCATGATGGGAAAAGAAATAATAGATAGCTTTTCTTCACATATGTCAAAAGACGACATACTCCTTATTCCTGAAATATTTTTTGCAGGCGGTACCGTCAAAAGAGATATTTCATCAAAAGACCTTGTTGCACACGCAAAATCACATAACACAAATGCACTATTCTTTGAAACAAGAGACGAATTAAAACAATATATCTTAAAAATAGCCACCCAAAATGATAGAATTATTTTAATGGGCGCAAGAGACAACTCAATAACCGATATGGGATATGAAATACTGGAGAAATTATAATGGCAATACTAAAATCAGGCGATACCATTGGCTTTATTGCTCCTTCAGCAGGATTGCAAGATAAAGATTTATCCTCAACATTAGATTATTTCCAAAAATTAAATCTAAATATTAAATTATCAGATAACATTAAAGAACAATATCGTTATATGGCAGGATCAGATAAACAAAGAGCTTCAGCTATTAATAAAATGTTTGCAACCCCTAAAATAAAAGCGCTCTTTTGCATAAGAGGTGGAGCTGGCTCAACTCGTATGCTTGAATATTTAGATTATGACCTAATAAAACAAAATCCTAAACCCATAATAGGCTTAAGCGATTCTACAGCACTACAAAATGCTATATACAGCAAAACAAAATCACCATCATTAACAGGATTTTTACCCCTTTATGATTTGAAAAATAATACACTTAATAAAACTATAGATGCTTCATTAAAATCATCATTATTTGATGAAACACACATAATCACTTCAGGTACTTGCTTTATAAAAGGAAAAACCAAAGCACCTATTATAGGTGGCTGTCTAAGTGTTCTATTATATTTATGCGGTACACCTTTCTTCCCTGATTTAAAAGGAAAAATACTCCTATTAGAAGATGTAGAAGAAAAAACCTACAAAATAGATTTAATGTTAAACCAATTAAAGAAACAAAAAAACTTTAATAAACTAAAAGGAATAATCTTTGGTGCATTCACAGATTGTCCAATAGTTGATAAAGAAGATGGCACCATCGAAGATTGTATTAATGATTTCACTAAAGATTTGAACATACCAATAATCACAAATTTCGAATATGGTCACATTCCTTCAAGATATTTATTACCAATAGGTATAAATGTAACAATGACCTCTTCACCCAAAGGATGTTCTATAAGTTGGTAATATATCCTAAAAAGCCATTAATATAACGTTCACCTAGCATCAAAACAATGCTAATATACCTTTCAACATTAATCCAACCGCCATTATTAAACGCTAGTATAGCCGAACATGAAAATATATTAGCAGATGGTAAAAACATTAAACAAAACAAAAAACCTGCTTCCTTAAAATCAGGTTGATCACCATGTATTTGCACAATCATACTCCCCAAATGGTATGCAAAAAAATACCCTAAAATACCATTTGCCCAATATCCACTAGGAAGTCTATCGGAAAAAAATGTAAAACCCAACATCAAAAAAAATAAAAAAAGTGGAAAAAAATAAGGAGAAACAGTAATCAGCCAATTACCTTTTCCCTTAAACCCCATCGCTCCTCCACTTTCATCCATATTAAGATGTAAATGAACCACTTTATGAAATGTTATAAGAGCAAAAAATATATGAGTAAACTCATGAGCTAAAATTTGCATTGATATATTAGACCTAGCTGATGCCATGATTTTTAATGCCAAATATGCAAACATGCCACCAGCAAAAACAAAAAAATTTATATTACCAATTTGAAAGTAATTCAAAGCTTCAATAAGAGCAGGCAAAATCACAACAGCCAATATTGCAACAGGCCATTTAATCAATTCTAATAAAAAATCAAAAAATCTTGCTATCATCTAATCCTCAAGCAAGCATTTTATCCTTTATATTTATTTTTTCAAACAAAATTCTATAACCTTGTAAAACTTTTCACAATAACTATATAGAAAACACCCTAATTTTTGGAGGATATTAATGCAATCATTTTGGAGAAAAATAATGATATATAACGAAGATGAAAAAAATACAACACAACACGTTGATTACGAGTGCTGTTATTGCAAAAAGATTTTTATGGGACTAGTAATTCTCATTTTAACTTTTATGGCTGGTATTATGGTCGGAAACTGCGGACGTTGTCATTACTCAGACAATTATTATCAAAACCATTATCATCATAAAAAAAACAAACACCAAAAACTACACAGAGGTATGCACCAAATGCCAACCCCTACACAAAATCAAACATACCCAGATAACCAAGCTGGTGGTTTTGTAATAGAGGTAGATGAAATAAATTGAGAAATTGAGTACATACAATATATCGCTTAAAAAAGGAGGAATATACACCCTCCTTTTTTCTTGACAAATCCTAGCAAATAAACTATACCGACCAACGTTAATTTATTATTATTCACTAAAATTTTTGTTAAATTATGAAAAAAGCACTGTACTGCGGGTCATTTGACCCATTTACGCTAGGACATCTTGCTGTTATTGAAAAAGCTCTTTCACAAGAGTATGGTTTTGAAAAAATCATCATTTGTGTTTCTGTAAATCCTGATAAAACTCCTCTTTTTACTACCGAAAAACGAGTTAGTATGATAGAAGAAACATTGAAGTTTCATCCTCTTAATTCCCAAATTGAAGTAACTTCATACAATGGACTTATTGTAAATTTGGCACAAAAATTAGGCATAACAACGCTTATCAGAGGTTTAAGAACATTAGAAGGTTTTTCATTAACAACCATTTATGATGAAGAAAAACTTGCCCAAACCAACAACCGTCTTGCTCTAATACGAGGTTTTAATCTAGAAACCCAATACATTTCTATTGAAGATGATTTTATAAACACAATTTCATCTTCCCTAGTAAAGAGACTTTGTTCTTACGGCGAATACATTGATGTAATGAAACTTGTTCCAGCCAATATTCATCAAGAACTTATGGCTATTTACCTAAAACCTCGTTTCATCAATCTATTCTTTGGTAGTCATCAATCAACAGCACATAACTACTGGAATCAACTTGTAGAAACCTACAAAACACGTAGTTACCACAACCTAAGCCACATTGGCTATATGTTTAACATGTTAGACATATACAAAGCACAAAACAAATTCTCATCAATAGAGTTTGAGTTAGCCATATTTGGTCACGACTATGTGTATAATGTTAACGCAACAGATAATGAAGAGCAATCTGCGAACATTATCATACACTGGAGTGGTAAAAGATTCTTCAAAACAAGCGAATATTTCACCAATCTTTTGCTAACAACCAAACATGGAAACCAAATCGCTACAACTGATGAAGAAAAGCTTATCGCTGATTTGGATTTGAGCATTTTAGGCACATTTGACGAAGCAACTTGGAAAAACTATTGTGCAAACATTAGAGAAGAATATTCTTCTTTTACCGATGAAGAATATGATAATGGACGCATAGAATTTCTCAAAAATTTGTTGAATAGAGAACAAATCTTCCAAACAGACTTCTTCTGCAATCTTTTTGAAGAACAAGCTCGCCAAAACATCAAACGTTGGATACTTGCATTAGATTTCTATTGATTGTCCTAACAAAAAACCACCGATTTTTCGGTGGTTTTTTTCTTATAAACAAGGCAATTATTAAAAGCCCATACCGCCCATTCCTTGAGCACCAGCACCTGCGCCACCACAATGGCAATCATGCTTTTCAGGAATATCAGTAACCATAGCTTCTGTAGTAATCAACAAACTTGCAACAGATGCCGCATCTTGCAAAGCTGTTCTAACCACTTTAGTTGGGTCAATAATACCAGCTTTTACCATATCTGTATAAACATCTTCTGCCGCATTGTAACCATAATTATAGTCACTACCTTCTAAAAGTTTACCAGCAACCACTGCTCCGTCAACACCTGCATTTTCTGCAATTTGACGAATAGGTGCTTGAAGTGAGCGACGAATAATATCCACACCAACTCTTTGGTCTTGGTTTTGAGGTGTTACTTTTTCTAAAGCTTTAGTTGCATATAAAAGAGCAGTACCACCACCAGCAACAACACCTTCTTTAACAGCAGCTCTTGTTGCATTTAAAGCGTCATCAATTCTATCTTTCTTTTCTTTAACTTCTACTTCACTTGCGCCACCTACTCTAATCACAGCAACACCGCCAGAAAGTTTACCTAAACGCTCATTTAGTTTTTCTTTATCATACTCAGATGTAGTTTTTTCCATCTCTTTTTTAATTTGAGTTTTACGAGCTTCAATTTGCTCTTTATCACCATTTCCATCAATGATTGTAGTATCATCTTTAGAAACAATAACTCTCTTTGCTGTTCCAAGCATATCAACTGTGGTATTTTCTAACTTCAAGCCTAATTCTTCAGAAATAACTTGACCACCTGTAAGTATTGCTAAATCTTGCAAGATAGCTTTTCTTCTATCTCCAAAACCAGGAGCTTTAACAGCACATACTTTAAGACCACTTCTAATGCGGTTAACAACCAATGTCGCCAAAGCTTCACCTTCAATATCTTCTGCCACAATTAAAAGTGCACGACCTGATTGCAAAACAGCTTCTAGCACTGGCAAAATAGCTTGTAGATTTGTAATCTTTTGGTCATAAAGCAACACAAATGGAGCTTCATATTCAGCAACCATCTTATCAGCATCTGTAACAAAATATGGAGATAAATAACCTCTATCAAATTGCATACCTTCAACAACGTCTAATTCTGTATCCAAACCTTTAGCATCTTCGACAGTAATCACACCATCATTGCCAACTTTTTCCATAGCTCTTGCCAAATATTCACCAATGCTTTTATCACCATTTGCAGAAATTGTACCAACTTGAGCAATTTCTTCAGATGTTTTAATATCTTTAGAACGAGATTTTACATCTTCAACCACTGCTTCAACAGCCATATCAATACCACGTTTCAAATCCATTGGGTTCATACCTGCTGCAACTGCTTTACAACCTTCTTTAATAATAGCTTCAGCCAAAACGGTAGCTGTTGTTGTACCATCACCAGCTTTGTCAGCTGTTTTTTGAGCAACTTCTTTAACAAGTTGAGCACCCATATTTTCAAATTTATCAGCTAATTGTACTTCTTTAGCAACGCTAACACCATCTTTTGTTATTTTTGGTGCACCATAAGATTTATCAAGCATAACATTACGACCTTTAGGGCCTAGTGTAACTTTTACTGTTTTAGCTAAAATCTCAACACCTTTTAGCATTTTTGCTCTAGCATCACTACCAAATTTAATATCTTTTGCTCCCATTTTCAAACTTTCCTTTCTAAAAATTATCTTTCAATAATAGCTAAAATATCACCCTCTTTAACAATCAAATGAGGTTCGCCATCAACTTTAATTTCAGTACCAGTCCATTTACTAAACAAAACAGTATCACCAACTTTAATACTCATAGGCAATACTTTACCATCTGGTGTAACACGCCCTTCACCAATAGCAATAACTTTTCCCTCGCTTGGTTTTTCTTTTGCAGTATCAGGTAAAATAATTCCACCAGCAGTTCTATTTTCTTCTTCTACTCTTTTAATTAAGATATTTTCTCTTAATGGTTTAACTATCATTTACAACTCCTACAAATTTAGATTAAAATTAACTAATACTTTAGTTAGTGTTTGGTTTAAAAAAAATCAAGTGATATTAAAAATATTTTTCTATTTTTTTATACTTTTAAAAATTTCGATAAATTTTTTAGCTGCAACCTCGTTTGTAAACTTTTCAAGCGTAATTTTTTGTGCTTTTTTAGCAAGTGCTTTACGTTCATCATCATGATCTAAATAATATTGTAATTTTTCATTAAATTCATCAAAATTTTTATACATAATAATACTATCGCCATATTCTTTTTCAATTTCTTCAACATAATCTGTAAAAATAAATCCACCACTTGCGCTAACATCATAAATTCTATTACTAACAAACCCAAAATATGCCATCTCCGCTCTGTGGTCATTTAAAACAATCTTCGCATTGCCATAATATTTATACAATTCATCATTATCAATATAACTACCTTTAAGTACATCTCTATCCAAACTCTCATCCCAAAATTTTCCATACACACTCAAATTTGCATTAGCCTTCAATGCATAGTCTACACTTTTTCGCCCTTTTCTAGAATGATCAGACCCTACAAACAATACATTATGCTGTTTATCAACCTCACTATTTGCATTCTTAAAACGTTCAGGATTTGTATATTGAGGAATATGCCCCCCTTTAAAGCCACTACCAATAATATGCTCATCAACAAACTTTTTAGATGCACTAACCACCGCATCAACCTCACTAAATATATCTTTATATAACCCTTCCATATAATATACATACAAAACATTCTTACGCTTTTTCACATTATCTTTTGGAAGAGTTTTAAAAGTATAATATCCCTTAAAATAAATTACATTACCTGCATTTTTAAGCTTTAAGTCATCATAATCTTCTCTAAACCTATACTCTACTTCATATCCAAGCTTTTCAAATCCAAGTTTCAAATCATTAGCTAAAAAGAAATCACCATCTTTTTTATAAAAATAAGGAGAAGATGCCCGATTTGATGACGGCAATACAAAAACTATTTTATTATAATCAAGCTTATTTGCAAAAAGATACCATCCTCCCGCAACACACACCAAAAACAATACTATAAACAAAATCTTTTTCATAACCATACTCTATTTTCAAAACAAATAAACTGCAACCTTTAAAAAATTTTCCCCACATTTTTAAAGTTGACTATACCCCAATTTTGTGATATTATTCACTCCACTAAAAATAACAATTAGGACTATACTTATGAATTTAACAAAACTAATTTTTACTAATATAAAAAAATTAAAACACTTATTTATCCCTTATGCCCTTTCTTTTATATTAGCATCTATTGCCTTAAGCATAACACCATACGTAACATCCAAAATCATAAACTGTTTTAGTATAGAAACAAAAACACTTGCCATAGATAGCATTTTATTTTGGTTTATTTTATTTATCATCTTAAAAGTACTTCAAGCTATCAATCAATATTTTTTAAGTACCATAAAGGTTGATGCAGAATCAACATTTACCTCCAACATAACTCTAGAAATGTTTAATCATGTTCATCACCACAACACTCGTTATTTTGATGATGAAATGACTGGCCGTATTTCAACCGCCATTACTTCTGCCTCTAACACATTTAACTATCTATCAATGGACTTACTTTTTGGTTTAATTCGCCCAATCATTAACTTTATTTTTGCCTTTTCAATTATTGCCAATAGTTGCCCCAAACTTGCTCTTACAATTATAATATTATCAATTCCCTTTTATTTAATCATCAAAAAATTAGGTAAAACTATTCATAATTTATGGGCTACACGTGGAAAGCTAGAAAAAGACTATGTTGCTTTTAATACAGATAGTATCACAAACTACAAACTCGTAAAATATACAGGCTCTATATTTTCTGAAAAGATTAATGCGTTCAAAATCTTAAAAAAATATCTTCATTCCACTTATGAGTGCGAAAACAATCGTGCTTCATCAACTTTTATTCTAGAATTTACAGAAACTATATTTACAATCTCTTGCTATTTTGCCATAATTTATTTTGCTATTTATGATAACTTAAATTTAGGTTTAGCATATTTTTCTTTTAGCGCCATAAATATGCTACTTTCTGAGCTAGGTAATTTATCAAGAGTTTCTACATCTTTCTTTCAAAATTTAGGAGAGTTAAAATCAAATATTGACTTAATATTTAAACCAATAGAAATAAAAGACAAAGAAAATGCCTATGCCTTAAAAATAAAATCACCATCTATTGAATATCAAGATATAACTTTTTCATACATCAAAGAAAAAGAAGTTTTCAAAAATTTGAACATCTCCATAAAGCCATATCAAAAAATAGGTCTTGTTGGCTCATCTGGTAGTGGTAAATCAAGTTTAATTAATCTTCTTCTTCGCTCTTATACACCTCAAAAAGGAAAAATTCTTATAGACAATCACGATATATCAGACATAACCGAATTTTCACTTCATAAAAATATCTCTTATGTTCCACAAGATGTAACCCTATTTAACCGAAGTTTGCTTGAAAATCTAAAAATTACCAAACCCAAAGCATCAAATGATGAAATTATCAATGCCTGCAAACTTGCCCACATTCATGATACCATTATGGGACTAAAAAACGGCTACGATAGCATTGTAGGAGAGCGAGGAATTCTTCTTTCTGGTGGCGAGCGCCAACGTATAGCCATAGCTCGAGCCATTCTCCAAGATGCACCAATTCTAATCCTTGATGAAGCAACCTCTGCTCTTGACAGCGAAGCTGAATTTGCTATTCAACAAGCACTTTCAAATCTAATGAACCACAAAACCGTAATTGCCATAGCTCACCGCCTATCAACTCTTCGCTCAATGGATAGAATAATTGTCCTTGATAATGGAAAAATAATAGAAGACGATACCCCTCAAAATCTCTTAAAGAAGAAAAAAGGTGTATTTAAGCACTTCTACTCACTCCAAGCAGATGGCTACTTAAACTTTAATACTCAAAAAGGAGATAAATAATCATGAATATCTATAAATTTTTCATCTCCACTATCAAAAAATGCAAATTATTTTTTATCACTTCCTCAATTTTAGCATTGCTTCCGGATGCTCTTTCATCTTTTGCACATATTTATTATGCCAAAATATTGAATTTTATTGCAAAAGATTTAAGCAACTCTTTTAACTCAACCCTTTTATCATACATAATAATCTTTGCCCTTATTCAAATAACCATAGACCTTATTAACTACATTCGCATTCAAATTGATGCAAGGGTAAAAATCCGCTACCAAATGTCTCTACATAACACCTTGTTTGCTCACAATCACGCTCACTCACCAAACTTTTTTGACACAAACCAAAGTGGCGTAATTTTAGGCAAAACAGGAACCCTCATTAATTCAATGTGTCAATTATTTGGAAACATCAGAGCTTATATATTACCAAATTTAAGTACTTTTGTTGTAACATTTTTCATTTTTTATAATATTTCACCTTTATTTTGTGCCATTTTATTTATTTTAAGTGTTATAAATTTATCTATCACATACAAAGTCCTTCAAAAAGTAAAAAGTTATGTTAAAATCAGAAGTAATGAAAACTCCAAAATAATGGGAATATTAGTTGATTCTATTGCTAATGCAAGATTAGTAAAATCAACATCATCACTTTATCATGAAAAAAAGAAACTCCGTCACCAAGCAAACATCTACATACGAGCCCGCCAAAAAGAAGCACATATAAGAGGTATATCAAGAATTCAAAACACTTTATTAATTACCTTATTTATGGTGCTAAATTTAGCAATCATAATTGCTTTTTATTACTATCAAAATCTATCTTTAGAACATATTATACTAGCTACAACTCTTTCCATGCGTCTAAATGACCATATAGAACAAACTGCATACTTAATTGGTGAATTAATCTCTATAAAAGCCTCTATAGATGATACTCTAGAATTATTATATCAGCCATTTGAAATAAAAGATATTCCAAATGCTAAAAAGCTAAAACTAAAAGATAATTCCATTTGTTTCAAGGATGTATCTTTCCAATACTCCAAAGACAAACCACTATTTAATAACTTAAATCTTTCTATCAAACCAAACGAAAAAATCGGTCTTGTCGGTTTGTCAGGCTCAGGTAAATCAACCTTAATAAAATTAATCCTTCGTTCATATAACTTAAACAAAGGAAAAATCTTAATTTCAAATCAAGATATATCCAAAACAACCCTCTTTTCACTTCATCAAAATATATCCCTAATCTCACAAGAACCTTGCTTATTTAATCGCTCAATTATGGATAACCTAAAATTTGCCAACAAAAACGCCACCTTTGACGACATCATAAACGCATGCAAACTTGCACACATTCATGATATAATAGAAAAAATGCCTTTAGGTTATGATAGTATAATCGGTGAACGAGGTGTAAAACTTTCAGGTGGCGAGCGCCAACGTATCTCTATTGCTCAAAGCATCTTAAAAAATACTCCAATCTTAATCCTAGACGAAGCAACATCAGCTTTAGATAGCGATTCGGAACTTGCCATAGAAAAAGCTCTTTCAAACATTATGAAAAATAAAACCGTAATAGCCATAGCCCACCGCTTATCTACCTTAAAAAATATGGACCGAATTATCGTTTTAGATAATGGCAAAATTATCGAAGAAGGAACAATTAAAGAGCTCCTAAAAAATAAAGATGGCACATTCTACCATCTTTATAAACTTCAAACCGAAGGTTATTTATAACATATCCTTTAATTTATAAAGTACATCTAGCGCTTCTCTTGGGCTTAAACTATCTACATCAATCATCGATAGTTCTTCAACCACAGGACTAACCTCTTCAACTTGTTCTTCTTTTTCTTGCAAAACAGCAAACAAAGGTAAATCAACCTCAACCGAACTCATCACCTTATTTTGTTTTTCATTTTCCAAAAGTTTTAAAACTTGTTCAGCTCTATTTATTGTAAGTTTAGGAAGTCCTGCCAATTTTGCCACATGAATACCATAAGACCTATCTGCCGCCCCACTAATTACTTCATGCATAAAAATAACATCACCTTCATATTCTTTTATTTTCATACATCTCAAACTAATTGCATCAAGTCTGTCTTTTAATTTAACTAGTTCATGATAGTGAGTTGCAAAAATTGTTCTACATTTATTAATTTCAGATAATTGCTCAACCACAGCCCAAGCAATAGATAAACCATCAAATGTTGCAGTTCCTCGTCCAATTTCATCTAGTATCACAAACGAACGTTCACCAGCTCTATTCAAAATTGCAGCAGTTTCTACCATTTCCACCATAAAAGTAGAACGTCCTCTAGCCAAATCATCACTAGCACCAACCCTAGAAAATACTTTATCAATCACACCAATTTTTGCACTTTTAGCTGGCACAAAACTTCCCATCTGTGCCAAAATTGCAATCAAAGCATTTTGTCTTAAAAAGGTTGATTTACCTGCCATATTAGGACCAGTTAAAAGCCAAATTCTATCATCATTATAATTAAGCTTACAATCATTTCCTACAAAACTACCATTACCAGCAAGTTTCATAGCTACTTCAACAACAGGATGTCTGCCATCTATTACATCAAAATCAAGACTATCATCAACAATCGGTCTAGCATAATCATATTCTAATGCAAGCTCTGCCAAAGATGATGCCACATCAATTTCTGCCAATATCTGAACAGATTTAGCAATTTCAGCAGCCTGCCCTAAAGCAAATTCTCTTAACTTATCAAAAATTTCAAGTTCTATTTTTAATGCTTCTTCATCAGCAGACATCACTTCGTTTTCTAATTTCATCAACTCTTCTGTTGTAAATCTTACGGCATTTAAAACTGACTGTCTATGAATAAACATACCATTCTCTAATAGCGCACTAGCATTTTTAGATGGAACTTCAACATAATACCCAATAACAGAATTATTCTTTATCTTTAAAGAACTAACTCCTGTTATATCCACATACTTTTTACGTAATTCCTCACATTTTGGTTCACACAAATTTTTAATATCATGCAAATAATCTAGCGTTGCATTTACACCATTTTTTATAAATCCACCATTTCTCGCAATCTTTGGTAAAGCATTAACATCATTTACAAACAAGTTAAGCACTTCAAATACTAATTCAGAGTGATTACCAAAACCATTAACCTTGTCAAACAAATACAAAGGTGTATGAGCATAAACACTATCTTTTTGATAAGTTTTAAAACCAATAATTGCTTCTTTTACCCTAGGAATAACCTTCAACGAATAAGCAAGCTCATACAAATCTCTTGGACTACCACGTTCAAGGCTTAATCTTCCAATAGATCTTTCTGCATCAAAACAACGTTTTAAAGCTTTCCTAACTTCATTTCTAACATTTGGATTATCTAAAAAGAACGACACACAATCAAGCCTATTATTTATCTCCTCAATATCCATAATTGGCATAGCAAGTCTTTCAGCCAACAATCGTCCCCCAGCTGGAGTTATTGTTCTATCAATAACTTTTAATAAACTAATACCTTTTTCGGTTGTAGGCTCTATTAACTCCAAGCTTCTTCTTGTTGGTCCATCCACTTCCATAATATTACTACCAACAACATGTTTAGGTAATTGTATAAGAGGAAGCTTACCTTTTTGTGTTGTTTCAATATATTCAAACAAAACACCTGCCGCAATCAATTCTGCTTTTGAAAAATCACCAAACGACTGCATTGTCTTAACTTTATAAGCTTTAAGCAAAACATTTTCAGCACTATGAATATTATAAAGCGCCTTTGACCTTATTGATAATTTATCTCTATATTCACCAAACAACGGGAAAAACTCTGGTTTTTCAAGTAAACCATCTTCAAACAAAACTTCTTTAACATCAAATCTAGCCAAAGCTGTCGCTAAAACTTCTACAGTTTTTTGTCGTCCAACTTCAGTCCTTTGCATAAAAAAAGCACCTGTAGAAATATCTACCCATGCAACACCTATCTCTTTTTCTCTAACAAAACTAGATACAATAAAATTATTTCTTTTTGCATCTAAAAGGTTTTCTTCTGTAACTGTACCAGATGTTACAAGTCTAACAACATCACGTCTAACAACAGCGCTAGCACCCTTTCTTTTTTTTGCTTCTTTCGGATCTTCTGTTTGTTCCGCAATAGCAACCTTAAATCCTTGTTTGATAAGTCTAGCTAGATATATTTCATACGCATGAAAAGGAACACCACACATAGGAATTTCTTTATCCCCTAACTTACTTCTTGTTGTAAGGGTTAAACCTATCGCTTCAGATACTACTACCGCATCTTCAAAAAACAATTCATAAAAATCCCCCATCCTATAAAATAACAAATATTCTGGATGTTCTCTTTTTAATTCTAAAAACCTATCCATCGCAGGAGTTGTTTTTATATTTTCCGTATCCTTAAACGTTGCTCTTTCAGAACTTTTTAGAGCTATCTTATTTTCTATTTTTTCATTATTATCAATCACATCTTCAATCATTTCATTTTTCCATAAAAGCTCTATAAATTAACCAATTCTAAACTTAGTGCATAATATACTAAGACCAACCAATTCAGTCTACAAAAATTTTAGAGATATTCAAATGTTAAATGATGAAGAATTACTAGGAATTGATAAAAACTCCGGTTTTGCTACACGAGTTTTAATACTATCATTTCCTGCTGGCTCTATTTTTTTACTTTTAGCCATTTTTGATGTATTAAGCATTCCACTTGCAATATATTCATACATATCTATTCTTTTCTTCAATGTAATATTTTTAATGCCGATTTCATCAGAATTACAACAAATAAAAAAATATATCTCTAAATTATCATCCGGCGCTACAGAAGAAGAGTTATTAAACAACATTACAGAAAAAGAAACCAAAAACCTAATCACCGCCATTAACTCTATGCACAAATTCTGGTCAACAAAAGCCGAAACACTAGAAAACAGAACTCTTTCAGATGCCGCTGTTTTAGATACCCTACCTTATCCATTATTCATGGTATCAAAACTTGGCTTAATAATTGGAGCAAATTTATCCGCAAGAACTCTCTTTCAAGAAGACATAAATGGCGTAGATTTTACAACAATCATCAATAATGATAAATTTAAAATATCTCTTTCCAAAATTCTTGATGGTTTAAGCCGTAAAGAAGATTTAACAATCCCACTAGCAAATGTAAAAAACAAACCCAAATTTTATATTCAAATTAGTACTCTTCCTTGGTTTGCCAAAGGAGATATCGTTGCTGTTGTTTCTTTTTATGATTTAACCAAAGCCTTGCAATTAGAAAAGTTACATCAAGACTTTGTAGCCAATGCTTCACACGAATTAAGAACACCCTTATCTGTAATATCTGGTTTTATTGAAACTCTTCAAACCTCTGCCAAAGATGACGAAGTGGCTCGTGAAAAATTTCTTCATATCATGCAAGAACAAACTTTTTTCATGTCTTCACTAATTGAAAACCTTCTATCTTTATCCAAAATTGAATTAACTGTAGACACCCCTCCAACAGATAAAATCAATGTAAATAACCTAATAAAAGAAATAAAATCAGCTCTTGAACTAAAATTAAAAGAAAAAGATTTAACTATAAAAACTAAATTAGCAAGAACTTCTCAAATAACCGCAGACCAACACCAAATTACCCAAGTTCTACAAAACCTAATGGATAATGCTACCAAATATGCGTTTCCATCAACACAAATTTCTATACAGACTCAAAAAGTAAATGCAATTCCACCTCATCGCTATTATGATATAAAAGAGGGAGACGCCATAAGAATAGATATAGAAAACAATTCAACAACCATCCCAAAAGAAGATTTAGAGCGCCTAACCGAACGTTTTTATCGTCTTCAATCTCACAAAAACCAAAACATTAAAGGAACAGGTTTAGGACTTGCTATTGTTTCACAAATAATTAAAAGACATCGTGGTAATATGACTGTACAATCTGAAAATAATATCACCACATTTTCAATTTACCTTCCAATATCCCAATAAAAAAGAAGGGTGGTAAAACCACCACCCTTCTTAATCAATCGTTCTTAGTGCTTCACAAGTGACTTCCAATATGGAGCCATATCGGCATACTGGCTTTGCAAGATCAACAAGTACTGCTCCTCTGTCAAATCCCACTTACGAACGTAGGATGTAACATAATTAACACCATTACTTCTACTAGAAGGCTTCATCTCAAGCAAATACTTAAATGAAGAATCCGCCAACTTGTAAGTCTCAATGTAGTTAACTTTTTCCATTGCTCGACTACAATGAGCTGAAAGCATCACACATTCTGCTTCAGGAGTAAGCCTTCCCAAAGAAAAAAGGTTGCTCCACTCAGAAGCTTTTTCTCTCTTCAAAATAAGCACCTGAGAGCGTGTTTCCATCATATTGGTAACAACATCTTTCCAGCTTTCATGAAGTTCCCCCAGTCTTTCGACAGGAAAAGCGTTCTTATCAACAAGGATTTTCACGCCTTTTTCAATCTGAGAAGAATTCATCTCCTTAAATGGATAGAGGTTTAAGAATGCACGACTAGCGACTTCGTTTGTCTCCTCAATATTGAGAATTCTATCGTAAAGCACACGCTTGTCGTCTTCATCCTCAACATGGTTCAACAAAGCATAAGCAAGCTTAGGCGTTGAAACACAACTTACCATGCTTTGGCAGCAATAAAGCTCTTTCTTTGAATCTAACTTCGCTATGTCAGATAGTACATCTGCAATAACATTTTGTACGCCCTTTTCATAAAGATGATCGCATGCTATTTTAAGCCAAAACCAAGCCTCAATAGCATCACCCTTATGGCATTCGCACATATCGTAAGTATCCAATGTTATCAAAGCCATAGAAAGATTACTAGACAATCGAGGAAGCATCACTCTCACAAATGGAACAACGCTGTCGTATCTCACCATATTCATGCGTACCTTTACATAAAGATTAGGGTAAACATCATAAAGATAAGACATCATTTCCGAAATGTTGAGCTTGTGCTTAATAGCAAGCCCTACAAAGAAAGTCAAAATTCTCTCTCCTGTATCACCCATTCTATCTTTTGCGATATTCTTGAGCAAACACATAAAAGGAAGCACCCACTTTTCAGGCTTTTGAGTTGCAAGAGCTTTTGCAATATCCCACTTGTTTTCTACAAGTCCAGGATTCTCTCTCTCAGACTTCAAATCAAAAAGCTCATAAGCCTTCAAATCATTGAATGCCTGAGGCATAAGCTCGATGATACTAAGAAGCTTACCTAACTGCTCTTCGTCAATAAGCACATTAATAAGCTCTTTGAGCTTTTTCGTAGGAGGTGTGCAAACTCTTAACGCAGAAACAATCTGTTCAGCGCTAAATACTTCAGCATGTTGAACAAGCATGGATATCTCCTCACCCGAGTTCATCTCATCTAATAGAGTAGGAACACCCTTTTCAATGAGATAACACTTCATCTTTAAGCTCCAGCGACGAGCCTTGATGAATGTTGGATCAAAGTCCTTCTTCGTCAGGATCTTAAGTTCCTTGTCGAAGTTGTCAAGCACCCAAATCCAAGATGAAGCTTTAGTCTTAATAGTTTTGTTTTCTACAACCCAACCTGGGGCAACGGCTTTTGCCATTTTCATGATTAAATTTTTCATAAAACTTAAAAAAGATTAAATAAATAAATTTACATCAACAAGATTTTCCCATTGACGGCCTACAAAACATCACTTTCAAGACAAACAAACACCCTAAGCTAAAAGCCAAGAACGATTCTTCATATCTATAGAGATAATAATTTTGTAAACACTACAAATATACCACAAAATTACCCTCTAGTCAAACAAAATCGACTTTAAAATTTATTTTTTGTCAAAATTATTTAAAATTTCACCCCATTTACTAGAAGCACCAACCTCATCAAAAAACTCTTTTAAAAACATAACCATAAATTTATGCCTTTTTTCTGCTTCAATTTTCCCTGCATTTGTCTGCATAGCACCTTTTAATTTCAATAATTTATCAAAAAAATGATTAATTGAATGATTACCTTTTCTATCTTTGTTTTTATATTCTTCCTTACTTAAACCTTCTATCGGCAACTCATCATCACAAAACAAAGCTCTATTTGTTGCAACAGAATACATTATCGTCCGACAAACCCCAATCGCCCCCATTGCATCAAGCTTATCAGCATCAGAAACTATTTTTTGTTCTAACAAACTAAATTCTGGATTTTCACCACTTTTACTAAAACTAATATTTTCAATAACATTTTTAACTTTCCCCCTTATCACCTCATCAACATCATTTTCATTAAAAAATCTCTCTAAATTCCCCCCATTTCCCCCTAATTTATAATCATCTACATCATGCAAAATAGCTGATAACATTACCACTTCTTTATCTGCATTTTTCTCCTCATCAAGTATCATTTCAGCATTTTTTACCACTCTTTTCATATGCTCTACACCATGCCCTGAATTATCTTTTTCAAGACATTCTTTCATAAAATCAAAAGCTTTATTAATCAACATTTATAACATCTTTCTTAAATTAACATCAATTTCGCAAAATCCTAAACTTTTATAAAATTCTAAAGCACCTTTATTAAAGATAAATACGTTTAAATCAACCGCTTCACATCCACTATCTTTAAAATAATCTATTGCACTTTCAACTAATTTTTTACCAATACCTTTCCGCCTAAAGCTTTCATCAACCCCAAAGTTATAAATGTATCCAATCTTATTAACCTTATATCCTTTACGTTCATTTTTCTGTACACATAAACACGCAAAACCAACAACTTGCTCTTTAATTTTCGCAACTAAAATTTGAGCATTTTCATCTTTTACCATATTTTCAATAATTCTTAAATGCTCTGTTTTAGTTGTCTTATTAAAATATTCTGGCAATGCATCATCATGCATTTTCCCAACCATATATGATAGTTCTGCCACATCATTTATATCGCTTTCTAAAATTTTGCTAATTAACATGCACGCATACCTCATAAAATTAATATCAATTATATCATATCAAGATGTTCAATACTTTCAACTTTTTTTCATCTAAAAAAATATAATATTTACTACCTTTTAATAAAAAACTACCTTTCTTTTTTTAACATAAACAAATCGATAATTTCCTTATCTTTTTGAGCAAGATGGCGCATTTCCCCTGTTATAAGATTAATTTTTATGTAATCGCCTTCTTTAATATGCTCAAAATCTTTTACTCTTCCAAAAATTTCCATCTCTCTAAAATCAAGATTTTCTCTTTTCATGTTACCACAATGATTATATTCTACCGCAAAAGGAGAACTATCCCTAAATCCCATAAAAGCTATTCTATTTCCAATAGACTGATTAGTAAATATTCTAACACTTTCATCTTTTTTCCATATATTAACTTCATAATCTTTTTTACAACCAAATTCTCTAATATCTTTAACAAAACCAACCTTTCCTTCAATTATATATTTATCCAAAGAAAAATAAGTTGTTATATTTGCATCAATTTTCCTTTCAAACATTTTGGGCAAAATATATGGTCTTTGTTGTAAAATATTAATTTCTCCTTTTTGAGATATTGCAAACTCCATATCAATAGGATATCCTAAATCTTGTTCCAATTGCATTGCAAGAGAAGCCATAAAAAACTGCCTCTTATATTCATTTCTATCAATATCTGTTACTTTTTCAGGAGAATTAACAGATACATTTCTATAAAACACCATATTATATCTCAAATCATCAAGTGTTTTTAGATTAAGCCTTATCATATCATGTTTTTCATCTGTTAAAATTTTGCCTACCGCAAATAATTTTCCATCACTTCCTCCCCGAGAAACCAACTCATTTGCTAATTTATTTTCAACATAATTTAATACCACAAAAGGATCGCTATACCATGTCTCACTATACACAACTCCAGCCATCAAAGGTTTCTCAATCATTGGCTGAATAATAATTCCCATTTTAGCCCCTTCAATTCTTTTTGCTGAAGCATAAACTTGTTCTAAAGCATCTCTCATTTCTTTTTTATTTTTAACATTTAATACTGTTTCAAATTCCCCCGAATAAGTTTTTCCTCCTTTATCCTCAACATCACAAGAAGACCTAACAGCAACATTTCCACCTAAACCAACCAAACAACACATTGCCTCATTAACAAGCTCTTCACTAACTTTACCTGATTTCTCATATTCATCAAAAAATTTAACAGGAATACAAAAACTTTTAGGAACATTAATCCTCAAACCAAATTCTTTATTATATTTATCTACTAATGTTCTAAGTTCAACAAGTCCAGCAAACTTTCCTCCCCCAATATTTTTATTTTCAACAGATACATCTTCAATATTTATAATTTTAGTTAACATAAACTTTCTCTTTTTATTCTTCTTTTTTTATACCATCATGATAAAACGAACTTTACTTGAACTACCACACTATTAAAAAACTTGCAAGCTAAATATACTATACCAGCATTAAACAAAAAAAGGTAGACTATTACGCCTACCTTTTTCAATAGCATCAGCGCTCCTAATTATGCGTTAACAGTAACTTTACCACCTGCTTTTTCAACAGCTTCAACAGCTGCTTTAGAAGCAGAATTAACAGTAATGTTAACAGCAACAGTTAAAGCACCACGTGCAAGCAAACGAACGCCATCTAATTTTTTAGAAATAACATTAGAAGCAATCAAGCTATCTTCTGTAATTTCATTTGCATTCAATTTACCAGCATCAATTGCCTTTTGGATTGTATCCAAGTTAACAACTGCAAATGTCTTTGCAAATGGGTTTTTGAAACCACGTTTTGGCAATCTACGGTAAATAGGCATTTGACCGCCTTCAAAACCATTAATAGAAACACCAGAACGAGATTTTTGACCCTTAACGCCACGACCACCAGTTTTACCTTTACCAGAACCAATACCACGACCAACGCGGATGCGGTTCTTTGTAGCGCCTTCGTTATCTCTTAATTCATTAAGTTTCATTTTCTTCACCTTTATAAAATAACTCTTGTTAATGTTAAATCAATTTACTTCAAGGTCGCCCGAACATACTTCCGGGCTTGGGGTAAATAAAACTTTACCCCTAACCCTCAAAAGCAATTATTCTTCAACTTTAACGAGGTGAGCTACCTTTCTAATCATACCTCTAACAGCTGATGTATCTTCCAATTCAGAAGTTCTACCAACTTTGTTTAATTTAAGGCCCTTTAAAGTCGCAATTTGATCTTTAGTGTGCCCGATGGAACTCTTTACTTGAGTAACCTTAACAGTCTTTTTACTAGCCATGATTAAGCCTCCTCTTTTTCCATCTTAACGTTAGAAGTGTTCTCACGACGACTTACAATATCACCAACTTTTTTACCACGTTTAGCAGCAACCATACGTGGGCTGTTGATAGATTGTAAAGCAACAAAAGTAGCTTTAATCATATTGTAAGGATTGTTAGAACCTAATGATTTCGCAACAACGTCCTGAACGCCCAATACTTCAAATACTGCACGCATAGGACCACCGGCAATCACACCAGTACCGGCAGGAGCACTTCTTAATACCACTTTACCAGCGCCAAAACGACCTGTAATATCGTGGTGAAGAGTTCTACCTTCACGAAGTGGAATACGAACCATGTTCTTTTTAGCTTCGTTAGTAGCTTTAACAATAGCTTCAGGAACTTCAGCAGCCTTACCAGAACCAAATCCGATACGACCTTTTTGGTCACCAACAACTACCAAAGCAGCAAAAGACATTGTACGTCCACCTTTTACGGTTTTTGCTACGCGGTTTACGAAAACGAGTTTCTCAACCAAATCTTCTTTCTTTTCTGCCTTATTATGACGATCTAAAGATTGTGCCATGATAACCTCCTAAAATTTCAATCCGGCTTCACGAGCAGAATCTGCTAAAGCCTTCACACGGCCATGATATACATAACCGCCACGGTCAAACACAACTTCGCTAACGCCATTTTTAACGGCGCGCTCAGCAACAACTTTACCAACATACTGAGCAGCTTCAATATTTGAAGTCTTAGTAATGTTAGCTCTTACTTCTTTATCCAAAGTAGAAGCAGAAGCAACTGTTGCACCTTTAACATCATCTATAACTTGAGCATAGATATGTTTACCACTGCGAAATACAGATAATCTCATCTTTCCATTAGCAGCAGCCTTCAAAGCCGTTCTTACACGAGCTCTTCTTTTTTCATATAATTTTCTTGGTGTATTCATTGCTTTACATCCTATTTCTTCTTACCTTCTTTACGACGTACATATTCGTTGTCAATACGGATACCTTTACCTTTGTAAGGTTCTGGTTTTCTATATTTACGAATTTCAGCCGCAACTTGACCTACTAATTGTTTGTCAACACCACTTACTTTTAATACTGTAGGGCTTTCACAAGCAATAGTAATGCCTTTTGGAGTTTCAAATGGTACATCATGAGAAAAGCCTAAGCTTAATACAACATTTTTACCGTCCATACGAGCTTTGTAGCCCACGCCGAACAATTCAATGCTTTTTGTATAACCAACACTTACACCTTTAACGATTGAGTTAATTTGTGCACGAGTTGTACCCCATAATGTTCTTGCTGTACGACTTTCAGAATGAGGTGTTACAACAATTTTACCATCATTTAATTCAACACTTACATAAGCGTCATTGAAAGCAAAACTTAATTCACCTAATTTTCCTTTTACGTTAACAACATTTCCATTAACAGAAGCGTTAACACCTTCCGGGATAATTACCGGATATTTACCTACTCTTGACATCCGTTATCTCCCTAGAAAACTTGACACAAAATTTCGCCGCCAACATTAGCTTTTCTAGCCTCGTTATCGCTCATAACACCTTTAGGAGTAGAAACGATAGAAATACCGAGACCATTATAAACTCTTGGCAAGTCACGAACACTGGAATATACACGACGGCCTGGAGTAGACACGCGGTAAATTTCAGTAATTACACCAGTACCTTCATGGTACTTTAATTGAATATGAAGTTCATCAATACCAGAACGTACATTTACTTTTTCATAACCAGAAATGTAACCTTCTCTCTTCAAAACTTCCAATACATTTTCACGCAAGCGAGACGCAGGTGATACAACATCACTTTTCTTCGCTCTTTGTGCGTTTCTAATGCGTGTGAGCATATCGCCCAAAGGATCAGTCATAGACATAATATCATCTCCTTACCAGCTTGATTTTACCAAACCCGGTATCTCGCCGAAGCTTGCCATGTCTCTTAATTCAACACGGCTAACACCGAATTTTCTATTGTAACTACGTGAACGTCCTGTAACCTTACAACGGTTTCTAACTCTAACCTTAGAAGAGTTACGAGGTAACGCTGCCAATTTCAAAGTAGCCTGAAATCTTTCTTCTTCAGGAGCATTCTTATCATCGACAATGGCTTTTAACTTTGCACGTACGTTTGCATATTTTGCAACTAACTTTACGCGCTTCAAGTTTCTATATACTGAACTTGTTTTTGACATAGTAAAATCTCCGCTTATTTCTTATATGGTAAGTTGAAAGATGTCAAAAGAAACTTAGCTTCTTCATCAGTCTTAGCAGATGTACAAATAACAATATCCATACCTCTTACTTGATCAACTTTTTCATAGTTAATTTCAGGGAAAATAATTTGCTCTTTAATGCCAAAAGCAAAGTTTCCTCTTCCATCAAAGTTCTTACCACTAATACCGTGGAAATCTCTGATACGTGGAAGTGCCATATTGATTAAACGCTCTAAGAATTCATACATTCTATCTGAACGAAGAGTAACTTTACATCCAATTGGCATACCTTCTCTTAATTTGAAAGTAGCAATAGATTTTCTAGCTTCTGTAACAACTGGTTTTTGACCAGCAATCATAGCCATCTCTTCTACAGCGTTATTCAATTTTTTCTTGTCCATAATAGCGTCACCAACGCCCATATTTAGGACAATCTTTGTCAACTTAGGAATCTCATGTGGGTTCTTGTAACCGAATTTTTCCACAAGAGCCTTCTTAATGACATCATTATATAATTGTTCAAAGTTTGTCATCAAATTATCTCCTAATTATCGATTACTTCGCCAGTTTTACGAGCAACGCGTTTTTTAACGCCATCAACAACTTTATAGCCAACTTTTGTAGGTTTGCCATCAGCTGTTAATGCTGCTACATTAGAAACCTGAATTGCTGCTTCTTTAGTAACAATACCGCCAGGATTTGTTTGGCTAGGTTTTGAATGTCTTTTAACAAGGTTAACACCTTGAACAACAACTTTACCTTCTTTTGGCATAGCTTTTAAAACTTCACCAGTTTTACCTTTATCATTTCCTGCGATAACAATTACTTTATCACCTTTTTTGATTTTCATTTTGCTCATATTACAAAACCTCCGGCGCTAAAGAAATAATTTTCATGAATTTTTTAGCACGCAACTCTCTTGTTACAGGTCCAAAAATACGTGTACCAATTGGTTCACCATCTTTGTTTACCAAAACAGCTGCGTTGCTATCAAAACGGATAACACTTCCGTCTTTACGTCTGATGTCGCTAGATGTTCTAACGATAACTGCACGTTGAACATCACCTTTCTTTACACGCCCTTTAGGCATAGCATCTTTAACAGAAACGATGATAACATCACCGACTGAAGCATGCATTCTCTTGGAACCACCAAGAACTTTAATGCACTGCACCTGACGTGCGCCAGAATTATCTGCAACATCTAGGTTGGTTTGCATCTGTATCATAATTCATTCCTTCCTAATTAGGCATTTTCATTATTGTTAATAACAGTCCAAGTCTTGGTTTTAGAATATGGTCTAGATTCTACAATAGAAACCACATCACCTTCTTTGCACTGATTGTTCTCATCGTGAGCAGCAAATTTCTTACTTTTCTTCACGAATTTTTTGTAAACAGGATGCATAACCTGACGCTCTACGCTGACTACGACAGTTTTATCCTGTTTTGCGCTTACTACAACACCTTGAAGAATTCTTTTAGGCATCTGTTTTTCTCCTAACTATTCTTCTTACGCTCTGTTAAAAGCGTATTGATTTGAGCTACTTCTTTACGAACTTTAGCAATTGCTGAAGTATTTTGCAATTGACCTGTAGCTTGTTGAATTCGCAAACTTAATTGCTCTTTCTTGCATTCTACGAGTCTTGCTTCTAATTCATCAATGCTCATAGCTCTCAAATCTTTAATTTTTACCATTATGCTTCTCCATTATCAGAATTCAAGCGTTTAACAAATTTGCACTTTACAGGCAATTTTGCTGCACCTAACGCAAATGCTCTGCGAGCGAGTTCTTCATCAACATCGCCAAGTTCGAACATTATACGACCAGGTTTAACTCTTGCTACCCAAAATTCGACAGCACCTTTACCTTTACCCATACGAACCTCTGCAGGTTTATCTGTCACAGGAACATCTGGGAAAATTCTAATCCATAGTCTACCTGCTCTTTTCATTTCACGAGTGATAGCACGACGAGCAGCCTCAATTTGGCGTGCTGTAACGCGCTCTGGTGTAAGAGCTTTTAGACCAAATGAACCGAAACTTAATTCAGAACCGCCTTTAGCAAGGCCGTGAATACGACCCTTGTGTTGCTTGCGGAACTTTACGCGTTTTGGACTTAACATTTTAAAACCTCATTCTTACTTTTGTTCAGCCAATTTCTTGTCTTGTGCCATTGGATCATGAGACATTATTTCGCCTTTATAAATCCAAACCTTAACGCCACAAGCACCATATGTGGTGTGAGCAGTTGAAGTAGCATAGTCAATATCAGCACGAAGTGTGTGCAAAGGAACGCGTCCTTCACGATAGTATTCTGTTCTTGCAATTTCTGCACCGCCTAAACGACCAGAACAAGCAACCTTAATACCTTCAGCACCCAAACGTAAAGCTGATTGCATAACTCTCTTCATTGCACGACGGAAAGCAACACGTCTTTCTAATTGTTGTGCAACACTGTCAGCAACTAACTGAGCGTCTAACTCTGGCTTTCTTACTTCCATGATGTTTAATTGAACTTCAGAAGCAGTCAACTTTTGAATATCTTTTCTCAACAACTCAATGTCTTGACCCTTCTTACCAATTACAACACCTGGTCTTGCTGAATGAATAGTAACTCTTGCTTTTTTAGTAGGACGTTCAATAACAATCTTACTAATACCAGCTTGAGCTAATTTTTCTTTCAAAAATTTTCTAATTTTCAAATCTTCGTGGAGGTAATCTGTGAATTCCTCATCAGCATACCAACGAGAATCCCACGTGCGGTTAACGCCTAAACGAAGACTGATAGGATTTACTTTCTGTCCCATTTATTTTACTCCCCACGCTCAGCTACAACGATAGTCAATTTAGAGAAAGGTTTTAAAACCCTAGCACCTCTACCACGACCACGTGCATGCATACGTTTCATAACAATACCATTACCAGTATATGCTTCTTTAACTACTAACTTATCAATGTTAAGTTTGTGGTTGTTTTCAGCATTAGCAATAGCAGATTTCAATACTTCTAATGCAACCTTTGCAATTCTCTTCTTAGAAAAGCTAAGTTCTGCAACAGCTTTCTCAGCGCTTAAGCCTCTGATTGTTTGTGCAACAAGGTTCAATTTACGAGAGCTAGAGCGGATAGAATTATTCTGAGCCATTGCTTGGTTGTCAGAAAGTCTTCTCATGTCTTTACTTTTTCCCATAATTAACCTCTCTTAACTTTTTTATCTGCAGCGTGACCATAGAAGGTACGTGTTGGAGCAAATTCACCAAATTTATGACCAACCATTTCTTCAGTAACTAATACTGGAATAAATTTATGACCATTGTGAACGCCAAATGTTAAACCAACAAATTGTGGCAACATTGTTGAACGACGAGACCAAATTTTAATCACTTCATTACGAGTAGATGCTCTTGCTGCATCAGCTTTCTTAAGAAGATAACCATCAACGAAAGGTCCTTTCCATACAGAACGTGTCATTTGTTTACCTCCTTATTTCTTCTTGTTTTCATGACGAGATCTCATAATAAAGCGATCTGTCTTCTTGTTAGAACGAGTTTTAGCACCCTTAGTTGGTTTACCCCAAGGAGTAACTGGATGACGACCACCTGATGTACGGCCTTCACCACCACCATGTGGGTGATCAACTGGGTTCATAGCAACACCACGAGCTACTGGACGAACACCCATCCATCTAGCACGACCAGCTTTACCCAAAGAAACGTTTTGGTTATCTGGGTTAGAAACAGCACCAACAGTTGCTAAACATTCTTCTCTAACGATTCTTAATTCGCCAGAAGAAAGTTTAAGTTGTGCATATCCACCATCTTTACCAACAACTTGAGCATAACAACCAGCAGAACGAACTAATTGTCCGCCTTTACCAGATCTTAACTCAACGTTGTGAACAATAGTACCAACTGGCATGCTCTTTAAAGGCATTGCATTACCTGGTTTAATATCAGCTTTCTCAGAAGAGATAACTTTATCACCAGCTTTTAATCTTTGAGGAGCCAAAATATAAGCCTTCTCACCATCTTCATAGCTAATTAAAGCAATGAAAGATGTGCGGTTTGGATCATATTCGATTCTCTCAACAGTTGCTTCACAATCAAATTTATTACGTTTGAAGTCAATTACACGGTATTTACGTTTATGACCGCCACCGATTTTACGACTTGTAACGTGTCCGAAATTATCACGCCCACCAGTTTTAGTAAGACCAACAGTCAAACTCTTTTCAGGTTTGCCCTTATAAAGCTCACTTCTATCAACAATAACAAGTTGACGAAGACCTGGAGTAGCGGGCTTAAATGTTTTCAAAGCCATGATTAAATTCCTGCTGTAACATCAATATTTTGACCTTCGGCAAGAGTAATAACTGCCTTTTTGTAATCAGAGCGAACGCCCTCATAACCTCTAAAGCGTTTTACCTTACCAGCTTGTTTTACGGTATTTACCTTCTTTACTTTTACATTAAAGATAGCTTCAACAGCTGCTTTAATATCATCTTTAGAAGCGTTCAAAGGAACTGTAAACACAACCTTACCACTTTCAGAAGATGTCATAGACTTTTCTGTAATTACCGGACGAAGTAATGTATCATACATAGCTGCAGTTACATTGTTTGTTTTTTCTGATTTTTTCATTGTAATCTTTCCTCCAAGCATGCAACAGCTTCTTTAGTTAATACCAACTTCTCTTTTTTCAAAATATCGTACACATTAGCACCAATTGTAGGTAATACATCTACACCAACAATATTACGGCTTGCTAATGCGAAGTTCATGTCTACTTCCTTACCATCGATAAATAAGCAGTTATTCAAACCACATGTATTTAATTTAGCAACTAAATCTTTTGTTTTAGGATTTGAAAGCTTTGCTTCATCAACGATAACAAGGTTACCCTCTTTTGCTTTAGCAGAAAGAGCGATTTTTAGACCCAATTTTCTAAATTTCTTAGTCAAGTCATGAGAGTGATCTCTTACAACTGGACCAAATACAATACCACCTTTTCTAAATTGAGCACCCTTACGGCTACCTTGACGAGCGTTACCACTACCTTTTTGTTTGAATGGTTTTGCTGGTGTCAAAGCAACATCAGAGCGACCTTTAGTTTGGTGATTACCGCATTGGCGCATAGCTAATTGCCAATTTACAACACGGTGTAAAACGTCAGCACGAACTTCTAATCCAAAAATAGCATCATTAAGCTCAATGCTACCAACGTTTTCATTATTCAAATTTAAGATGTCCTGTTTCATTTTCAAAAATCCTTAATCTCTTATGCATTATCAGCTGTTTCTTCAGCTTTAACTGCAACAGGTTCATCAACCTTTTTAAGACCTGCAGGCATTGGCAATTTAACATCTGAAGTTTTCTTAATAGCATCAGTAACTCTAACCCATGCATTTTCAGCACCAGGAACGCCACCTTTAACCATAATCAAACCACGATTTCCATCAACAGCTACAACTTTTAAGTTTTGAACAGTAACACGTTCATCACCCATATGTCCAGCCATTTTCTTACCTTTAAATACTTTACCTGGATCTTGTCTTTGTCCTGTAGAACCATGTGAACGGTGAGAAATAGACACACCGTGTGTTGCTTCTAAACCTGCGAAGTTGTGACGTTTCATAACACCGGCAAAACCTTTACCGATAGAAGTTGCACAAACATCAACATATTGACCAGCAACAAAATGTTCTGCAGACAATTCATCACCAACAGAAAGAAGACAATCTTCGCTTACTCTAAATTCAGCCATTTTCTTCTTTGGCTCAACGTTAGCCTTGGTGAAATATCCTTTCAATGGTTTAGATACATTCTTTGCTTTTACACTTCCTGTTCCTAATTGAACAGCTGTGTAACCATTTTTATCATTTGTTCTGACATTAACAACTTTTAAGCCTTCAACAGCCAAAACTGTAACAGGAACATGAGTTCCATCAGCTTCAAAAATTCTAGTCATCCCAAGTTTTTTTGCGATTAAACCAGTACGCATTATTATTTTTCCTTTTTCAATAGGTTGATTTTATCTTTCAAAAACCAACATTAAAAATTATAACTTAATTTCTACATTCACACCAGCTGCCAAGTCTAATTTCATCAACGCGTCAACTGTTTGTGGTGTAGGATCTACAATATCAAGAAGTCTTTTGTGAGTTCTGATTTCGAACTGTTCACGAGATTTTTTATCAACGTGAGGAGAACGGTTAATCGTAAACTTCTCAATTTTAGTTGGAAGAGGAATTGGTCCTCTAACATTAGCTCCGGTTCTTTTAGCTGTGTGAACAATCTCTTTAGTAGACAAGTCTAATAAACGATGATCAAAAGCCTTAAGGCGGATTCTGATATTTTGTGTATCCATCATTTTAACACTTTTCCTATAACTAAATGGCAAAAAACTCCACAATGGAATTTGCCATCTAAAAAATTACGACAAGCTTTAGCAACAACTAGCCTATCTTATGGGTTATATTTGATTCGCAAGAAAGTTAACACTTCCTTAACTTTTTTGTTGCTTGGCCTTTGTAACATTTAAATTTTAATAATGCAAGCAAAAAATGCACAAAAAACGAAAAAAAATTAAAAAAAATATCTTTTAAAAACCCTTACAGAGATTCACGTTGAATCATATTGACAAAAAAATCATTTTTACCTCATTTAACGCCTTATATATTTAAAAAATTTTTCCTCATATTATTTAAATAAGAAAGGAGAAATATATGCTAACACTAATTTTATCATCACTCATAACTATTGCAGAACCCAATCAACCAACAGAAATTATAGGCTCTGGAGCCACACCTGATGGCAAGAGACATGAAATAAAAGTTATTCAACCCAAAAATTATATTCAGTTATTAAACAATAACGAAGAAACAATCAATCAAATTCCACCTAAAACTCAAACCCAAAACACAACATCATCACAAATTTCACCTCAAACAAAAACCCAAGCCCCTAAATTAATAGATAATCAAACATCAATAGTTTACCCAACCGACATGAACCCATTAGACTATAAAGATAAAATAGAAAACACCATTTACCAACTAGATGACAGACTAATTATTATTCAATCAATTCCTTTAAAATACATAAAAGAAGCCATTGAGCCAAACACACAACCAACCATAACAGATTATCCTATATTATAAAACAAAAAAACACCCTTAGTTAGGGTGTTAGAATACAAAGTAATATCTTTTTATTTTATACATTATATTGAATATAACAAAAAATATTATTCAACCTTTGGACTATTATTTTCTCTCATCTTAGGAGAACCATCTCCCCCCTCATCGGGGGGACCCATTTTTTATCATCAGCCCCAAAGTTATTATTCTACAAAGTATTTTTATCTCTGTTTATCAAATTAATTTCTATTAAAAAGATTACCAATACTAAAAAGTATTGATAAAATTTAGAAATTATTTAAAGGAAATATTTTCAAATTTTGAAAACATCCCCCTCAACAAACAAATTAAATCTGTTTGCTAAAACATTTTTTCACATATGCAAAATAAATTTGCAAAAAAAACATTTTCATAATTTCTAAATTACAACGTTTTAATCAAAATTAAAACATTGCCCATTTAATAAAAAATAATTTAATAAAAGAAATAAAAAAACTTTTAAAATAATAACAATTAGACTAATGAATATAAAAAAAAATTATTAATAAAAAAATATAATAATCTTATAAATTCACTCCTCTCATACTACGCTTTTGTCTATATGTCAATAAAAAAATGATTAGCAAATATTTTAAGCACTACATCTATTAAAAGAACGGTTAATTATACTTACATCCTTAACAGCTTTAACTTCATCAGGCTCAACATGAAAACTTCTAATCCCCTGACTTTGCATAAAATTGCAAATATTTTTATTATCATCAAAAAATATTATATCCTTAACATCAAAGTCTACACCTTTCATTCTACAATATTCTCCTATATGGCATTTAAATGCATCAACCCCTCTTTTTGTTTTCTTTGTTGCTCCCCCATCACAATCAAACATATCAAAAACTCTCAAAACTTCTTTATCTTCATATCCCAAAGTACGCATACCCGAATATACATTATTTTTTGAGTTATCCGTATAAATAAAAACTAAACATCCATCTTTTTTGGCTTTATCAAAAACTTTTTCTACCAATTTATTACGCTTAATATTTCTATACTTAATCGTCGCATATTCTTTATAATAATGTTCAATTTCTTCTTGAGAAATATCTAACCCTAAATTTAACATACCAGAAACTCGATGATTACCCACACCATCTGGTTCCATCATTTTAGCCAATAACCTTGCCACAATCAATTCACTTTTACTACCTTTTCCAACCCTTCCTCTCAATAAATCCGAAAAACTCGCTAGCTTAAATTTTAAACTAGAAGAAACATATTTTGCTCTTCCTCCGGCTTTCCCCCCATTTTGATTATGAATATTAGCGCAAACTTCACGCTTATCCATTTTTTCATATTTAGTATCTAGTTTTCTTAAAACTTCAGCCCTATTTGGTGCCTTTTCTAATTTATCCCGAAAAAGCCTAAGCATTGCCAAATCAATAGCATCTTCTAACTTTGGAATATCAGTAGTTGGGGTTTCATAAAAAGTCCCATCAAAATCAAAAACATAAATAGGTTTACTCATACTATCTCTCAAAATCATAACTAATCTAAAACTATAATATCATACTTAAAAGACAATTACAACAAAAAACAATTACCAATATTACACAAAAAAAGCCCCAACATTAAGCTAGAGCATTATCTGGGGCGAACGAATTTATGAGTAAAAACAATCCAGTGAATTGTTTTTACCATGAATTTTCAGATATTGTTAGTTTGCAATAGTCGAAACGACGTTTTTGCAAACTTTACAATTTCTTGCCCGAAGTGTAGTTGGCAAGCTTTTATAAAAAGCGAGCCCTACGAAACAAGACGGGCTCGAACCTTTAAGCCCGATTGTTCGCAC
>JAFTVD010000020.1 GCA_017465945.1 Alphaproteobacteria bacterium | reverse complement strand
TTTTTCTATAAAATCTTTTTTTACTTGTTCTAGAACTTTGGCGCTTTCTTCAAAGATTATAATTTTTTTGTTTGATTCTATATGGCGATAGCTTTCAGCTAATGCTATCATAAGGTAAGTTTTTCCAAAAGCAGTGCAGGCATGAAAATAACCTTGAGATATAGCTGTTTCATCTGTTTTAGGGTCTACTAATTTTAAGATACTATCTAATTGACGGTCTTTTAGGTCTAGTTCGTCATTAACATATTTTTTTATTAAGCCGTTTTTTAGTATAGCAAAGTTTCGGCGACGTGAACTAGATTTTTGGTATAATTGTTTATAGCGCTCTATATTTTCTTTTTTTGCTTTTATGGTATTTGATGACATAGTTTATCTCCTATGTGTTTAAAATATAAGAGTATTGTAGCATAGAATTTGGATATAAGCAAGTTAATTGTGAAAAATGGATGTTATAATTATTTTATGGCATTTTTTAGAATAATGATATTGACCAATGTGTGTTTTTGGGGTATGCTAGGTTATATTTTTTTAGTGTGATTTTTATCTCGACACTCCCTTTGAAGTAAATTTACCCCCCTCTCAAAACGAAAAAAATCGGCTTTAATGGGGATAAGTTTAAAATGGCTTTTGTGTTTTTTTTAGAATTTTTGTATGTTTTTAGATGAATTTTTGAGATTTTAACTATTTTAGAGGTAAAATTTATGAGTGAAGACTTGGAAAGTAGTGTGGCGGTTGATTTAACAAAAGAAAATATTGCGCCCACAATGATTGTTGATGAGATGAGACGCTCTTATCTTGACTATGCGATGAGTGTGATTGTGTCTCGTGCTCTTCCTGATGTTAGAGATGGTTTGAAACCTGTGCATCGTCGTATTATTTATGCGGCATATGAAAATGGATATGATTTTAATAAACCTTTCAAAAAATCTGCACGTATTGTTGGTGAAGTGATGGGTAAATATCACCCTCATGGTGATAGCTCTGTTTATGAAGCAATGGTTCGTATGGCTCAGCCTTTCTCTATGAGATTACCTCTTATTGATGGACAAGGTAACTTTGGTTCTATGGATGGTGACTCTGCTGCAGCTATGCGTTATACTGAGGCTAGACTTGCTAAAGTTGCTCACTCACTTATTGAAGATATTGAGTGTGATACTGTTGACTTTATGCCAAACTATGATGAGTCTTTAAAAGAACCAACAGTATTACCTGCTAGATATCCAAACTTACTTGTTAATGGTACTAATGGTATTGCGGTTGGTATGGCAACTAATATTGCTCCTCATAATTTGGGTGAAGTGTTAGATGCGTGCCGTGCTTATGTTGATAATCCAGATATTTCTATTGAAGATTTGATTAAAATTGTTCCTGGACCAGACTTTCCTACAGGTGGTTTAATTTTGGGATATGGTGGTGCTAAAAATGCATATCTTACAGGTCGTGGTTCTGTGATGATGAGAGCAAAATGCACTATTGAAGAGATTAGAAAAGATAGAGAAGCGATTATTGTTCATGAAATTCCTTACCAAGTTAATAAAGCTATGCTTGTACAAAAGATTGCAGAGCTTGTTAAAGAAAAAAGAGTTGAAGGTATTTCTGATATTAGAGATGAGTCTGACCGTCAGGGTGTTAGAGTTGTGGTTGAAGTTAAGAAAGAATTTCAAGCTGATGTGGTATTAAACCAACTTTATAAATACACACAACTACAAACAAGTTTTGGTATGAATATGCTTGCGATTAACAACGGTCGTCCTATGATGATGAACTTAAAGGATATCATATCTGCTTTTGTTAAGTTTAGAGAAGAAGTAATTCGTCGTAGAACTGTTTATAAACTTAACAAAGCTCGTGATAGAGCGCATGTGTTGGTAGGTTTGGCGATTGCTGTTGAAAATCTTGACCCAGTGATTGAGTTAATTAAAACTGCTGAAAACCCTCAAGTTGCTAAAGATGCTTTGATGGCAAGAGATTGGCCGGCGGGGGATGTTGCTTCTCTTGTTGAGCTTATTGCAGAACCTGGTAGAAATGTTGAAAATGGTATTTATAAATTAAGTGAAGCACAAGCTAAAGCTATTCTTGATTTGAGATTACATAGATTAACAGGTTTAGAGCGTGATAAAATTCATGATGAATTGAGAGCTTTGGGCGAAGAAATTAAAGAATATTTATCAATTTTAGCTAGTCGTGAAAAATTGCTAGGTATTATGAAAGATGAGTTCCAAGCTATTAAGCTTGAATATGCAAATCCAAGACGCACAAAAATTGAAGATATTGAGGTTGATACTGATATTGAATCTCTTATCCAAAGAGAAGAAATGGTTGTTACTGTTACTGATGCTGGATATATTAAACGTGTTCCTTTGAATGCGTATAAAGCTCAAAAGAGAGGTGGTAAAGGTAAATCTGGTATGACAACTAAAGAAGAGGATTTTGTTACACGTTTATTTGTGGCAAGTACTCATACTCCTGTGTTGTTCTTCTCTTCTAAAGGTATTGTTTATAAGATGAAAGTTTATAAACTTCCTCTTGGTTCGCCAACTTCTAAAGGTAAGCCATTTGTGAACTTGTTACCATTAACAGAAGGTGAGACTATTACTACAATCTTGAAATTGCCAGAAAATGAGCAAGAGTGCAAAGATATGTCTGTTATGTTTGCAACAGCACAAGGTAATATTCGTCGTAACTCTCTTCTTGATTTTGTGAACGTTCAATCTAATGGTAAGATTGCTATGAAATTGGATGAAGGTGATAAGCTTGTTAATGTTGCGATTTGTGATGACAATGATGACGTAATGTTGGCGGCACGTGGCGGTAAATGTAATAGGTTTGCTGTGGCTGATTGTCGTGTGTTTGTTGGACGTAACAGCTCTGGTGTTAGAGGTATTAAGCTTCAAGATGGTGATGAAGTTATCTCTATGTCTATCTTAAAACACGTTAAGGCATCAACTGATGAACGTGATGAGTATTTAAGACTATCTTCGGCTTTAAAGAAAATTGAGTATAAAGTAGAAGATGAAGAAAATGTATTTAATGCTCAAGAGCCAAAAATTAGTTATGGCTTGTTTAAGGAAATGAGAGAAAACGAAGAGTTTATCTTGAGTGTTACATCTACGGGTTATGGTAAGAGAAGTTCTGCTTATGAATATAGAATTACTGCTCGTGGTGGTCAGGGTGTGGCTAATATGGAAATGAGTGAGCGTAATAAAGAAGTTGTAAGCTCATTCCCAATTAAAGATGATAGCCAAATTATGATGGTAACAGATGGTGGTAAGCTTATCCGTATGCCTGTTGAAGATATTAGAATTGCAGGTCGTAAGACACAAGGTGTAATTCTGTTTAGAACAGCAGAAGGTGAAAGTGTTGTTTCTGTTACATGGCTTGATGCTGATGATGATGCTGATGATGAGGAAATTGATGAAAATGTAGTTTCTGAATTTGGAAGCGTTGAAGCAGAAGAGTAATATTTATAATATTATGAAAAAAAGGCGAGCAGAGATGCTCGTCTTTTTTTGTGGTAGATGTGTTTGGTTAGAATGTATATTGAAGACCGGCTGTCATTTCCATTAAGTGGTTTAAATTTGCCATGCCTACATATGAATATCTACCCATTACACGCATTGATACATTGTGTGAAAAGTCATAAGAAAAACCTAGACCTGCACGATAGCCCATGCGTTGTTTGTCTCGTGTACCATTATTAAATTTATATTTTGCATTGTAATCAGCAAGACCTAGAGAACCTAGCAAGTTAAAACCAGAACACATGATAGGCATTTTACCATATAAATCAAGGCCCCAAGCGTAGAATTCTGATTTTTGAGTATCTGTACCTAGGTGAGCTTTACGTTCACCTGATTGTTGGAAAAAGGCTTCGATACTGGTATATTTAGCAATATCCATACCGGCGTTAATTTTCCATGAGTTATAATCTTTTTTGGCACGAGATGCTATGCCTCCATGTTTTACATGAGAATAAACATAATCAGCACCAATATATGGTCTATAATGGTCGTTCATTCTCCAATCGGATGCGTTAGCATTTAACGCAAATACCGATACTGCTGCAGCTAATAAACAAATTTTTTTCATGTTTTAAACTCCATTAACAAACTAAAATTAACTTTAGTCCTAAAGTATTATTAGCAATTTAATACTTTTCGCTAGTTTATATAACTATCAATTTTTAGATTTAAATAGGGGGAAATAATTTTTTGTTGACTTTATGGGCAAAAAATGTATTTTGAGGTTCTTAAATACTAAAAATTTGTTAATTATTAAAAATATTTATTATGAAATTACATTCTTTTATTTTGCTTCCTATGCCGGAGTGGTGTGGGGAATTGATGATTAAAAAACATCGTAAATTTGTGATTAGCTACCCAGGTGTAGAGATGGAAATTCTTGATATTGTTGGGGTTAATTGTAAGATTGTAAGCGATATTTGGTATCGTATTATGAACCTTCGTGAAGAGTGCTTTGAAAAGCCTTATAACAATGAAAACCTTTTGGAAGCAACTTATATTTGCTCATGTTATGAAGCTTTTAAGGTTAGTGGCAAGGGACAAGAAATTCCTAAACAAGTTTGCAAGGCTTTGAAGGAATACGGAATAGATGTTAATCCGTTAAATGCTATTTATTTACAGACAAAACTTGGCTTTTTTGAAGGTATGAAGTATATTGCTGATGCTGAATTTAAGCGAGTTAACAGTAAATAAGTGATTGTTTTTCTATTGAAAAATATGGAAAAGTATTGTTCTTTTGTGTTAGTTCCGTCTTTTGAGATGAAAGATGGCGAACTTTTTAAAGTGATTGGAGAAGAGGTTACGACTTTTCGAGATGGGCAAGAAGAGCGAGTTATTGTTATTGGGCTTAAGTGTGGTTATAAGTCAGATATTCCTTCTTTTGTGTTGTGGTTATCTACAAAGCATATGGAAGAGATGTTAGAAGACAATAATTCTGAAAATGTTACAAACTTTACTTGGAGTTCTTGGTGTTATTCTATTATGGATAAAGTACCTCAAGGGGTGTTAGTAACTAAGGAAAAAGCAAAGTTTTTGCAAGAGAAATTTGGTGTTACTACCAATCGCTTTGATTTGATGTATTTGCCATCGTCTGTTATTAATTGGTTACAGCATAAGGCAAAGGTCGCATTTATGTAAGTTAAAAAAAAAGCCCCAGAATTTGGGGCTTTTTTTTACATCTTATCTGGTGCTTTAAAGCCCAATAGATTAATTGATGTATCTAATATATTTAAGGTTAGCGTTATTAGAGCAACAAGAGATTGTAGTGTGTTTTGGTCTGTTTCTGCTAATATCTTTTTATTGTGATAGAAGGCATTAAATTTATTTGATACTTCATAAATGTATTGGCACAAAATTGAAGGAGCATCTTTTTTAACTGTTTCGGTTAAGATGTGGCTAAACTTAATTAAGCTTAAAGCTAAATCACGCTCGGTACTTGAGCTAAATGTGGTGATTTGGCTTGTTGTATTTAAGTTTAGTTTGGATAAAATAGATTTGATACGAACCATAGTATATAAAATATATGGGCCGGTGTTTCCTTCAAATGAGGCAAATTTATCTATATCAAAAATGTAATTGCTTTCGCATGGGTTTTGTAAATCACCATATTTAATTGCAGATAAAGCAATAATTTCTGATAATTTTTTGAGCTCTTCTTGTGGCATATTTTCGCTATCTTTGATAGATACTTTTGCTTCTACTGTATCTAGAAGTTCTGATAACTTCATTGTGCCACCGGAACGAGTTTTGAATGGTTTACCGTCTTTTCCATTTACAGTGCCAAACCCAACAAACGAAAGGTCGGTATTTGTTGGTACGATACCAGTTTTGAGGGCACAACGGAAAACTCTTTCAAAGTGTAAATCTTGACGTTTATCTACAACATAGATTACTCTATCTGGTTTATAATCTTTTTGTCTTTGAACAAGAGTTGCAAGGTCGGTTGTTTCATAAATTGCACTACCATCAGATTTTAAGATGATACATGGTGGAATTGGTGCGGTATCTGTTTCTTCTTTTACATCTACAACTAAAGCTCCGTCACTTATATAAGCAAAGCCTTTATCTTTCATCATCTGTACCATATCTTTAACATATGGAGCAGCATCACTTTCTCCGAACCATACATCAAAATCAACATCTAGGCGTGAATAGTTTTGTTTTAGGTCAGGAAGTGAAACGTCAAGAATATGTTTCCATAAAGCACGATAGCCAGTTCTACCATCTTGAAGTTCTTTAGTTGCTTGACGAGCATGAGCCAAATATTCTTCATCTTCTTTAGATTTTTTAGATGCAGAAGGATAAATTTCTTCTAGGTCTTTTAGGGTGAAAGGTGGAGTTGTTGGATATTCTCCTTGATAGTTTTCATCAAAATAGCAAAGGTTTGGTTCTCTTTGTTTTAATTCGTGGATGATTAACCCCATTTGCAAGCCCCAATCACCAAGGTGAGCATCTCCGATTACTTTGTTGCCATAGAATAGGTTTAATCTTTTTATGGCCTCACCAATTACGGCAGAACGTAAGTGCCCAACGTGGAGTGGTTTGGCAACGTTTGGGCCACCATAGTCTATTACAACTGTAAGAGGTGCTTCTTTATTTTCAAAACCGCATTTATCTTCAGTTAGCATACCATTAAGATAGGTATATAAAAATTCATCTTTAACATTAATATTAATAAAGCCTGGGGCTACAACGTTAATGTCTTTTATGATATCGTTTTGAGGAATGTTGGCTAAAACATCATTTGCAATTTGAAGTGGGGCTTTACGATATAATTTTGCACCGCCCATAGCACCATTTACTTGGAATTGACATAAGTCTGGTCGGTTAGAAACTGTAACACGGCCTAGTTCTCTGTCATAGCCTGCGTTTTCAAATGATTGCATAAATATTTGATTTAGTGTTTCTATTACCGATAACATTGTTTTCTCCAAAAGTGATTAAAAATTGTAGGGTATATTAATAGTATTAACAATAGGAGTCAAGTCTAAAAATTGGGGGAGAAGTGGGGGAAAATGTTGACTTTTTTGGGGTTAAGAGGTATGTAGGGGGCATTATTTGGTTTAAATATTTATAGGAGATGAAAATGGCTGTATCTGTGGCTGTTCAAAAATTGATGGATGAATATAATCGTTTTTCTTCTACAACTATGAATGAGTTGTTTAAAAATGATGATATGAGAGCTAAAAAATATACTATTGAATATGAAGATTTGATTTTTGATTATTCTAAAAACAGATTTGATGAAAAAGTTTTAGAAGCTTTGATTGAGCTTGCAAATGAACATAACCTTAAAGAACGTATTAATGATATGTTTGAGGGTAAAAAAATTAATGTTACAGAAAATAGAGCAGTGCTTCATACGGCGCTTCGCAATTTTTCTTCTAAGCCTGTAATGGTTGATGGCAAAGATGTTATGCCTGAAATTTTAAGAGTTCAAAAACAAATGAAAGAGTTTGTTAAGGCTGTTCATGAAGGGCAATTTAGAGGCAAAACAGGTAAAAAGCTAAAAAATATTGTTAATATTGGTATTGGTGGTTCTGACCTTGGTCCTTATATGGTTACATCTGCGCTTAAAAAATATTGGGTTGAGGGTATTGAATGTTATTTTATTTCTAATATTGACGGTACTGCTTGTCATGAAGTGTTAAGTAAAATTGATGCAGAAGAAACGTTGTTTATTGTTGCTTCTAAAACATTTACTACGATTGAAACTCTTACTAATGCAAGAACTTGTAGAGAATGGTTGGTAGAGAGATTAGGCGAAGATGCAGTTAAAAACCACTTTGTTGCGCTATCTACAAATGCTGAAAAGGTTAAAGAGTTTGGTATTGATACAAACAATATGTTTGAATTTTGGGATTTTGTAGGTGGACGTTATTCTTTGTGGTCTGCTATTGGACTTTCTATTGCTTTGGCTGTTGGATATGATAAGTTTGAAGAATTATTAAAAGGTGCTGAAGCTATGGATAATCACTATCGTAATGCTCCATTTAATGAGAATATTCCAGTGATTATGGCTTTAATTGGTATTTGGTATAATGATTACTATAATATTCATAGATATGGGGTTATTCCTTATGACCAATATTTGAAGTTTTTGCCAGCATATTTACAACAATTAGATATGGAAAGTAATGGTAAATCTGTAAGATTGGATAATAAGAAAATTACCGATTATGCAACTGGTCCTGCTTTGTTTGGTGGTGCTGGTACTGATGTTCAACACTCTTTCTTCCAACTTTTGCACCAAGGTACTGAACCTGTGCCTGTTGACTTCTTTATTCCTGCTAATTCTCATAATGAAAAAGGTAAACATCATTTGATTTTGCTTGCTAATATTTTGGCTCAGGCTGAGGCTTTGATGAAAGGTAAAACAGTAGAAGAGGCTGAGGCAGAGTTGAGAGCTCAAGGTAAAGATGAAGCGACTATTGAAAAATTAAAACTTAATAAGAGTTTTGATGGGAATCGTCCTTCTAATATGTTTATTATGAAAAAATTGACACCATTTATGTTGGGTATGATTATTGCTATGTATGAACATAAAGTTCATGCTCAAGGGGTTATTTGGGAAATTGATTCTTTTGACCAATGGGGTGTTGAACTTGGTAAGCAATTAGCTTTGAAGATTTTACCTGAACTTGAAGGCGGACAAAAAGCTGTGCATGATAGTTCTACAACATCTTTGATTGGAAAGATATTAGAATTAAGAAAATAGTTTTAGTATTTATGCTTAAAAGAAGTGCCCTAAACGAAAGTTGGGGCATTTTTTTATCTTGAGAATATACGTTTAAATATTGAAGAAGTTGTAGATTGTGTTTTTTTAGGTTCTTCTTTTGTTGTGAAATTAATTTCTATGTTTGAAGAATCTGGAAGATATTCAGCTAGTTTTGATTTTTCGTATTGTTCTTTATCGCTAAAGGTTATTGAGGTTAGTTTTGAAAAATCACAACCATCTGCAAATTTTACTTCTTTACAATGAGTGAAATTTATTTTTTGGGGCATTTTTGTTTTTTTGAAATATATATAGTTATATTGAGGGATGATTATTGAGGCAAAATTAGATAAATCATAAGACTCGCATGATAAATGATTATGGCATGCAAAGGGGGATGGTAAAATTGGTTTATCAAAAGTGATAGATTGTGCGTCTCCTATATTTACAAAGTAATCACTATAAGTGTTGATATCAATTAATTGTGCTGGAGATGAAAAATGTAGTATTGTTTCATCAAGTTTTGTTTCACAGTCGCATTTGAATTTTGATGCTTTAGATAAATCTACATATTTTGGGGGAGTGGTGATATTTCTTAAGTATAGACTTGCACCTTTTTTTAATGTTATATTTTCAATATTAGTGTTTCTATCTATTTGGATGTATGAACATTTTTGTAGTAGGTGGGGAGGGAAGTTTTGACATCCTAATAGTTCTAATCTTACATCATATTTTAGTTTTAATTCTTTTAGGTCTAATAAATCGGTTTCTAAAAAACAAACTTCATCACATAATGATAAGTCTATATGTGGGGGCATATTGGTACACTCATAAAAGGCGGCGTGATATAGTTCTTGAGCTTTAAGAGAATCTATTAACATAAAATTTCGATTATAAGCTCGAGCTTCATTTCTATTTTTGTTACTTATGATATAGGTATTATTGTCTGCATTTGGGTAAACGTATTGGTCTTCGAATTTTGATATTATATTTTCGTAATTGTCTGCTTTTTTATTATGGCCAGAATATATGGCATATGGCGGTTTCATTAATTTTGATAGAATATTATCAAAATTATGAGCTTTAGCTAGTTCTAAGCCAAGTTTTTGTACGTCTTCTGGTTGTTCTCTTAAAATAAAAGTTGATAGTATTGTGTCTTTATATTTTTCTTGTTCTGATAATGGAAGAGCTTTTATTGTGGTTAACATATTATGGATTACTTTGGGATTATTCGTGGAAGAAAGTATCTCATTAATACAAAACTCTGGAGTTAGGGTATTGTTTTTTTTATGTGCTTCAAAGTCATTTAGTACTTTGTATAAGTTTTTAGGGGTAATATCTACTACTTTCATGTATCCTCCCAATCGTTTATATTAGTGTATCATAAAATAAAAAATGTATCAATATTATTTTTTTATAAAAAAAAAAGTGCATAAATTGAAAAAAAAGTCTTGACCTTTTAAAAAATGTATCATAAATATTGTTTCGTTGTCTGATTGACACGTTGGAGATGTGGCAGAGCTGGTTTAATGCACCTGACTTGAAATCAGACGAGGGCGCAAGTCCTCCTGGGGTTCGAATCCCTACATCTCCGCCAATTAAAAAAAAGCCTACCTTTGTGGTGGGCTTTTTTGTTGTGAGGAGGGGTAGGATTTAAATTTCAGAGATGGGGTTCGACTACAAGCGAAAACAAGATGTAAGTATGGCGGTAGGCTGAAAACCTATGAGCGCTAGTGCGATTGGCATAGCGAAATCAATCCCTTTCATCTATCTATTTATCATCATTTAAATACTGTTAACTTTGATATTATTGCGGTTTTTGATAAATATTGGAATGAATTGGTAGAAAATAAGAGTTTGGAAAAGTGATTAGATAAGAAGTAAAGTAATATATTTTAGTATTGAAAGTTATTGTATAAAAAAAATATTTGACATAATTTAGTTTTTATGTTAGATTTTGTCTAACTTTTATTATTGGGCAAGGTTTGCTTGTCTTTTTTTGTTGTAACGTAGAGGAAAATATGTCAAATAAAAATCTTGAAGATAGTTTATTTAGGGCGATAAAAGAAGGTAATATAAAAAAGATTGATTATATTTTAGCGCTAAAATGTGATATTAATGCGGTGGATGAAAAAGGTCGTAATGTTTTAGGCTGGGCTGGATTATGTGGGAATTTGGAAGTATTCAAGCATTTGGTTGATAAAGGTGCGAATATTTATGCAAAAGATAAGTATAAAAGAACTTCTCTTATGTATGCTGTTAGAGGAGGAAATAAAGAATTAATTGATTATTTGCTCGATAATAAATTGGATATTAATGCGGTTGATAGAAATAATGAAAGTGTTATTATGTTTAGCAAAAGTTTTGATGTTGCTAAACATTTGGTTTCAAAAGGGGCAAAAAGAAGGAAAAGTGGTTATAGTTCGTCCTTTTTCTATGCTAAAACAGCTGATGAAGTTCGAAAATTGATATTAGATGGGTATGATGTAAATTGTGAATTAGCGCTTGATAGACCGATTACTCTGGCAAAAAATAGAGAAGTAGCGGAAGTTCTTTATGAATTTGGTGCTGATATTGATTGTGAGGTGGGAAGCTCTGGAACACCTCTTTGTCATCATATTGCTGATAATAGATTAGATGTTGCGCAATTTTTAATTGAAAAAGGTGTTAGGGTTGATTTTGATAGTATTCTTGATGGCACACCATTAAAGAGGGCTGTAAGAAATGGTAATTTAGAGGCTGTTAAGATGTTAATTAATGCAGGGGCAGATGTTAATTATGTAAGTTTTAATAGGCCTGTTATTTTATTTGGTTATATTGGTGGTGATGATGAAACTCAGTATGAAATAATAAAAGAATTAATAAAAGCAGGTGCTGATGTTAATAGATTTGATGGTCAAGCTTTGGAAAGTGAAAATGCAAAGCGTAAAAATATGATTTTGAAAGCTTATAAAGAGGTTATGGGTAAAGAGTATGAAAAGCCCAAAATAGTAGTGAATGCTCCAGAGCCTAAAAAAATAATTGAAAAAAATAGTATATTCAAAAGAATTTTTGGAAGAGCATAATGAAAAATAAAAAATTAGAAGAAAGCTGGTTTAGGGAAATAAAAAAGGGGAAAAAGGGCGCTAATATTAAAAAATTAGAATATATTTTGGCTTTAAAATGTGATGTTAATGCGGTGGATGGAAGAACGGGTGAAACTGCATTGATGATTATGGCTAAAGCTGGTAATATAGAAATGGTTGATTATTTGCTAAAAAAGGGGGCAAATGTTAATTTTAAGTTTGTAGGAAGAGGCGGAGTTAACTTACAAGGTGATAGTGCATTAATATATGCGGTTAGATATGGGCATATTGAGGTCGCAAAAAAATTAATTGAAAACGGGGGGAATGTTAACGATAAAAATTTAGCAGGTCAGTCTGTTCTTGGTGTTGCTTGTTATAATAATAGAGAAGATATGGTGGATTTACTTATTAGTAATGGGGCAGATGTAAACTATTATAATAGGGTGGTGGGAAGAAATATTTTGATGATCGCATGTGAAAAGGCTAGCTATGGTGTGGTTGAAAAAATTATAAATGCTAAAGCAAAATTAAATAAAACAAATGATTTTGGGTTGTCTGCGTTATGGTTTGCTGTTTCAAGAGAAAATAAAGATGCTGATGCAGATAAGGAAAACAGAGAAATTATATATTTGCTTGCTAAAAGTGGAATTGATATAAAAGGGGACAAGTATTATGATATATATTCAAAATGGTTAAAAAAACTTTTGGCTAAAGGAAATAGGGAATACTTAAAAAGTATTGGTAAAGATGTATCGGTTATTGGAAAAATAAAAAAAATGTTTGAGCGATAGTTTATGAAGAGATAAAAAAAGAGCACCCAAAGTTATAGGTGCTCTTTTTTTGTTAGAAATTGATGATTTTTTCTGTTGAACAACGGATGAATTTCTTTTCAAAGTTTATCCATAAAATTTCACCATGATAGATGTTTTTTAGGAAATTGTTTTTTTTATCTACTTGGTAGATGCTTGCATTACAGGGGAATGTTGAGGAATTAGTTTCTACAATGGTATCAGATAAACCAAGTAGGTTTTTGCCTCTATAACATTCATGGTAGCTTTGGCTTCTATCATTCCACGTTAGCACAACAGTTTTATCTTCATCTTTGATGACTAATGGAGTTAAATGCACTTCTTCGAAAAATGGCGACGTAGATTTTGCAGATACTGCATAAGTGCCAGATAAAAGTCGATACTTGTTATCTTGTTTTATCAAAACAAAATCTGTTTCATCAAACTCATACATTCCTTTATGTGTTGGGATTAAAAGTTCTTTTTGGTGTAAAAAGACTTTGTTAGCTTTATTGCTTATGATTTGGTTTGATGAGTTTAGAATATTTACGCAATATTCACCTTTGTCGTTTTTATTTTCTAAAAAGATTATATTTCCGATGAGCTTTCCTAATCTGATTGTGGTATTGTCTTTATAGCAGTGCCAGATGGGGGTAGATAAAGTAGTTTCTTTGGTTGAAAAAATAAACCAACAGTCTTTATCGTTTGAAGTGATAAATCTATAATCATCAATAAAGATAACTTCTTCAATGTCTTGATACTTAATATGAAGTTCATATTTATTACCAAGGATATTGGTTTGATATACATAGATTTTTGTTTTACTCTCATCTTCTTTTGAGAAAAATTCAATATAGGCATCTGCAAGGCATACTGGTGCTAAAATGTTATATACACACAATAGGCTTAAAACCAGAGTTATCTCATAAGGAAAGATAGGGACAACATTTAGTCCGATTAACATAAACACATAAAGCGTGGTTGTTAGCGAAAATGTTCTTTTTAACGCATTTAGGTCATTTAATCTAGACCATCTCCAAGATTTGATATTTTTCATAATATAATAAAAATTAGTAAGTTATAATAATATTTTTGTGCGAAAAATGTAGGTTAGGTTGTTAGCAAAGTCAAGACTTTTTTTAGGGGGGGCTTTGTATATTAGCGGTCATGATTGTAAAATTGCTCCTTTTGGGGCTTTGCTAAAGCACTGTCATATGAGCGTCGGCACTCGCTCATGTACCTTTTTTTGTACACTACGCTCGTGGCGTCACTCATAGCACAGCACTTTATCAAAGCCGTGGCAAAGCCTTCGGCTTTCGGTTTTAAAGGGTAAAATTTTAGCATTTAATTTGTGGATGGAAGCCCCATACGCTCGCATCAAGTAGGTCTAACTACACTCGTGCTCGTCTAGGGGACATCCGCAATTAACTACTAAAATTTTCCGCCTTTATTGGGGGAGAGCTAAAGCACTTGAGATCCCTTGACGTTTTGCTATGCAAAACGAGGGATGACGAGAGGATGAGGGGAGTAATGACGGGGTGAGAGAGTGGTATGTCATTGCGAACGAATGTGAAGCAATCTAGGATGAGGAATATGGATTGCTTCGAGGCGTTGCCTCTCGCAATGACGGAAAGAGGAGAAGGCTTGCAATGACGAAGGTGAGTAGGGGGAATTGATAGGTAAATATTGGGTTATAAATATTTTTCTATTTCATCATAGTAAGATTTAGACGGTGCTTTTTTGTGATATAGTTCTTTGGCTACAAAGTAAGGGATATTTAGGTTATTATTTTTGCCTGTTCCCAATTTGTTATCAGGGTGGGCTGTTCCGCCATGATAATCTGATCCGCCGGTTGTGATTAGGTTTAAATCTCTTATAATATTTAGGTATTTTATGCGTTCAGCTTGGGGGTGTGATGAATGAAAAACCTCAATTCCATCTAAGCCATATGATTTTAAACGTTTTATCATTTGATAGAGTTTTTTATCTTCTTTTTTAGTGTGAATTGGATGAGCAAGAATTGCTTTTGCGCCGTTATCTTTTATAAATGATATAACTTCTTTTACTGATTTAGGTTTGTTTTCTACCCTTGCTGGACCGCCTTTGGCAAATATTTTTTTGTATGCTTCTTCGGTTGTTTTTATATAGCCTTTTTTTAACAAAACATCTACAAAATGTGGACGACGAATTTGGGTGCGTTCTATTTTATTGGTATCAAAAGCTACATCTTCGTAGGTTATGTCAAAACCTGCAAGTTGTAATAGGTGTATACGTCTATTGGTTATTTTTTTACGGCGATTTAATTCGTTATTTTGATATTCTTTAAATGCGTTTAGGGATTTATTGGGAATATTTAGGGCTAATATTTCCATATCTGTATTAGGATAATATACAGATAATTCTGCTCCATTTATAATTTCGATTTTTTTGTTTTTTGCAAATTTATGTAATTCTTCTAAACCTGATACTGCGTCATGGTCTGTTAAGGCTAAAGCTTCTAGTTTTGTTTTTAATGCTAGGTCTAATAATTCTTTGGGATTTAAGAAACCGTCTGATGCAGTCGAATGAGTGTGTAAGTCTATCATTTTATCTCTCTTAAAATTGCAAAGTTAATATATTGGCACTGATTGATGCAGATTTGTTGGTGCCACTTGCTTGGCATGAGCTGATAAATAAGCATAGTGATAAAATGATAATTAGTCGCATGTATGTATTTCCTTTTATTTGTTTCGATAAATATTATAGGTTTTAAGCTTTAAGAAAACGTTAAAAATGTTATTTAAAAAACAAATCCGCCAAACTTGGGTTGGTTGGTAAGTTTGGCGGATTTGGGTCTGAATAATCGGGAGGAAGGTATGTGTATGTTTATTCAGACCAAAAAAGTATTATGTGTATTTTAGACCAAGTACACATGTATTTGTTGAAGGGCAAGCGCATAAGTCTTGTGCCATTGTAACTCTAATTGGGAGAGAGTTATCGTGCATTCCTGGGGTAAATATACCATTTTCAGGGATAGAATCTGTTGGTGTATGGATATCTACAAGTAGTGGAGTTGTTACGTCACCTGTTCCAACATACATTGCTTCTAGTGCACCTTGGGTGCTAATACCCCAATCTAGTACTGCCATTGCTGTGCAGGTGTCTCTATCTAATCCTGTTGCATATACTTCAAAAGCTTTACTGCTTCCCGTTAAATCTTGGCTAGCAAAAATGAGTATTTCCCCACCAAGAGCGTTCTTTAGTGTTATGCTAGATGCAGTGTTAGATGGATCATACATGGTGGTAGGTATGGCATTAACGTTTATGAGTAATCTTGCTGAAATGCCAGAATAATCTTTTTCGTTGATAAATAATGTTCTGATATTAAGTACGGTTTCGTTCATTTGGGAAATAACTTTGTCAGCTTTTAATTTGGTCATAGCTCTAGAATATCCTTTGATGCCACCAACAGAAAGTACGCCGACGATTGCTAATACGCCTAGCATCTCAATCATAGAGCGACCTTTTTCACAGCTTTTCATTTCCCAACCCTTAAAAATAACCTTTTGTAATAATATAACATTAATTACTTAATATTTTCTTTATTTTATCATAAAAATGATTAATTGTAAATACTATCAAAAGTGTTATAACTATAGTTATAAAGATATATAACCATGCACATAAAGATTCGTCTATTGGAAAGTGATAATACCATATATTATGCTTAAACGCATACATATCAAAATTGTTGCCAAATGGTGAAAGCATTGCTTTTATTAGCATAAAACCTACGAAATGGTGCATCATGATATCAAATGTGTGGTTTGAGATATAATTTAGTGATTTACTTTCTTTGGCAAGGAAAGATAGTGTTTTTGCTATTCTTAACCAAAACAAAATTGCAAGAAATGATATTAAATATATAACTATCATTGGTTCATATAATGCGTCTAACCATGCTGGAATATGGTTATAGTTAGGGAAGTTTACACATAATAAAGTGATAAGCGATAGTATAATAAACAAATATAGTGGGGTGTTTAGGGTGTCGTATTTTTTTAAGAAATGGCGATATAAGAAACCTAGACTAAAAGAGGGGAGAAAATATAGAGTTCTGTAAAATAGTAATGCGATATTTCTGTTTCCCTGATTTTGTTGAATAAGAGGAACTGTAAAACATGCAAGAGTTGTTGCTATTATAAAAAATATGATAGATGAAAGGGAAAGTTTTGATGATGGAATTGGTTTTAATATGATAAAACTTATTATTTGTAAGATAAATAGAGGAATTAAAAACCAAGATGCCATATTGTATATGAATTGATGTCCATCTGTAAGAGGGGCATAAAGTATGTTATAGAGGTTAAAGTCTCCCCCTAGATTAAAACCAAAATGATTATTTAATATATAGCACAAAAAGCCATATATTAAGTTCCAAATGTATAGTGGGACGATTAATTTGGTAAATTTTGATGCAATGAATTCTTGATAATTTTTATTTAGATTTAAAAAGTATCCTGATGTAAACATAAATAGTGCCAAGTGATAGTTTTGGTAGCGTAATAAGCCGTTTAAATTTAAATAATCAAAGTTTCCAATATGACCATCTACAACCATAATTATAGCTATAATATATAGCATCTTAAACGTATAGTCTATGTGATTAGCTTGTGAGTTTGCCATATTTTTAATCCTTTTTTTAAGAAAGTATGATAAATTTAAGTTATTGTACAAGCTAATGTTTAAGGTTTGTTTAATAGAATAAAGATACTTTTTTAACTTTAATTGGTGTGTATAAAAAAAGAAATGACTTTTATGTTTTTTTCATCTCTTTTATCATTATGTGAGTTTAATGTTTGGAGGAACTATGGCTTCTCTTGATAATTTAGTTTTGGAAAAAAAGAACAGCGGTGTTAATGCTTCGGCTGTAATGTTGTTTTTGTATAGCATGGTGGTGAGCTTTGCTTTGGTGCTGGTTATTACAAAAAACTTTGAAACAGAAGAGGAAATTGTTGTTCAAGAAGAAGAGGTAATTGAGGAAAAAGCTATTAAAGAAGAAATGGCTGAAGTTATTTCTGTGCCAGAGATTTATGAAGAAGAAAATGTTGAAACTAATAATTTGGCGCCTGAATGGGAAGTTGAAGTACAAGAAGTTGAGCCTATTGTTAAAGTTGAAGTCTTGGAAGTAAAAAAAGGTGATAATTTTATTGGTATTTTGCAAAATATAGGGATGGAGTATGCAGAGGCTCTTGATATTGTTAATGCCTTAAAGAAAGTTGATTTTAATGTTAAAGGGCTAAAAATAGGGCAAAAGATTGAAGTTACTAAAAAAGTTGATGAGGCTGATGGTGATTTATTAGGTGTTGATAAATTAGTATTAGAGCCAAGTGTTGGTAAAAAATTTGTTGTAACATTAGATGAAGATGAAAAATATGTGGCAGAGCTTATTGAATTAGAGTTAAAATCTGAAAATAAGCTTGTTGAGGGGGTTATTACATCATCTTTAGCGGTTGCAATGAAAAATGCAGGTGTTCCGCAAAGTGTGATTGGTAATTTTATTAATATTTTTGCTTATACAGTTGATTTTCGCTCAGAAATAAAAAGTGGTAACACTTTTAAGATTTTATTTGATAGAAAAATGTCGCCAGATGGCAGGGTTGTGAAGAATGGTGATATTTTGTATGCGGAACTTGATTTGGGAAGAAGTAATAAGATTGCTCTTTATAGATATAAATCAGCAGATGGTAGTGTAGATTATTATAATTCTAATGGGTTGGTGTTAAAACGTACTTTAGATAGAAAACCTATGGAGTTTAGGTCTGCTCGTATTTCTTCTCGTTATGGTTGGAGAAAGCACCCAATTTTAAAGAAGAGAATTTTACATAGTGGTGTTGATTATGCAGCACCTAAAGGGTCTCGTATTTATGCAAGTGGTGATGGAGTGGTTAAACGTGCTGAATGGGCAGGTGGTTATGGTAAATATGTAGTTATTCGCCATAATTCGGAGTTTTCTACAGGTTATGCCCACATGAATAGTTATGCAAAAGGGATTAAACCTGGTGTTAGAGTGAAACAAGGACAAGTGATTGGGTATGTTGGCTCAACAGGACGCTCAACAGGTCCTCATTTACACTTTGAAATTATTAAAAATGGTAAGAAGATTGACCCTTTAAAGGTTAAAGCGGCAACGGGCGTTAACCTTCAGGGAAAAGAGTTGCAAAGTTTTAAGAAAACTGTTGCAGAAATAAACGCATTGGCCGAAAAACAAGTCGACATTGCTGATAATAACGTTAACTAATAGGAGTAAATAACATGGAACTAAAAGGATCTAAAACAGAAGCTAATTTACAAGCTGCTTTTGCTGGTGAATCTATGGCTCGTAATAAATATACTTATTATGCTTCTAAGGCAAAAAAAGAAGGTTATAATATTATTGCTGCAAAGTTTGAAGATACAGCTAATAATGAAAAAGAACATGCTAAAATTTGGTTTAAGCTTTTGCATGATGGTATGCCATCTACTATTGAAAACTTAAAAGATGCGGCAGCTGGTGAACGTTATGAGTGGACAGATATGTATGACACTATGGCTAAAGAAGCTGATGAAGAAGGTTTTAAGAAAATTGCTTCATTGTTCCGTTTGGTTGGAAAGATTGAACAAGGACATGAAGAAAGATATAATGCTTTGTTGAAAGCTTTAGAAGAAGGTAAAGTTTTTGAGCGTCCAACAAAGGTTATTTGGGAATGTGCTAACTGTGGTCATCGTATTGAGTCTTTGAAAGCTCCAGAGTTGTGTCCAGTTTGTGAACATCCAAAAGCTTATTTCTTTGAATTGCAAGAGAAATTTTAATATTAAAGATTTGAGTTAAGTAAAGGACGGTGTTTGAGAAAATGCCGTCCTTTTTAGTATATGGGATAAAACTAAAGGGGTAGCTTTGGCTACCCCTTTGCGGTATTGGCGCGCTCTAGAGGATTCGAACCTCTGACCCACAGCTTAGAAGGCTGTTGCTCTATCCTGCTGAGCTAAGAGCGCATCATTGAGGGGTATTATTAGAGCATTTGTTTTTATAGTCAAGAGTTTTTTTTAGATTTTTATATTTTTTTGTTAACGAGTGTTTGAGGCTAAATTATTTGATGAACTTTGTGTGTTTTGAGAAGTGTTTGTATTTGAAGATGGGAGTTTTGAGATGGTTGCTTTAGCATCTGTTTTACTATCTTGAGCAATGTATTGTCCGTTATTATTTGAGGTTAAAGTTATTCCATCGGCATAAGTTATTTCGTTATTATATGATAATAGTAAATCTGTTAGTTTGGGGTCGCTATTGTGTCTGCGATTGCTTACGTTATCAAAAAAATTAGCGAGAAATTCTGATTTTTGGTTGTCTGTTTTTAGGCCTTTTTCTTCAAGATGTTGATCTATTGAGGAAACTTCATTTGGTGAGGCATATGGTGGGGTGCATAGTTGATGTGCATCATTTAAGGTCATAGTGTCTAATAGGTCGCGACAATGTGTTAAATCGACATTAGTGTTATTGCCAATGTAAACGTCTTCTAGCATATTTTTTGAAATAACATCATACATTATTTCTTGTTTTTGATAATAATATTTTAGGGATGCAAATGATTCTTTGGGAGAGGCCTCTTTGTAGCCGTTGGTAAGATACATCATTTTTGCGGTTTCATTATATCTTTGTTGACGATATTGATGCCAATAAGAAGATGATAATTCAACAACGCTTCGAATGCTTTGAGGGTTATTTACGTCAAACCCATTTTTAATTATGTGGTCTTTTAAGTCTGGATACATATCTAAGATGTGTTCTATTGGTTTTTGTTCTCCGTTTACATCTACTTGTTGTATGCCTTGTTTTTTTAAGGAAGTATATTGTTCAGCTGCAGCTAAGTATTGGACGGCACAGGCGGTTGTTTCTGTTAGACGATTGCCTCGAATACTATTTTCTAATTCTAAACTATCTGTAAGACCGTCATATTTACTATGAACAAAGTGGGTTAATTCGTGGTAAAAAGTTTGTAATCTGGCAAAAGGGTTACCTTTAATGTATTCGGCATAGTTATTGGTTTTGTTTTCAACTATTGATTTTTCGGCATCAGAGAAGTTTACTAATGTGATAGTGTCGTTTACATATGCTAAAGCTCCTGGCATTTTGCTATCTTTATTATCGATGGTTACTATTTTATTATGGTCTATAACATTATGAGGGTTTTGAGGTTGGGGTGAAGATTTTATTTGTTTTCTAATGTCTTTGGCTTTTTGTGTTGTGGTGTATTTTTCTCCAAAATGTTGGCTCCAATTACCAATACGAGAGGGGATGGTAGATTGAACTTTATCATCAAGTGTTACAGGAGAGTTTAATTTTTCCTCTAAAGAAATGTTTTGAGAAAGTGATGCAAAATCGCTAGGAGATAATTTTAGGGTCGTGTCATCAAAATCGGTTAATACTGTATTATTCATGTTAGCAATGGTTGTTTTTATATCTAATGGGGGAGGGGGGTCTTGATTTTGAGCGCTAGCTTCTGAAACAGATACGGAACTAATGGCAACAGCACCACCAACGATGGCTGTGCGCATTTTTTTTATTTTATTTAGTAATTCATCTTTTGTTGACATAATAGTTAACTCCGAAATTTATAGATTTATTGTATCAAATAATGGAATATATGTCAACTTTTTTTTGTAGAGTTGCGATTCGGGGTTGTGGTTTAAAACACATTTAAATTAAAAAATGTTTAAAATAGGGGTTGACTATAAAAAAAAATATGGTAGTTTCCGAGCAACTAACTTTGGGGGTAGTGTATGCTATCCTTATTGTTTGTATTGTCTTTAAAGGCGATAAATCAATAGGTTAAGCACTGTTTAAGTGTTTGATTTGTTGAGAATCGAGAATTTAAAGGCAAGTCGTTTTAATAATTTAACTTTTAAGGAAATTTGTGATGCCTACAATTAATCAGTTAATTCGTAAATCACGAACACCAAAAGAGAAGAGAAACAAAGTCCCAGCTCTCGATGCGTGTCCACAAAAAAGAGGTGTTTGTACAAGGGTTTATACAGTAACCCCTAAAAAACCAAACTCAGCTTTGCGTAAAGTAGCACGTGTACGTTTGACTAACGGCTCTGAAGTAATCAGCTACATCCCTGGTGAAGGTCATAATCTTCAAGAACACTCAGTGGTGCTGATTAGAGGAGGCCGTGTGAAAGACTTGCCTGGTGTTCGTTATCATATCATTCGTGGTACCTTGGATACTCAAGGAATTGCTAAACGTCGTCAACGTCGTTCTTTATACGGCGCTAAGAGACCTAAATAGGAGAATACCAGATGTCACGTCGTCATAGTGCTATAAAAAGAATTGTACTTCCTGATGCTAAATATGGTGATCAGGTTGTGGCTAAATTTATTAACAATGTTATGGAACAAGGTAAAAAAGCCGTTGCAGAGAAGATTGTTTATTCTGCATTTGATATTATGGCTCAAAAATCAAAGCAAGAAGCTTTGGCTGTGTTCCATGAAGCTATTGAAAACGTTAAACCTGTTGTGGAAGTTCGTTCTCGCCGTGTTGGTGGTGCAACTTACCAAGTTCCATGTGAAGTTAGAGCAGACCGTCGTCAAGCTTTAGCTATCCGTTGGATTATTGCAGCTGCTAAAAAGCGTTCTGAAACAACCATGACAGAAAAACTTGCAAACGAGCTTTTGGATGCTTTTGCTAATCGTGGTGCTGCCGTTAAGAAACGTGAAGATACTCACAAAATGGCTGAAGCTAATAAGGCTTTCTCACATTACAAGTTCTAATATTATAGGAAACATAAGACAATGGCTCGTACACATACATTACAAATGTACAGAAATATCGGTATCATGGCTCATATTGATGCTGGTAAAACAACTACTACAGAGCGTATCTTATTCTACACAGGTGTAAACCACAAAATCGGTGAGACACATGATGGCGCTGCTACTATGGACTGGATGGAACAAGAGCAAGAAAGAGGTATTACTATTACATCTGCTGCTACTACTTGTTACTGGAAAGGTCATCGTGTTAACATTATTGATACTCCTGGACACGTGGATTTTACTGTTGAAGTGGAACGTTCTTTACGCGTATTAGACGGTGCAATCACAGTATTTGACTCAGTTGCTGGTGTTGAACCTCCATCTGAACCTGTTTGGAGACAAGCTGATAAGTATGGTGTTCCAAGAATCTGTTTTTGTAATAAAATGGATAGAATTGGTGCTAACTTCTATCGTTGCTTGGATATGATTGTTGATCGTTTAGGTGCTCAACCTTTAGCTTTACAATTACCAATTGGTGCTGAAGATGAATTTACAGGTGTTATTGATTTGCTTAACATGAATGCAATCGTTTACACTGGTAGTACAGCTGATAGTCCAATCGAAATTAAAGAAATTCCTGCGGAATTAAAAGATAAGGCTGAAGAATATCATTCTAAATTAGTTGAAATGGCTGTTGAACAAGATGATCAAGCTATGGAAGACTATTTTGAAGGTAAAGAAATTTCTGTTGAAACTTTGAAAAAGTGCATTCGTAAAGGTACATTGTCTATGGCATTTGTTCCAGTATTATGCGGAACAGCATTTAAGAACAAAGGTGTTCAACCATTACTTGATGCAGTTATCGACTATCTTCCTTCACCTCTTGATTTGCCTGCAACTGAAGGTACAAAACCAGGTAGTGAAGATGTTGTTACACGTAAAGCTGATGATAATGAACCATTATCTGCTTTGGCATTCAAAATTATGAATGACCCATTCGTTGGTTCTTTAACATTTACTCGTGTTTACTCAGGTACTCTAACAGCTGGTTCTTATATCTATAACTCAGTTAAAGATAAGAAAGAAAGAATCGGTCGTATGCTTTTGATGCATGCTAATAAGCGTGAAGATATAAAAGAAGCTCATGCTGGTGATATTGTTGCTTTAGCTGGATTGAAAGATACTACTACTGGTGATACTCTTTGTGATAGTTCTAACCCTGTTGTGTTAGAAAATATGGTGTTCCCAGATCCTGTTATCGAACTTGCTGTTGAACCAAAAACTAAAGCTGACGTTGAAAAAATGGGCTTGGCTTTGGCTAGACTTGCTATGGAAGACCCTTCATTTAAAGTATCTTCAGATCCTGATTCTGGTCAAACAATCATTAGAGGTATGGGTGAGTTACACCTAGACATTATTGTTGATCGTTTGAAGAGAGAATTCAAAGTTGATGCTAACGTTGGTAATCCACAAGTTGCTTATCGCGAGACTATTACTAAACCTTGTGATATTGAATATACTCACAAGAAACAGTCTGGTGGTGCTGGTCAATTTGCGAAAGTTAAAATCAAGTTTGAACCTATGGAAGGTTATAATGGATTTGAATTCCACAACACTGTTGTTGGTGGTAATGTTCCTAAAGAATATATCCCAGGTGTTGAAAAAGGTTTGCGTTCTGCAATGGATACTGGTGTGTTAGCAGGTTATCCTGTAACTGGTGTTAAGTGCACATTGTATGATGGTGCTTATCACGAAGTTGACTCAAACGTTATGTGTTTCGAAATCGCTGCAAGAGCTGCTTTCAGAGATGGTATGCGTCAAGCTGATGCTAGACTTTTAGAGCCTATTATGAAAGTAGAAGTTGTTACCCCTGAAGAATATATGGGTGATATTATCGGCGATTTGAACTCTCGTCGTGGTATGGTTAATGGTATGGATCAACGTGGTAATGCACGTGTGGTTGATGCTCATGTTCCTTTAGCTAATATGTTCGGTTATGTAAATACTCTTCGTTCTTTATCTCAAGGACGTGCACAGTTTACTATGATTTTCGATCATTATGCTGAAGTTCCACGCGAAATTGCGGAAACAATTAAAGCTAAAAATAGCTAATTTAACCGGAACAGTGGCTTGAAATATAGCTACTGTTCCAAAAATTTAATTTCGGGAGACCGATAAATAAAAATCTTTTTGTTTATATTTTAGGAGAAGATTAAGATGGCAAAAGAAAAGTTTGAACGCAGTAAGCCACACTGCAACATTGGAACTATTGGTCACGTAGACCATGGTAAAACAACATTAACAGCTGCTATTACAAAAGTATTGGCAGAAGCTGGTTCATCTGAGTTTGTTGATTAT